>NZ_REFY01000005.1:0-300000 GCF_003841485.1 Natrarchaeobius halalkaliphilus | reverse complement strand
ATAACGAGCGGCGAGCATCGAGCTCGGATCGGCCGAGCGAGGCCTCGACGTGGATCACCTCGTAAGTGTGACGTTCGATTGCCACCCAGACGTACACTTCGCGGTCGTCGACGACCACTGTTCCATGTTCGTCAGGTTCCGGGTCGAACAGGTCAGCGAGGGCGGTATACCACTCGTGGACCGCTTGATGTGAGTGGCCGAGCATTGAGTTCACCAACTCCCACTGGCTCGACCATTTCAATACTGTTATCGCTGACACCCCTCAACGTTACGACTTTACAGTGAAACGGGATATTTTGGACATGAACCATCCGCAATTTCCCGCTTCAACTTCCTAGTTACGACGATTCAACTTGACGCCGCCTGTCGATTCACCAGAGCCGTTGAAATGATTTTCCGACTAGCCGAAGCTATTGTGACTCCTGTAGTGTATATATTATGATATACTCCTGTCTTCTTAATAACGATCGAAAGAACTGATTTTGAGCACGATGCATTTTGGGAGCATAAAGTCCCCTCTGAAAGCTATTCGTGTTCGAATTTCTCCCCGCGTGTTCTCTGACGATCAAGCGCTTTCCGTTGGTGCCGAAGTCGCTGACGGTTTCGCCTAACCGAGATCTCCAGTCGATCCAACCGGTCCAGTAGTGTATCGTCATCTCCCATTATCTGTCCCCCATCTGTCTGGTCAATATCGAGATAATGGTAATATGTTTACTTAAATTACGTACCTGCATATGGTCAACCGGTACCGATATAGACGCCAGTTGCTATCTATCTGGAGAGGTAATAGCAGGTATGGGCAAACCTGGACAGAAAGTTGCTCGCGTGATTGACGATTACGAGCTCGAGGGACTCGATGAAACGCTCGTTGATCTCTGGACGCGTGATGATTCGTCGCGGAAGTCGATCAGGGAACTGGCCGATCTCGTGAACGCGGAAATCGTTTCAGCCGTCGTCGGTTCTGAGCTGCAAGGGATGACTCCAATGGAGTATCCACCTGATCGAATCGCCACCCGACTCGCTGCTCGGTCGTCAACTGATAGCCGGTTCGAGGACGTTTCACAGGGTGATATTAACGAGGTGACGAATTGGATGGAATCTGAAGGAATCGACGTCGACTCGCTCACCAACGACTTCGTTACGTTCGGCGTCGTGTACGACTATCTCAAGAATTATCACGATGCCAAGGCAAGTGAGAAGTATAGGAAAAGTAGTTCGCCGGAGGAACTCAAAGAGAAGGTCACGAGCCGACTTGATGGACTGAAAGAACAGGTCGAGACGGTGACAAAGGAATCAAATCGCTCGCTCGAAAATGCGGGTATCCTCCAGGAAACCAACCGAACTGTAACGGTCGATATCAGGATCACCTGTGTCAACTGTGGACGAGAATATCCAGCGATCGAGTTCGTCGAAGCGAACGGGTGTCGAGCCTGCGATGACGAACTAACGGGTCCAGTTACGGAATGAGTTCGGTTAATCAGGTGAATTACCGATCGTAATCGCCTCCGTTACGGCCGTCTCGGACTCGATAACTGTTGCCGTATCTTCTGGCAACAACGCGGCAATTAAATACTCCGTCTGCTCACTGAGAAACGATACCAACGCTGCGATTCGGTTCGCATCGATCATTTCGACGCTGTCGAGAAGAATCACCGGGCAGTGGGTCGCGACGTCGTGGACGAGATACCCCGTCAGTGCGACGATAAGCCCGGTTACATTTCGTTCGCTCTCGGAGAGATGTTGCAACTGGCACTCGTAGACGCCGTCAGCGTCTTTGCGCACTATATGGATGTCAAACGTGGTTTCGTTCTCAGCTGAACGTACACTCTGGTCGCTCGCTCCGGTTCGCTCAATCCAAATTCGCTCGATATTTTTGTACTCCAGCAAGTCGAGAACCATGTCGATGTTTTCATTGAACTGCTCGACGAGCTCCATTTCGGTCTGTTCAACCTTCGTTCGCAGTTCTTCGAGTCGCTCGACAATCGCTTCCCGTTCCTCTTCGAGACGGTTCTGGGCAGCTACTCGGTCTTCGATGGCGTCTATTTTCTCTGTTACGTCCACCAGCTCCGACTCCGTTCTGTCGATTTCAACGCGGAGATTGCGAAGTTCGTCGCGGACAGCATTGTACCGTTTCGTGGTTTCGTCGATATTACTGCCGAGGTCCGCACTCGATTGTTCCGACGTTAACCGGTCTATTTCCGCGACGACCGCGTCCCGATCCTCACGGAGTTGTTCGATTTCGGCGTTGGTATCATCGATACTCTGTTCGGCTCGCTCGATTCGGTCGATAGCGCGACGATGCTCCTGGATTGTGTCCTCGATGTCGTCGAGCTCATCCTGCATATTGGCCTCTTTTCGTTCTAGTGTGTGGATCTTCGCAACGAGGCCTTTGTTCAGTGCCTTGTACTGCTCGATGATCTGTTCGTTCGCATCGTTTTGAAGTGTCGACCCACAGGCGAGACACCGCGACGGAACGTCCTGGACCAGTACGTCAGAAATTGACTCGTCTGTAACCGTATCATTGGAATCGTCGGATCTAAGGAGTGGTCCATTGGGAATGTCAACTGAATCGTCTATCGTTTCGAGTGCTTTGTCAAGAGAGAAACTGTTGTTCTGAAGCGTCTGGGCAGCTTGAAGCCCGTTTGAGAGATTTGATCTGATCTGCTGGGCTTCCTCGATTTCTGTTTGCAGTTCCTCGAGTTGGATTTGCAACCGGTCGTGTTTTTCTTCGAGGTCGTCCCAGTCAACCGCCGGCACCGTCGTCGACTCGATTTCGGATCGCTCTCCTTCGATTTTCGCTTTCTTGCGTTGGATCTGTTTATCGATTTGGGCTCGCTCCGTCTCAAGTTCGTGAAGTTTTTCATCCAGTTCGTCACTTCGTTGTGTGACGTGTTCGGCAGGCTGTTCTTCTTCGAGGTCGTCCCGTTCTTCCTCGAGTTCCCGTTCGCTCTCCCGCAAGGACTCGAGTTCCGACTCGAGATTGTGATGTCGTTGCTCGAGTGAGGGAAGGGCTTCTTTCTTCTCGGAAATGTCGGAAAGCTCTCGATCGATCCGTTCTCGCTCTCTTGTCCGGCGTTCGATCTCCCGTTCAATTTCGTCGGTATCGAGGGGACGCATCAGGATATCGTGGAGGTCTTCTTGGCGTTCGACCGCCTGCCGAACTGGATTTTCTCGGAGCAAAAACGCGTATAAATCGAGAAGTTCCGGCTCGTCGGTATACGGCTCCCCATCCATTACCACTGTACCATTTGAACGCTGCAACGTGCGCGTATAGACTTCACCCTCGTCGGTGTCGACAACCACGGACCCCTTACTCGCGTTGCTCTTTAGCGAGATCTGATCGCTTTTGCTTCCGAGGGCAGCCATCAATGATTGCATGAATGAGGTTCTATTCGTGGCGTTTCGCCCCGTCAGAACCGTCAGCCCGGGCTGGATCGTTCGTTCGACCGAGTCGATCCCACCAATATTCTCGACTCGGACGGTGATCTCCGAGTTGGCCTGGGCGCTTTTTTGTTCCATCGTCCACCACAACAGGAGCAACAGGTAAAAATCCAGCCTATCGAATACGGAATCCGATGATACATTCGACGAATCGAGCACGAAAATCCCGACACTCGTGCCTGCTACGTTCACATGTGTCTCTGGCCTCGGTCGTACCAGTCTATCTCAATTATATAGGAAATAGAGAAACACCTATTATAAATAATACTCTATACTTATGTGACTTCTTTACATATATATTATATATTAGAGATCGATTCGAGCGACTACGATTCTCCAAATTCGTTTCTGCCATCGGTACGTTTCTCCGTTCCCAGTGAGATCTTCTCCTGGTTCACAGCCGCGTATTCTCGCTTTGTCGTCTGCCGATCTGAAACGGATGAGTGTACTCGTCCTGCCACGTCGGTCAAACTAGGGATAGACCGCATGAATCGGCCATTAGCGGCTGTATCGGTTCCAATACAGTGCCGACGTCAGCGTTTGGAACGGCATTTTTCCGGTAGCGTGGGGACTGCTGGGATAGACCTGATTTTTCGAGCGACTTCAAACCGAACCGCTTGATACTCAATAGACAATATATTATGGATATTTGAGAGTAATAACGACACATCAGGACAAATAACATTTCAGTATTGAAATTTTTCATAGTAACTAATATCGTTCGAACTCGACACGCTCGAATTGCCCTCAGTACCACGTTTCGACGCAAGTGGAGTGAGGCCGGGATGGCGGTGGCCACGTCCGGTGGAACAGCTACGACTCGAATTATCGAACAAAAGATGCTCGCGCACCTGGCACTGGTCCGAAAGCGTCGATCCGCAGGCGATTCATTTTCTGCGGTCGTGTAAATCCAGATCACGCTCGGAAACCCGGGTGACACGTTCCTCAGTCGTCGATTCGATCGGAATTGGAGACGCCTCGTAGACGACCGAGGGGTGTAACGGAACGTCGACGAACGTGTCCCAGATACGCTCGATTTCGTCGTTCGAATCGGAGTGCAGGGCCACCTGGAACGCCTCTACTGCACTGGACTCTCCCTGCAGGTGCTCCGTCTCGAATTGGGCGTTGTCGTGGAGGATTTGCATCGCGAGGCCGAGTGCAATCTGTTGGTCCTGTACCTTCGCCGACGCGTCCGTGGCCGATCCTGGATACGCTGTAACCAGATAGTAACACGAGAGGAGCAGCGGCGGGTTTTTGAAGGTATTCGCCTGGGTCTGAATTCGCCCCGGACTTCCGTGACGTGGCTCGTGACTGATCTTATAGGGGAACACCGAGAGTCTTACGTTCCCGTTACCCGTGACGTCATCGGGTGACGCGAGGACGATATTTGATGGTTCAACAGTTGTCACGTCGCCTCTAGAGTCAGTTTCTTCGCGAAGACGCTCGACGATCAGGTCACTCGCCTCAGCAACCGCTCCGAAGCCGTTCATCGTGTTCCTCCTGGTCGACGGTAGCACCGTCGAAACGGGGTTCGCTCGTATCTGTGTCCCATACTGAACCGATATTTTATAGCTTCTTAGCAATTGCGGCATTACTGGCTCTCACCGTTCCACCTCTGATTGCGATCTAAAATAACACCACAGGGTGTTATACAACTCGAATCCTCACCGAGTTATCGTTGAGCTAAAACAGCTGTCAACCGATGATGTCAGTCAGCGAAGGAACGCTGACCGGTGATTCTACTCACCTATCAAAACAATTATTTACAGTGCCACTGAGGTATCGCCATGGATGCAGACCCTGAGGATGACCTCACACGCGTAGCAGATGCGTTCGGTACTGCCTTGCGTGAGTACTACGATGGCGACGGCCCCGGTGTGTACACGACGGTACGCGACGACGGCAAACGGACGAAAGCCGATCTAAGCCACTACTTCGATTCACACGACGAGTGGGAATCACCCACCAAACAGGCGTTGACGTACATCCGACCGGGCGACCGCGTCCTCGATGTCGGATGCGGTTCCGGGCGACACGCCCTCTGGTTACAGGAGCAGGGATACGATGTCGTGGCGATCGACCAGAGCCAGCAAGCGATCGACATCTGCGAGGATCGAGGGATCGACTCCTGTTCCGTGATGGATATGACTGACCTGCAGTTCGAGGACGATGCGTTCGACACGATACTCGTCGTCGGGAACATCATCGGGCTTGGTGGTAGTCTCACAGATATCTCCGGATACTTTGACGAATTCGACCGAATTACGACAGACCGCGGTCGGGTTATCACTGATTCCCAGAATCCATTCCCCGACGGTATCGAGGATTCGGCTTACTTCCGAGACAACCAAATCGACGACCGGGACGCTTCTACGGTTCGATTTCGTGTCCAGTACAGGGACCTGGTGGAGGATTGGCTCGAGATCGCCATGCTCGGGGAAGACGAACTCACAACCCTCCTTGAGGACACTTCTTGGTCGGTCACCGAGACGATCGAGACGGCTCCCGGCGATGGGTGGTACTCAGTCGCAATGCAGTGGTACTTCGCGGTCATCGACAAAAATTGACTCACGCTGTCTCTCTCGTCGGGTACCCGTCGCAGGGGATGAGATGACCGAACGTATCAGAAGGTATAAACCGTTGAGAAGGAATGATCGCTCATGCCGGAAAACCTCTGGTTGAGTTTCGCCTTTCTCGCAGCGAGCATCTACGCAACGCTTTCCCTTGTCGACAAGATCGTTCTGGACCGAGATTCGACGGGACCGATTTCGACGACCGCACTGAGTGGCTTCTCGATGATGGCAACGTTCATAGTGGCCGGAATTATGACGCAGAACACCGGATTCGAATCGACCACCATCTCCTCGGAATTACTGCTCGCGATGGGAATCGGAATTCTGGGCGGGTTTGCGTACGTCCTGAGTCTCTGGACGTACTTCATCGGACTCGAGAAATCCGAAGTATCGCGGTTCATCCCGCTTTTATCCCTCGATCTCATCATCGTCCTCGTCTTGGCGTTCGTTCTACTCGGTGAAGGATTCCAGCCCGTGGTCTATGTCGGCGTGTTCGTTATTTTTCTCGGAACCGTACTCATCTCGCTGGACAACGCGAGTTTGACAGCCGGGTTCAAATCCAAACAAGCGCTTTTCTGGGGGTTGCTGGTCGCCGGGACGACGGCAGCACTGCAACTCATCCTCGAGTTTATGACGGCCCATCTGTCTCTTTTTGGTATCATGTTCTGGGTCGGGATCGGCGGTGTGTTTTCGTTGTGTGGCCTGTTGGCGTGGAAACTGGTTCAGGCAGGCCGTCTTCCATCGGGTGCGTTTGAGTCGGCCGTGAGCGCCCAGGGTGGCGTCCTTCTCATCCGTGGCGGATTCATCGCGATCGCCTACTACGCCTTCGTTCTGGCACTCGAAACCGGTCCAGTTTCAATTGCCGTCGCAGTTCTCAAACTGGACGTCTTTCTGGTGTTTTTCGGGGCGTTAGTGTTGAGCAAGATTGCCCCGGCGATCCTTCACGAACCCACCAATCGGCGGATCCTCGTTCAAAAATTCACCGCATCGGGACTGATCGTTGGCGGCGTCGTTATCATCCAGACGGTTACCGCCTGATCTGTTTGCCCGGACGACCGTTTCGGTCGACCGTCCTTCGAGAGCAACTACAGGCGCTTTAGGCCACTCAGCACCACACCTGGGGCTTGACCTTGAGTTGAGCCCTCGAGATAACAACCACCGTATCGTGACGTTCGTGACCGTCGCGTCCCTAGAGAAGAGTGATTACGAGAACATCCGGTCGACACCCTGATCGATCGTGGAGTCTTCAGGACCCGGGAGGAGAACGGTAATCAGGAGCACAGAGCAGAAGTGGGACAGTAAAATCGCCATGAACAGTTCAGTCGAGATGGTCGTCCCGATCACGCCTGGTGACATAAATGCAGTTCCGACGCCGATTCCCGAAAACCACCAGACGAGAAACAACAGGAGTTTTGCTATCGTGGACGGTGTGACCTCTTCGTCCTGTGGGTGACCCACGCTTGCGTATCCATCAGCCATTTTCCTACTTGTCTCGTCGGTGGGTATTTATACTTTCCCTCGTCCATCACGGTTACTGACCCGAATCGTACAACTGGACCTGATCCTCTCGACGGAGTCCTTCCGGGTCATCGACCTGCTTTTCGACGATGCAGTCGTGGAGAACGAGAAGATCGAGCCCCATTCCGAAGAAGTCTTTGAGCGCTTCCTGAGAGCGTGTTACGATCGGTTCACCGTGGTCGTTGAACGACGTGTTGAGGAGGACCGGCACACCGGTGAGGGCTTCGAACTCACTAAGGAGATCGTAATACCGGGGGTTCTGCTCCCGGGTAACCGTCTGAGGGCGCGTCGTCTGGTCGGCTGGATGGAGTGCCGCCGGGATCTCTACGCGAGCGCGCTCGGTGGTATCGAACGTCTTGATCATGTACGGTGCCTCCTCGGCATTCACGAGGTACTTCGATGCGGCCGATTTGTGCATCGACGGTGCGAACGGCCGCCACTCCTCGCGGTGTTTCACGTACCGATTCACCCGGTCGCGTGAGGCCGTCGTCCGTGGGTCGGCGAGGATACTCCTGTTACCGAGCGCTCGAGGCCCCATCTCGAGTCGTCCCTGGAACCAGCCGACGAGGTCCCCGTCAGCGAGGCGCTGAGCCACGAATCTGGTAAGGCTGTCCGGCTGTTCGTACGGGACAGCGTTCTTTTCGAGCAATTCTTCCACGTCGTCGGTGTTTTCTGGTCCGTAGTAGACAGTCGATTGTTCGATACTCGACTGGTAGTAGTGGAGTCCAGCACCAAAGGCGAGCCCCCCGTCGTGGGCCAGTGGCTGGGCAAAGAAGTTCTCGACGCGGTCGTGTTCCATGAGTCGTTTGTTGAGCTTGCAGTTGAGTGCAACCCCGCCCGAGACGGCGACGTTCGACGTATCGAACCGGCGACAGTACTCGGAGACGATTTCGATGACTGTCTCTTCGACGAACTGCTGGGTCATAAACGCGAGATCTTTGTGCCAGTCGGTAAACGGATCTCCGGATCGTCTGCGCGGGCGATCGAACAGTCCCTCGAGCGTCCGGAGATCGTCGTAGAAGACGCCGCTCAGACAGCTGGCCACATCGTAATCGACACCGCCAGTGATCTCCTCGAACAGTTGCCGTTGGATCTCTGGGTTGTGTTCACCGTAGGGAGCTAATCCCATTACTTTCCCTTCGCCGTTGTCGGCACGATAGCCGAGGTACTCGGTGATCGCCGCGTAAAACGTACCGAGAGAGTTCGGATCCGAATACGTCCGCTCACGCGAAATGGTCCCATCCTGAGCGTGCCAGACTACTGTTGCATCGTACTCTCCTTTCGCGTCCATCGTGAGAACGAGCCCCTCCTCGAATGGTGCCGGATAGTATGCGCTCGCCGCATGACAGGCGTGGTGCTCGAGTTTCTCGATCGGTGGAAGTGGCCCCCCGAAGGCATCGTAGAGGTACTCTCTGACGGTTTCGACGTACCCATCGCGTCGGGCTCCGGTGTACCTTCCCACCGTTCCGAGGACGGCCGCGAACTTGCTCAGTCGTGACCCTGAACTGAGCTCGTCGTCCTCGTAGAGCCGCCAGCTGAAAAATTCCGGGTTGGTGACGATCCGTCGGAGATTCTCTCGGATGAATCTCCCCGTCAGCTGCGGTTCGTAGGGAAGCAATATCCGGTCGACGTCGGCAAGTTCGATGTCTTCGGCAGCCAGACAGGCTGCGATCGATCGGGTCGGAAACTGCCCTGGTGCGTGTTTGTTTCGGCTGAGTCGCTCCTCTTCGATGCCAAACACCGGTTCTCCGTCGGCAAAGAGTACGCTACTGGGATCGTTGATTCCGAATCCCCTCGTTGCAGGCTTAAATGACAGAGCATACGCTGGCATAATGTGTCTACACGATTATTGAGTAATCATATAACGTTTTCCGTCGGAGACTGTCAGTCAAAACAGCCGAAACCAGAACGGATATATACGGAAGTTTGAAAGTATGGCACGAGATGAAATGAACGACCAGTTTAGCACGCACGTCTCTGCCCTTTTGGACGGAGCAAATCAGACGGTCGTCGTGGGATCGTTGGCGGTTCTCGCCGCCGTTTCTGGCCTCCTCGTTTTACTTCCAGGCCCGACAGGTACCGGAGTCAGTGCACTCGAGGGTTTCTTGCTGTTCGAGGTCGGGTTCGTGTTCGGGCTGGCGCTCGCGATCTCACTGGTCGTCCTCGGGATTATTGCGGTAGGTCCGTGGGGGCGGATCACTCTCGGTGGCGACGACGCGACGCCGGCGTATGGAAACGGAACGTACTTCGCGATGCTGTTCGCGATCGGAATCGCTGCAGGGATCGCGTTCTTTGGCCCTGGTGAAGCAGCCTACTACATGCTCGACGTTCCACCGGGAATCGACCCCGGTGTAGATGCGCACGATCGAGGCGTCTGGGGAATGAGCTTTACCCTGACGCACTGGGGAATCATCACATCGGCGACGTCTGCCGTGTTCGCTGTTCCGATCGGATACTATTACTACCGGGACGATGCCCCGTTCCGCGTCTCGAGTGCATTGTATCCGCTGGTTCGTGATCGACCGATGCTGGCAGCTATCGTCGATATTTTCGCTATTTCGGGGCTCGTCTTCGGTCTGGCGTCGTCGATCATGGAGACGACCCAGAACTTCCTGGCCGGCATCAGCTTCCAGTGGGGTGTGGCGTCCCCGGAGACCGGAACGGTGTTGTTCATTGCTGCGGTAACGCTCGTCTACACGCTTTCTGCGTACACCGGACTCAACAGGGGGATCCGGCGGATTTCGGTCCTCAGTCTCGGACTGTTTCTCGTCATGGGTGGCGCAACCTTCGTGTTCGGTGGTGCATCCGAAATCGTGGGCCTCTCGATCGGTGCGACGGCAGCCCAGCCATCACACCTGTACGCGCTGGCGACGAGCATCCAGACCGAGTGGGTCGCCATCTGGCACCACTACAATACGGCGATCTGGTTCTCGATCTCGGCCGGCTACGGTCTCTTTACTGCCCGAATCTCCTACGGCCGGTCCCTTCGTGAAATCGTCGCCTATGCCGTGGTCGCGAGCGGGCTCGCGAATATGGTCTGGTTTTACGTCGTCGGTGGCGGCGTCGTCCGACAGGCGATCTCCGACGGCGGAGAGACCCTCTCGCTAATCGAGACGGAGGGGTTCGCAGTCGCGGCGTTTCCGTTGCTGCTTGAATTCCCGTTCGGTGAGCTGTTCCTCTTTCTGTTTCTCGGGATCGGGTTGCTGTTCATCATCAACTCCGCGGACTCACAGACGATGAGTGTCGCAATGATGACGAGCAAGAATACGGTCGATCCACCAGGGATCATTCGGGCGTTCTGGGGCACCGCGATCGGGCTGGTGGCGGTGATGCTGATTCTCGTCGGCGGCGCCGATATCGTCGGATCGTTCGCCGTTTTCACCGGTTTCGCCCTCGCGATTCTCGCGGTCGCCGCACTCGCTACGACCCTCGTGTCGATGATTCGCGGATAGGAAGGGGCCACGTTACCCTGTCGCGGCTACACTCGCCGACCACGGGAAAACGTATATATGCTTTCGAATACGCTTATCAGCCACGAGATGTCTCAGCCAAGCCTACAGACGGAATTCGAGTTCACACTACCCAGAGGATACGTCGACGACGAGGGTACCGTTCACAGGGACGGCCGGATGCGTCTTGCGACTGCTGCGGACGAAATCAAACCGCTGAACGATCCTCGCGTGCAAGAGAACGCATCGTATCTGACCGTCCTTCTGCTTTCCCGCGTCACCACACAGATTGGCACCGTTGACGAGGTGTCACCCGACGTCGTCGAGTCTCTGTTCGTTCCGGACCTGGAGTATCTTCAGGAACTGTACGAACGAATCAACGACGGCCGCACAGACTTCGAGGACGTGACGGTCCCCGATGACGAAACCGCCGACTCGACCTCGTCGATTGAACCTGACGAACCACTGAATGTCGACCAGGGTGAAAAGACAACTGCTGAGGAGGACAGCGAACCGGGAAACTCGTAACGGGAATCGACCCGTATCCAACGGAGCGGCTCTACGAAGAAATCGCGTTCGTCGCGTACTACTTCAACTGGTCGCGCCAGGAGATACTCGAGCTTCCCCACTGGGAACGACAGCGCTGGTGCCGCAACATTAGCCAGATAAACGAACAGAAAAACGAGGCGGGCGGTTCGGATACCTCACTCGATCCCGATCACCGGGTCGATGACCTCCCCGTCGCGAACCTCGAGGAGATGATCTGACACCTATGACCGGACACGACAGCCCGTACACGAACTTCACGTACGAAGTACGCATCGACGACGACATGGTCGGTGGCTTCACCAGGATTTCAGGACTTGGTGCCGAATCGAACGTCCTCGAGTATCGTGAGGGTGGACTCCACGAAGTTACGCATACGTTTCCGAGCGACGTGGCCTACTCGAACGTCACGCTTCATCGCGGAGTGACGGACGACGACGGATTTCTCGACTGGATCATGGAATCGCTGTCGGGGGCGAGAGCCGACGTCCGATCGAAAGTGAGCGTTGCGATGAAAGATCGGGAGGATCGAACCAGATGGACGTGGGTCCTGATCAATGCCTATCCAGTGCGGTGGGATGGTCCGGAACTCGTCGCCAACGCACGATCCGACCGAGAGGAAACCGGACTCTCGATCGAACGGCTCGAACTCGCCTACGAGTCACTCGACGCCCGAACCAGCTGATCCATTTTTCACGGCACTCGAGGATCCGGATCACTACCGGACGCGAGTCAGACCGCTCGAGTTTTGGCACTTACGTGCGCGCTGAATCCCAGATAGGGAACAACGCATGGAACGAATGGGAGGTGAACGTTTGTGGACGTGATCGGCTGGACTTGGCTGTCGGAATCATCCGGATAGTTTCGACGGTTGGATCCCAGGCTGGCAACCGATCATCGACCAGCCACTGAACGGTTCGAGCGAAAGCCGTCTCCGATGACGAGTCCGGTAACTGTTCGTACCTTCATAAGCCGGTATCGTTCCCTCGGAAACGACCTCTACCCGACTCGAACAGAGAGGCCGCCCCATCGAACGTACTTTCACACCTTCATAACACCCGAGAACGACTAAGTGACCGTCGTGAGAACGACGCATTCAGCTGTACGCCGACGCGGTGGACCGTTCGGTTCATCGCCGGTCGTACAGGGACGAATACAACGATGCCAGAATACCTCTCACCGGGTGTCTACGTCGAAGAGACGGAAGGATCCAAATCCGTCGAAGGCGTAAGCACCAGCACAGCAGGATTCCTCGGACAGACAGAACGCGGGCCGCTCAAACCGCAGCTCGTGACCGGATTCAACGATTACAAACGAAAGTTCGGCGGCTACGTCGACGATTCGTTTCTCACTCACGCTATCGACGGCTTCTTCAAAAACGGCGGCAGTAGAGCGTTCGTCGGGCGCGTCACGGACGCTTCCCGCTCCGACGTCGGTACTGCGACGCTGAGTAACGACGATGGAGACGACGTCATCGGCGCTCGAGCGGTCGGGCCGGGTGACTGGGGTGGACAGGTCGCCGTAACGGTTACCGACGCACCGATGTCCGCTTCGGACAACACGGTGTTCGGCCTCACCGTCCGCTACTGGTCGGATGCGGATCCCGACGACGTCGAAGACCCCGACGGCGACGAGCCGGACCCGATGCCGACGAACGAAGAACGATTCGACGAGATCAATGCTGACGAAGGGTCGACCCAGTACTACGAGAGCGCGATCGAGGGCTCGTCCAACTTCATCGAGATCGAAAAACTGGGCGACGGCCGGCCGGAGAACCAGACCGTCTGGCTCAAGATTGCAAGCACCGATGGCGGCGTCAACGGTGGCGAAAACGGGGCCGACGGTGGCGACGACGATGGCGATGATGGCGGCGAGGGTCCGGATCTCCCCGACGGGGACGAACTCGAGGACATGACCAAGGACGAACTGGTCGAAGTCGCCGAGGAACTCGACGTCGATACCGATCAGAACAAGCCCGAACTGCTCGAGGAAGTTAAAGCCGCGAGCGAAGCGCAACTCCTCACCGACGGCGGCGACGGGGTAACGGTTGGTGACTATGAGGGCGACGGAACGCCCGGGCAGCGAACGGGCCTCGCTGCGTTCGAAGAGATCTCAAACATTTCGATCGTCTGCGCGCCCGATGAGAACGACGTTCCCGGGCTGACGGAAGCGCTCGTCGCCCACTGTGAGAACATGAAAGAACGGATTGCGGTGCTACAAGCCGAGCAAAACCCCGATCCGGTGGCCGATCACGAGACGCCAGCCGACTCGACGTACGCGGCGTATTACTACCCCTGGATCAACGTGATGCACCCTGAAAAAGGGGTTCAGGAACTGGTTCCGCCGGGCGGTCACGTCGCCGGAATTTACGCCAGAAACGACAACGAAGGCGGCGTCCACGAAGCACCTGCGAACATGGTTGTCCGCGGTGCGATGTCGCTACAGGTCGACCTGACGAAAGCTGAACAGGACATCCTGAATCCGAAGGGAATCAACTGCATCCGGAGCTTCCAGGGGCGTGGGATTCGCGTTTGGGGCGCTCGGACGACTTCGAGCGATCCCGAGTGGAAGTACGTTAACGTTCGTCGTCTGTTCCTGTTCCTCAAGCAATCGATCGACGAGGGAACCCAGTGGGCGGTTTTCGAACCGAATGACCAGGACCTGTGGGCTCGAGTGACTCAGACAATCGAACAGTACCTGACGACTCAGTGGCGCGATGGTGCGTTGATGGGCACCTCGGCCAGCGAGGCATTTTACGTCGACTGTGGAAAGGGATCGACGATGACCCAAGACGATATCGACAACGGACGGCTGATCTGTGAGATCGGTGTAGCTCCGGTGAAGCCGGCTGAGTTCGTGATCTTCAGAATCGGTCAGTGGACCGGAGACTCATAATCCAATGTCCGCAGATATCAGACTTCTCAAGTCGTCGTATTTCACCTTTGAACACGACGGCGATGAGATTCCAACGGTCACCGACATCGAACTTCCCGAGCAACGAATCGAGCAGATCACCCACGACAACGGGAACCCGGACCCGGTACAGGAAACCCAGGGCAGGTTGCTGTTCGGCGACCTCGTAGTCCACCGCGACATCAAGGCGGACATGTCCACCAAGCTGTACGACGAACACGATCTGGCAGCGACAACCGGGGACACCAGCGCGATCAAAAAGCCGCTCACGATCTTCATCAAAGATCAGGAATCCACGACGATTTCCACGCTGAAGTTCACCGGAACGTGGGTCAAAGAGTATCATCCACCGACGTTGTGTGCCATGCGGTCGGACACGGCGACCGAGATGTTCGTCATCTCCGTCGACTACATGGAGGAAGAGTAATCCGATGCCAGTTACATCGACACCGATCGAATCCGATGACTTCGACGTTGACTTTGGTGGTCGAGAAGTGCCTCAGTTCTTCCGGGTGAACCTACCGAAACGGAACATTCCGGTCATCGAACACCAGGTTGGCTCGGGACCACGACACCCGATAAAACACGCCGATCAACCCGACTTTGGGGGAACCTTCACCGCGGAACTCTACGCCCAAAGCGGGAAATCGGCGATCGACAAGTGGTGGGAGGCGATGCGAGACTTCAGCGACGACGAACACGAGCAGGTGATTAGCGTCACGGCCAAGGACCCCAGCGACAACCCCGTCGTCCGCTGGAAATTCACCAACGCACGGATGGTCAAGTACGAGTACGGAGACACGCTCAGTGGCGGCGAAGCGATCAAGATCATCATTACCATCTCCTACGACAAGATGGATCGCGAGATGGCCTAACTCCTCTCGCGGAACCGTCTGTTGCGTACCGAATTCTTCACAGTAAGGCTCGATTTTGCCGGACACGAGCGCCACGCTCGGAGGGTACGGCGATCCCAGTGGCCAAATCGGCCCTCCTCACGGCCCCGAATGATTAAGTACACCGGCAACAGTTTCTCCGTATCAGAACGGATGGACGAGTCAAGAGTCAACCCATGGTCCGCGATCAGGTGGTGAACCGTGACGTCGACTGATCGCGTGCCGGACCTCCTTACGGTGCGCTCGATCGCTTCTCAGGTCCCCAATGACGCTCTCGGAACTGTCGACCGTGACGTCGCTGGCGTCGGTCGCGACGGCCCCCTCGAGTCAGTTGTCCGTCGTCACGGGAACTCGATGGTCCGGTCCGAGCCGTTCGGTTCGTCGAAAAAACGGCAGCCGCTTCCCATCGGCGTCAGGCAAATCCCGCAAGTGCCGATGACCCAACTGCAGTTCTTCGAGGATCACGACGAAGACGCCGACCGATGGGGGAGTTCACGGCACGATTCCCTCGCCGATCACGCCTCTCGTTCACCCCATCGACGCTCGCAATCGGTTCGACGGGAAAAAACTGGTCGGCGAATTCAGCGCCAGTCACTCTCGAGTTCCAACGCCTCGACGCGTTCTCCCTCGTACCGATTCCCAAAAGCAACGGGTTCGTCGGACGGTGCGACCGCGCCAGGAGTGCTCGATACCTTCGGCCCAGTTGATTCGGGCGGTACGGACGGTCGAGTCGGTCCGATCGATCCACCCGAATCTGACTTGCAGGGCGTTGCCGACACTATCGGTACGGATGGGTCGAACGGTTCAGCCAACATCCCAGTGGTCCACGGCCGCTCGTCCAGCTCTCGAGTGCGTGCGAACACCTCGCGACGCTGGACCGGTTCGAAGCGGACGGCGTACGGAACCGTTCCAGGACGTATTACGGAGTCGCGCCACGTGGAGACCGACGAATTTCCGGTGGACCCAGCTCGGTCGGGAGAGGCAACGAACCGACGCGAGGGGGAGCCGAGGCAGGGGACCAAGAGGAGAACGCAGACTGCACGGACGAGAGCACCGTCACGCGGTACTGGACGCGGAAGCGGACGCGAAGGCGGATCGAGGACGGGTACCGTTCGGTCGTCTCCTGGGTCACGCTCGCGGCGATGGGCGTCACGCCACCACGTCGACGGCGTGCGGGGTACCGCCAGTCCCGTCCGAAAGGACGAGTGGGACGGACGGGACGCGTCGGTGTCAGGGAACCCACCAGACCGCGTTTCGGCGCGATCTACCGGTGAATCGTTCGCCCGTTCTATTCGACGCCGTCGAACCGCTGGTTCCGGTGTACCCGCGAATGTAGCTCTCTCTCACGGGTCGAATGCGAGATCGACCCGAGTGTCGTCCGCGTCGGGCTCGAAGTCAGGGGGTGAACTGGCAGCATCGAACCATGTGCCGGAGCCGAACAACTCACGAAACCTTCCTCGAGGCGCCGCTCAACAACCCGGATTACGACCAGGCGGTTCCAGCGAACGCTCCCGGTCAGAGCCAGCGGAAGCTCACGCGACCGAGTCTGTTGCTCGTCCCCCTCTCGATCGTTCCCGCCCGGAGTTCGAGGGGCCGACGACGCATTCGATCGGTGGTTGGGAGTTGGCCGCCACATCGGTTCCTGCCGGAGACCGATCCGTCTCGCCGAGCGGTCGATCGGGGACCACCTTCGCGCGGTCAATTCGTCGCCGTCGTGCACCCACTCGCGTCGGTTCGATACCTGGTCGCCGTGACGCAAGCACCCGCGCCGGTTCGTCGGCTCCGTACCCGCTTCGAGAGCTGTACATTCCTGTGCCCGGCCTTGCATCCGCCCCGTTATTTGACACCGAATCAGGCCCCGAATCAGCGAGCTCCCGAGCCGAATACGGCCAGAACCCCGCCCCGTCTGGACGTGCGAGTGCCCACGGTCACTCACCCCGGCCGACCACGGCTGAATCCGCCCCGGTCGAGGCCGGTCACTCGCGTTCACATCGCACTCTCGGATCGAAGCCCGCAATCCACAGCGGTTCCACGGGAGATACCGGGGACCATCCCATCGAGCTTCCGGTGGGGGACGTCCCCGATGCCTACTCGGTCGAACGGGTGCGAGCGCGGTTTACCGCGGCCGTCCAGCAACGATACACACCACCACGCGACTCCGCAAGGAAGGTGAATCGAACCGGGAGCGGGATACGGAAATCCGATCGGGGGCCGGCCGGAACGCTGATCACAACGTCCTCGCCGGAACCACCCGCTCGCAGTGATCGAGCTAGCGGCGACTCACGCCGGTTGTACAGCTCGCACACCCATCGAACCCCCCGGTCCCGAAGTGTCGAGGGCGACCGATCGCCGCGGCCCAAGACCACCGACCCCCTCGAGACAGCGAATGGAGACTTCGCGGCGGAAACTCCCCGTCAGGAACCCGAGAGTCCTTCTCGAGCGACGTCTCGAGGAGTGGAAGTTGCGGCAGCTGCCGTCTCGTCCCGGGGCGTTGCCGCTCGATCGTTGGGGGACGTCGAGGAGCCGCGTTCGCGCGGCCAACTCGTCCGTTCGGTGCAGCGGCGACATGTCGTCACCACGGCAAGCCCGATGACCGCTCCCGGTCTGACTCCACAGAGAGGGCGGGTACCAGCCGAGCGGCGTTCGTCGTCACGTAATGACGTTCACGAGCACGGGGGCGTCGACTCGGACGCGGACTCGAGCGGTGACTTTCGAGAGCGTTCGGCACCGCTAGACTCGATGGCCGCCGGGGAAGACCCGGTGCGTACTCTTCGAAGAGGGACCGGCACCGTGTTCGTCACCGACCGGAGCACTGTGGCTCCGTGGAACGGCACCCGACGGTCACGGGGAACCCGCGACGACATCACTCCACCATCCGTCTCGCGTTCGGAGGACGAGCCGTCCACGCGGAAGCGATCAGGTGCGAGCGACCGTCCCGACCTGTTACCGAAACGACCCGCATGGAGGTCACTGACGGGAGCAATCCAGCGCCGCGACGCCGTTGACCGGTCGACGGACGAGCTGACACGAACTGTTGTCCACGAATCGACCACAGGTAGGCGGTCGGGTCGAAGGCGAGCCGTGAACGGGCAGCCCGATCCGGCGTTCACTCACGCGAAACTCCCTCCGGTGAGGGGGCCGGCTCGGTCCAGCGAACGAGTGGTCCATCCAGACGCCACTCCTCCAGTTGTTCCAGATCCGTCGAGCGAGTCCGTTCGAACGGGGACGACGCGTTCCGAACCGACGGTATCGGACCCTCCGCAACCGACTGGTGCCATCGAAGAATCGGCCGCGTATCCAGGTGCGACAAACGAGCCCCGGCAGCCGCGAGACGACGCAAGTCTTGTCCAGCCACGGCGTCGAGACGGTGTCAATCAGGTGGACCTCGAGGCGGTGCTCCAGTCGAGGGGCCTCATCGACGATCTCGTCGAGAAGATCTATCGGAAAACCGAACGAAAAAGACAAATCGACCGCGAGAGAAGGGGGCTGTAGATGAGCGGGTCTCTAGAGCGAGCGTACATTACGATTCTCGACGGTAGCAACGCCGGGACGAAACTCGAGTGTGCGTTCAATCCCAATGAGTATCAGTTGAACAGGCAGGCCGGATACGGCGAGCATCGAACGGCACTCAACGCTCCGATACAGCAGTTCACGAACGGCGTTGCGGATACGCTTACTGTTGAGTTGTTCTTCGATACCACCGAGACGCAGGCGGACGTCAGAACGGAGTACACGGACGTGATCGACTCGTTGATGGCAGTCGACGGCAAACTCCACGCTCCGCCATCGTGTCGGTTCGTCTGGGGAAACGGCCTGGCGTTCAAATCCATCGTCGTCGAAGCCGACAAACGCTTTACGCGCTTTCGGCCCGACGGAACGCCCGTGCGGGCCTGGGTTGACGTCACATTCAAACAGCACGCAGATCCGAAACAGCAAAAGCGACGGATCAAACACGAATCGACGGACAAAACGAAGCTCAAAACGGTGTCCGAAGGTGACACGCTCTGGCTCATCGCGGCAGCGGAGTACGGTGATCCATCCCACTGGCGGACGATCGCCGAGGCCAACGAACTCGAGAATCCTCGAGAGATCCCGCCGGGGACCAAACTCTCTCTTCCGCCGCTATGACGAGCCATTTGTCACCGGCGATCACGGCAGCGCTGTTGGGGTTCCGAGTCGGCGTCCATCGGCGGGTCAACCACGAGTACACTGGTCGGAGTGAACGATTTGCGTCACCGACGCGAACGGTCGCTGGGGCTCTCCTCGGCGGGACCGTCACACGCATTCGAGGGTAACCGTGGGGGAGATGTATCCGGGCGCGAAAGCGGCACAGTTCGTCGTCAAAATTGGAACCGAAACGTTCCGCGAATACAGCGAAAGCGTCTCGGAAGTGACCGTCGATACTGCCGTCGACGGCGCTGACCGTTGTCGGATCGCGCTGACCCCCCCGTTCGATCATGAGTTCGGCTCGTTCAAGAACGTCGCGCTGGATTCTATCGGTCCGGGAACAGGGGTCAGTGTCGGGATGGCGTACGGAGAAGAGAGTTCCGCGCAGTTGTTCAGCGGCGAAGTCGAAACGGTCGAACCGACGTTTCCAACGGCTGAGCCGCCCTGGATCGTCGTTACGGCCTATGGCCACAGCCGAAAGATGATGCGCGGGACACGTTCTGACTCCTGGAAGGGGAAGTCGCTCGAGGCGATCGTCGAGTCGATCGCCTCGAACTACTTCGAGGACATCGAAATCGAGGACGGTGGAATAACACCACAAGGTGTTATCCAAGACAACGAAAGCGATTACCGTTTCCTCAAACGAGTCGCTGCGAAGTACGGTTTCGAGTTCTTCTCGTCGGCCGGGACACTCTACTTCGTGCCCCGAGACGGCGGCGTGTCACCGGGAGATCCAGTCACGACGTTGACGTATGGCTCGTCACTCGAGTCGTTTTCGGCGACGACGAAGGCGTTGCGCCACGGTGCTGTCGTGGTGAAGTACTGGGATCGAGAACGACGAAAGAAGATCAGTGCAGAGGCGAACAACGGAAGCGGTGGAAGTCCGGAGGTCTTTCGTATCCGAGTCAGTTCTCAGGCCGAGGCACAGCGGATCGCCGATTCTAAACTCCACACGTCGCGAGTTACCGGGGTTGCCAAGACGTTTGGAATTCCGTCTCTCGTCGCGGGAGAGGTGGTCGAACTGACCGGATTTAGTTCGGAGTACGAAAAGAATTATTACATAACGGACGCAATCCACCGCATCGGCGACGACGGGTACAAAACGGAGTTCGAAGTTCGAGGGCTGTAAGATATATGTTCGAAACACCGATTGACGACGATTCTGGCGAGGCGAAACTGTACGGCGTCCACAGTGCGACGGTCGTCGACACCGACGATCCGGAGGATAAATCCCGAGTACAGGTAAATTTGAACAACCGTGAGGACCCGGGTGAGCTGTGGGCCCGCGTCGCCAGGTTCATGGCCGGAGATGGCTTCGGCTCTCACTTCCAGCCCGATACAGGCGCAGAGGTACTCGTTACGTTCGAGAATGCAGATCTCGACGGACAGCCGTTCGTGGTCGGGTCGTTACACAACGAAGGCGAAAACCTGATCGACGACATGCGCAAGGACGTCGAACGGTTCGCCGAAGCCTACAAACTGGGTAAGATGATGTACCACTCGATGAGTTCGGAGAAAGAGAGCCCAAAACCCGACGAAAGGATGAAGGCAGTACGGTCCTGGGCAGATTATATCCCGTTTATCGCGAACGACGCAAATAAGATCACCACCAAGACGGGATCGGAACTCGCGTTCGCGAACATGTATCCAAAGGTTGGACCGGGATACGCCGACGAGATGATTCAGGATATCGGTGAGAAAGTTGCGGAAGGTGAACGAATGGTTGCCTCGTTCGACGCGAACAGGGCGAACTTCGAGATCGACGACGTGTCGGTTGACCCGCCCGCGACCGAAGGCGAACTGCTCGAGGTGACGGCAACGGTGGTAAACACGGGATCTGAAGAGGCGACACAGTCGATCGGATTGAATCTCCTCGGCGAACAGGTCGACGACGATGACCTCGAGCTCGAGGAAGACGAAGAGGACGCCGTCACGTTCGAAGGGGTGTTCGATCCCGACACCGACGAAGATGGGACGTACGAGGTCTCGGTCTCGGTCTTCTCCGAAGACGATTCAAAGACGACATCGTTCGAGGTCGAGGCGGTCGACGACGATGATAACGATGACGACGGGAAAGCGTCGGACGACATCAAAGGCGCGACTGGATACCTGGACGGCAGCGAGGTCGACGACGCGATTACCGGCGCGATCGGTTCGGTCGGTGACGCTTCCGCAGCCGACAGCGTCGGTCGATTCATGGACACGACAGAGATCAGCGGGGCCTCTAACACGCTCGGCGGACTCGATGACTGGGTCGGCGATCCTGGTGCCGAGACTGGTGACGTCGTGTCTGACTTATCGGGCTTTACGGAGCTGTCCGACGTTCCTGGCGTGACACCGAAGGACACGCCCAATCTGTCGTCGATTGCACTCCAGACCCAGGCAAAGCGGGGACTCGGCGTCGACGATCTGATCAAAACGGTCAGCCTGTCGGACCCACTGAAAAATTCCGTTAGCCTTACTCGAACCGGCGTTAGCCTGTACACGAAGAAACCGGGTACAGCAGACGTTCTCGACGTGGCCAGCAATCCGATGAACGCGTTGAAGGAAGCTGGAGGTGGCCAGATCAGCATGACCGCCCATGGCGACGCGAAGTCGCCGCTTCGTGGGGAGATTAGCATGACTGCGACCGACGGTGATCAGGGGCCGATGGGCGGGACGATCGACCTGAGTACGACCAGTTCCACCACCCAGACCGGCGGCGAGATCAATTTGACGTGCGCGAAGCCAACGGCCACCCGGGGCGGCGATATCAACCTCACCGCTGGTCATCCTCAGCTGACGGCTTCCGGAAATATCGAGATCAAGAGTAACGGAATCACGATCTCCGCGGATTCGATCTCCATCGAGGCGACGAAGAGCCTCGACCTAAGCGCGCCCGACATCACCATCGACGGCCAGCGAACCACGATCAACGGTACCAAACAGACGACCGTCAAGGGCAAACAAACGACGGTTCAGGGCGACGAAACGACTGTCAAGGGAAAACAGTCGGCGACCGTCGAGGCCAAAACCACGACTGTCGAGGGGCAGAATACGACGGTCGATGGGGCGAAATCGGCGACTGTCAAGGGGAAAGCGACCACCGTCGAGGGTCGAACCAGCGCGACGGTCAAAGGGAAAGCGGTCACTCTCGACGGGAAAATGACGACGGTAAAAGCCAAGTCAGCAGCAACGATCGACGGACAGATGGTCACGTTGAAAGGCAAAAACCTCGTGAAGGCACAGGCACCGTTAATCAAACTCAACTGAACCGAGACCACAACAGTTCCACTATGAACCGAGTACACACACCGATGCAAACGGATCGAACGGAGACCACACCCAGCGGGCGATCGACAGGAGGGAGCTAGATGGGGAAACCAGCGGCGCGAGTCGGTGATCCGACAGCGCACGGCGAACCGCTCTCGCCAGGTCCGGGCAGCCCGACTGTCCTGATCGGCGGTCAACCGGCGTGGCGAGCGGGATCCGACTTCGCCTCGTGTTCGATCCCCAACTCCGGCGGCGCACCTCACGGCGGTGGCACGGCCGTTCCGACGACCGGGACGGTGCTAATCAACAACCTCCCGGCGGCGCGAGTCGCCGATCAGATTCCCGAAGCAGCGTCGGACGTTGGACCGAATAGTATCGCGGTGGGAGAACCAACAGTGCTAATTGGGCCGTGACCATGGTCCGAGATACCCATCCAGAAGATCCGTTCCCCGGGAGCGGCTGGCAATTCCCAGTAAGCACCGATCACAGAGGAGACATTGCACTCTCGTCAGATAACGAAAGCGTCGAAGAAGCGATCAGGATCATCGTCGGAACGGCGAAGGGGGAACGAGTGATGCGTCCCGAATTTGGCTGTGACATTCACGACCACGTCTTCGACTCGATCAACGGAGCGACGATGTCGCTCGCCGAAGAAAGCGTCAGGGAGGCATTGATCGCCTGGGAGCCGCGGATCGACGTTCGTGACGTCGACGCGAGTGCGGATCCGGACCACCCGAACACGCTGTTGATCACGATACGGTACGTCGTCAGGTCGACGAACTCGGAGGGAAACATGGTGTATCCCTTTTACATTAACGAGTGATCACTGATGGTTCGAAGGCCAATACTCGACGACAACGACAAAGCTGACATTCTCGAGCGAACGCGGGAACTCGCGCCGCACTACGTCGACGGATGGGACGTAGAGGAGGACGACGCCGGGACAGCGTTGCTCGAGATTTTCGCCGAAATGGGGGAGGAGATCACCGAACGGCTGAACCAGACTCCTGTCAAACACCGGGTGATGTTTCTCGACATGCTCGATTTCACCCCCAACCCGCCACAGCCAGCAACCGTTCCGGTTACGTTCGAAATCGCGGAAAACGCACCGAATAACGTCGTTATCCCGGACGGGACGACCCTTGAGGCGGTAGAAACCGAACGACACCCAAGCCAGCGGTTCGAGACGACCGGAACCGAATTCGAAGGAACGCCGGCGAGAATCACCGACGTCTTCGCGGTCGATCCGGGAGTCGATCGCATCGTCCCCCATCACGAACTGATCGGAAGCGACGGGTCAGTTCGGCTGTTCACGGGGTCAAACGTTCAGGAGCACGCGTTATACCTCGGTGATCCCGACCTGCTGGACGTCGAGCCCGGTGCGAAACTCGAGCTTGCGATCCAGACCAATGCGCCGGCGGAAGCGATTCGGACGTTTCTCACGTGGGAGTATTATGGCGAGAACGAGGAAGGCGAGGAGGGCTGGCACCCTCTCGACGTTCACGGGCAACGCCGGAACGAGGTGCCGGCGGTTTCGGAACTGGCCCAGGTTCGGTCACTGGTCGACAAACTCGAACTCGTCCTCCCTCACGCGTCGTATACGAGAGTGGAGGGGCCGGAAGAGGAGTCGTTGCTAACGGTGCTTGCCGACGACGTGCGAAACGGTCAGTTCGACGCGACTGGGCGCCCAGAAGATGGCGACAGCGGACTACCGACGGCGCTAATCGACCCGCGGGAACTCGACGACGAGACCTGCCACAAGATCTCTCGACACCTCGATCAGTTGCGGTATCGATTGAATCAAATGGCCGACGGCGTGGAGTTCGGAGCGGAGTTTGATACGGTCACGGTAGAGGTGACGGTTCCGGGCGAACCGGAACCCGGTGCCGTCTCCGGCGTGGGGAGTTTCTGGATTCGGGCGCGATTCCCGGACGACGATCTTTCTCACGCGATGTTCAATACGCTCATCGAGTCGGTGACCGTCACGGTCACGCCTGCGATCGGCGATGAGGGCGACGACGACGCGGATGACGGTGACGGCGAAGAGTCGGGATCCGCTTTTTCGGCCGACGGGCCGACCAGTGGTGGTCGTTCCGAGGCCGAAAAAGCGATCGGTGTCGATGAGGATGCGCCCGATCCAGGTGAGTCTCCCGACTCGTCCGAATCAGGTGGCGAGGAAGGAACCGGCGAGCGTGTACCGGAGCCAACCGAGACGCATCTCGACGCGCTGGTTGCAAACGGGACGCAGCTCGATCCGACGGGTGAGGTCGACGTGCCGTTGCTGGGCTCGATTCCGATCGTCGGACTCTCGGCCGAATTTGCGTGCGACGATGCGTTCGAGGAGCCCGGTACCGCCGTCGAGTTGCGTTTCGAACGCGACGAAGACGGGGGAGCGGACGCAGTTTCAGAGACGGATGGGGAGACGGACGGAACTGACACGCAGCCCAATGAGGAGGGGGACCCCAGGCTGGTCTGGGAGTACGCGGCGGAAGCCGGATGGAAACCGCTGTCGGTCGATGACGGGACCGACACGTTGCGCAAGAGCGGGACGGTTCGCTTTGCGGTTCCGGACGACATGACCGTCGACGCGGTCAACGGCTGGACCGGTCTTTGGATACGAGTCCGGCTCGTCGCCGGCGATTACGGGCAGCCCCAATTCGAAGAGGTCGAGGACTCGAACTGGCAACAGGTGACTGACCACATCGACGCGCCGAAGTACGACGCGATCTCGGTTTCGTACGAACCCCCGGAGTCGGAGTCGCAGGTGGACGGAGCGGTCGACGCGGATCCGGAGACAGTCACCGACGCCGACGATACTGTGGCAACCGATGATGCCCCTGAATCGACGACTGACACGGACGACCGTCCCGCGCCCGGTTCGATTCTCGAACCACGACGGTTCACCCACCTCGTTACTGAGAACAACCTGGCGCTGTGCCCCATCGAGTCGTCCGACGAACCGTTCAGTCCGTTCCAGTCGTCGCCGACCGATACCCAGACGCTCTACCTCGGATTCGGACGCGCGCTCGAAGGAGGACCACTGAATTTCTACGTTTCGATCGCCGAAGCGATTTATCCGCGGTCGTTCGATCCGCTGCTCGACGTCGAGTACTGTGCGAACGTTCACACTCGCGAGTGGCAACGCACCGGCATTTCAGACGGGACAGACGACCTGACCGTTCGGGGGATTCTTTCACTCACGCTGCCTGAGCCGACGACGGAGGTCGAACTGTTCGGGAAGACTCGTCACTGGCTGCGGCTGACCATGACCGGCGACAACTTCGATCGAACCGAGGAGAGCCTTTTCGTCCCGGACAGTGAGGTCAAGGAATCTGTCCGAATCCGCGAGGTCCTCTCGTACCAGTCGCTCGCCACACGCGAGGAACAGAGTCACACGCGGCTGGCTCCGACCGTAGACGGAATTCACCCGAACACTCAGTGGGCAACGAACGTCACTAGCGTCCAGAGCGAGGTCGTCGGCTCGAGCGATGGGACTGCTTCCCAGAGATTCGAATTACCCGATGCGCCGGCACTCTCCGTCGACGTCTGGGTCGACGAGTCTGACGCCCTCTCCGAGCGCCTGGCCCAGGAGTTGATCGACGACCGGTCGACGACCGTCGTCGACGTGTACGACTCCGATGGTCACCTGTCGGAGCTGTGGGTCGAGTGGTCCGAAGTCACGGACTTCATCGGTTCCGGGCCTGAATCGCGCCAGTTCGTGCTCAACGAAACCGAGGGAACGGTCGTCTTCGGCGACGGGAAGGAAGGAGCCATTCCGCCCGAGGGCGAGAACAATATCCGGGCGGACTACGAGACCGGCGGTGGCGACGACGGCAACAAACAGGCTGGAACCGTCGAAACGCTGATCGATCCCATCCAGCACGTCAAAGGTGTCACGAACTACGAGCCCGGGAAAGCCGGTGAACCGGCCGAGCCGCTGGCCGAGTTCGTCAAGCGGGCACCGAAAAACCTCCGGGACCGCGGGAAGCCGATCACTCGGGACGGCTTCGTCCGAATTACGAAGGCGATCTCGAGAGAGATCGACCGCGTCCGCTGTATCGCCGGCGAAGACGAGACGGACACGCCGGGGAAAGTGATCCTCGTGATCGTGCCGGACGTCGCCCAGCACAAGCCTGTACCCTCCGAGGAACTCGTCAATCGCGTCGAGCGTGAGATGGAACGACGGGTCCCGGCTGCGGTGGTCGCCGGCGACCGTTCGAACCTGACGATCCGTGGCCCCAACTACGTCGAAGCCTCGGTGACGGCGACGATTACGACGAGCGGCTCCCGAAGTGCGACTACCGTCACCGATCGCGCGATTTCCGAACTGACGGAGTTCGCTCACCCTCTCACCGGCGGACCGGAAGGCGACGGCTGGGCGATCGGCACGCTCCCGGAACCGTCACTGTTCGCAGCGAACCTCGAGAAGCTGGAGTCTGTGGGCCACGTGCGCGATCTCGCGGTCACCTATAGCGAGGGCGATCGACAGCTGACGGTCGCACTCGGTGAGGACTCTCCAGACGTGTCGCCGGACATCCTCGTGTACAGCGGTCGTCACACAGTTACCGTCGACGTCGGAGGTGATCGCTGATGGTCGAGATACCGGACCTCGACGACCGTGAGTTCGAAGATGTTCTCTCGGAGGCGAAACGACAGCTTCCAATTTACACCGACGAGTGGACCGACCACAACGCTCACGACAGTGGCATCGCGATCCTCGAGTTGCTGACGTGGCTCGCGGAATCGTATACCTATCAGCTCAATCGGGTTACCGACGAACACCGCGAAAAGTACCTCCGGTTGCTCGGGGTCAAGCGCCGGCTCCCGACGTCCGCCCGGGTACGAGTCGGCGTCGAGCCCCCGTCGGGTGCTGACGGCCAGACGATTCCTGCGGGAGCAACGCTCGTCGCAGACGACGGCTCCGGTGACGTCAAGGCCTTCGAAACAGTCTCACCGACGACGATCACTGAAGCCACAATCGACAAGATCGTCACCTATGCAGGCGGGGACATCGTCAACACCACCGCGGAAGCGACGACGGGTGAGACTCGCTTCCAGGCGTTCGGCGACGACCCGAGTGTCGGTGACGCCCTTTACGTCGGGTTCGACGGCGACCCGTTTGCCGACGCCCAGACGCTGACGCTGACGTTCGATCTGTACGACGACGATCTTCCCCAGCCCGCGAGTCACGGCGAGATGGAGGGGTCGTTCGATCCCTCCGTCGAACTCGTCTGGGAGTTCCCGAAGGCCTACGAGCGCTGGACGGACGACGACGCCTGGGAATCGCTCTCGGTTCTCGAGGACGGAGCTAACGCGTTTTACGACGGAGGCGACGTCGTCCTCGAGCGACCGCCGGACGGTGCGAACAGGACTCGCCAGCGCGATCCGATCGGCATCCTCGAACAGGATCAGGGACTGTACTGGATCCGGTGTCGAATCCTGCGCTCGGGGTACGAGTTCCCGCCCCAGTTCGACACCGTTCGACTCAACATGCTCGAGGTCAGCCATCGCAACACCGTCGAGAACGAAGTGCTCGAACGCACGGACGGTTCGATCGAAACGACCTACGAGTCGAACCAGGAGTTCTTTTTCCAGAACGCTCCGGTGCTGAACGCCGAGATCGACGTCGACGGTGAGCGATGGACCGAAATCGACGATCTCGATCGTTCGAATTCGCTCGGAACCCACTACGTGCTCGACCATATGCGCGGCTCGATCAGGTTCGGTGACGGTGAAAACGGTCGGAAGCCGCCCGTCAGAGCGCGCGTCGTCGCGACGGAATACGTTCACGGTGGGGGGACCGAAGGGAACGTCTCGGCAAACTCCAGGTGGGAGTTCCTTCGCGAGGACGCGAGGCTTGGAGAGACACCGCTCCCGGAGGTCACGCTTACGCCCAACGGCCCCGCCGACGGAGGGCGCGATATGGAACCGATCGACGATGCGATCGACCGGTTCAAGCGCGATTTCAAGCGACCGTACCGGGCGGCGACTCTCGACGATTTCGTCTACGTTGCGACCCATACGCCCGGGTTGCGGTTCGGACGGGCACACGCGACGGCCACCGAACGGACCGTCGACGGTCGGGACTATCGGGAAATCGACGTCGTCGTGGTCCCCTACAGTCGTCAGACGAGACCGAAACCGAGTGAGGGGTTCGTCGACGCAGTCCAGACACACCTCGATCGGACACGACTCGTCACTGACGTCGTGTCCGTCTCGGAACCGACGTACGTCGACGTCGACGTCAATGTCGTCGTTTCGGCGCTGTCGGGTTACACCGACGCGGAGTTGACCGCGGCGATCACCGAGACGCTGCTGACGTTCCTCCATCCGATCGAGGCCGGTGGCTGGCCATTTGGTCACCCGCTGTACATCTCCGACGTCGTCGACATCATCGAGGATCTACCCGGCATCGGTGCTGTCGAAACGGTCTCGGTGACCGCACGCGGTGAACGCCGAATCAACGAGTACGGAGACGTCCTGATCGACGACAGCGCGCTGTTCGCGCTGACGGAACGAAACGTGAGAGTGACAATTGGTGAGTGAGACGATGCACGACGAATTTGCACTATTCAGCGCGGAGCAACGGGCGGACTGGAACCGATGGGCGGGACGAAACGTCGACACGGCCGATCGGAGTGTCACCCTGGCCACGACGCCAACAGTACACCAGTTTCCACTCGAGGTCGAGTGCGCCGACTTCGCCCCGGTTCCGAACGGAAACCTGCTCTTGCTCGGCGAGAGCGGTGATCTCGAGGTTTACCTCGATGGCGAGGACCGAACAAGTCGACTCGACCTCCACGACAGCGACTCCCTCGGCGTCCCCACGGCTATAGGGGCGACGAGGAAACAGTTCTACCTCATCGACGGTGATGGGGACGTTGGCGTCTTCTCGCGGCGAACCAGGTACCTCGAGCGGACCACGACCGGGGTCGTCGCGCCCGTCGGAGCGGTCGGCGGCGAACGCCGACTGTACGTGCTCGACGCCGGCGGCGACGGCGACGCCGGATTCGTCCTCGCGATCGAGCCGGGTGCCGATCCCGACGTCGTTGCACGGTCCCTCAGGAACCCCCTCGACCTCGCGCTCGACGCGGACGACACGCTGTACGTCCTCGACGAACCCGAGACGGGTCCCGTCGTGTATCGATCCGAGAACTCCGGGTCCCCTTCCGAGGACCGCACGGCCATCGACCTCGATCTCCCGGACGGCTTTCGTCCCGAACTGCTCGCCGCTCAGACGACCGAACAACTCGTCCTCTACGGGGACCAGAATGGCGATCCGATGGTTGTCGTCTACGATCTGGGCCAGAACGACGTACTGGTCGCTACAGAACTGTCGGTCGAGTTGACGTCGCTCTCGAGTGCGACCGCGGGGACGGCTGGCGATCACCACCGTAGTTATGCTCGAACTGCGGCCGGGCGCGTGTGGGTGCTCGAACGAGACTGGGAAAACCGGAAGGATCCGGAGAACACTCGGTACGAGGGCTACCTCGTCGGTCGTTTCGATTCCGGTGAACGCGATCTGGAATGGCATCGGATCGCGTTCGACATCTCACGTGCCACCTCCGGAAATCACGTCGACGTCCGGTACTACGCGTCGAACGAAGACGGCTACACCCAACCGATCGCGGACCTTCCGGGACTGACCGACGAGCACCGAGAACAGTTGCGTCGCGTCGGTATCGATGGCCTCTGGGACGTCATCGAGTACACACCGACGGCCCTCGCGGACGTCGTCTCAGATCTCTCGGTTGGCCGGGCTGACACGTGGATCGACGAGGCTCGTGAACAATTGCGGTTCGTCTTCGAGAACCGTGGGGATACCCAGGGGGCGACTGGACCGGACGATTTGCTCCTCGAGGATGCAACCGGGCGATACCTGCACGTGATGGTTCGGCTGGTTGGAAATCGCCACTCGTCGCCGCAGATTCACGCGCTCGAAGCTTACTGTCCGCGCCAATCGTACCTCCGGTATCTGCCGGATATCTACCGGCAGGCCGGGCAGCGAGACGATTTTCTGGCCCGCTATCTCTCGATTTTCGAAACGGTGTTTACCGATATCGAGGCGAACATCAGCCGGAGCACGCAGTACATCGACGCCTACGAGATTCCCAAAGACTACTTCCCGTGGCTCAACCGGTGGTTCGGCGGCGAAGCAGTTCTCGGCCGTGCCTGGCCCGAGACCGCCCAGCGGGAACTCCTCGAGCGCTCGACGGAGCTCTACAAGCTTCGTGGAACCAGGCGCGGGATGCTCGAACTGATCGGGCTTTATTTCGATCACGTCGAGCATCACGAACCGCCGTGGGACCGCGCTCGCGGGCGTGCGGCCGATCAGCTGACCGACCTCGTAGAAGCGGGTTACCTGACGGAGGACGACGTGCGCGAGCGGCTCGCGGACTACGACGAACGTATCGGGATTAGCCACGAAAACAAGATCATCATCCGCGAGTATTCGGACGTCGAACGGATCGAAAACGACGCCTTGCGCCAGCAGTACGCGGACCTGTTTGGTCATCCGCGACGCTTCCAGGTCCTGATCTGGCCGACACTCTCCGATAGACATGTCGGTGTTATCAAGACCATCATCAATGCCGACAAGCCAGTCTACTCGGACGTCTACGTCGAACGCCTTCGGCAGAATTTTCGCGTGAACACGAACACCTACCTCGGGATCAACACGTACGTTCCCGAGACCAAGTTCGACGTCGAGACGTCAACACTCGGCTCGGACACCAGAATTCAGTGAAACGAAACAATTAACATATAGACAGATCACAACTAGACAACGGATCGGTTCGGTGCTACGGCAGAGTTGTCGGGGGCCGAACAGGGGAGACAAAAATATGAAAATCCGACAGGAACGATGACTCAGGAACACCAGACCGAACCAGCCGACGAATTCGAACTCGAACACTTCGAGCGGAACCGGTACTTCCAGGGGAAGTTGATGACCGCTCACGACATGTCGACCGAGCAGAAATACCACGCCTCACGGCTCGAGACGGTAACCCGACTGGTTACCGGAACGGGTATCGTTTCGGGACTATCGATCATCGACTTCGACTACGAAGACGGCGAACTTCACGTGACGATCGGCCCGGGCGTTGCGATCGACGGCGACGGTCGACCGATCGTCGTTCGGACGCCAACCACCCGGACGATTCCGACGGGAGACGGCAATTACGTGTCGCTGTATATCACCTACGACGAGGAGTCGAAGGACCCGGTCCCGGTTCCCGGCGTCGAGGCAACCGACGGCGAAGAGTCCCAGGAGAGTCGAGTGCTCGAGATATTCGAACTCGTCGCGACCGAAACACCGCCAAACTCGAGGAAGACACCACCACTCGTCGATTTACCCGATCTGGATAACGCAGACGAATACTCGACCCTCGCTGACCACATTGTCGATTCGTACCACGAAGCCCACCGTGAACGGGCAGCGAGTTCGGCTAACCCGGGAGTGTTTCTCGGAGCGTTCGAACGACTTCCCGACGGCGAGTGGCAGGTGGACGACGACGAAACGAAGCGTCACCCGTTCGTCTACGACAACGACATGCTGTTCTCGTTATTCCTGTCCTTGCTGGTAGCCACCGACGGCGCTCACGGTGGTGACGAGCGCCGCCCCGGTGTGGAGTACCTCGAGAGTGAACTCGATCAGCTAGGACAGTTTGCAAACCAGATACAGGGGCTGGAACTCGACGTCTCGGAGCTTCGAACGGCAATCGACGAGACGGAAGACACCGTTCGAACGGAGTTTCAGGATGCCCTCGAGTCGACCGAAACGGAGCTGCGGACGGAGATCGAGACGGCGGAAAACGACCTGTACGAGTCGATCGAGTCGACGCGAGCGGCGCTTCGATCGGACGTCGAACAACTCCAGGACGCGCTTCAGACGCAGGCCGAGCTCAACGCCTACCAGTCGTTGAAGATGGCGATCCGGTGTTTCGACGATGCCGCCGCGACGTTCGATCATCAGGGAGCGGTCAGCAAGTTATCGCTCGGGGTCGTCGAGGCTGCCCGGGAGGCGATCGCCGAGGAAGCCGACCGCGACGCAGCCGAGTACCGCGCGTTCGTCTCGTCGGTGACGGACGACCTCGAGTCGCTCACGGGGGTTCTCGAGCGTGCCGCAACGGACGAGAGCTACAACCAGTTCGCTCGTACGGTCTCCAGTCTCGAGGATGTCCGGACCGACGATGGCTCGTTCGTCGAACTCGTCGCGGCCTTCGATCGCGTCTGTCAGACTGCAACGTTGCTCGAACCACAGTACGAAATCCAGCCGGAGGGATAGAATGAGTGTTTTGATCAGAACGTACGAACTGCTGCTCGACGCCGGGAAACAACTTCAGAAGCTTCCCAAGTTGCTACTCTCGTTTCCGAAAATCGTTCTTTCGCTACTCAAACGGGTCGCATCGACGGTGGCAATCCTCCCGCTCGACACGTTCTCCGGGAAGATGCTGTTTCTAACTCTGTCACTGTTCGTGGTCACTGCCGGTAGTTGGCTGCTGTACACGATCGATGGGATCGACGCTGCGTGGACCGCCGCGATGTATGCAGGCGGTGCGACGACCGTCTCGGCGCTGGTGTTCGCCGTCTCGTACCCGCTCGACAGGGCCGGTCTCATCGAAGGGCTGCTCGTTCGATTCGGTATTCGACAGCGAATGCGCATCTCGACGCGCTACGGGGCACTCGCTGGTGGCGTGCTGGTAGCCGTCGTCTCGACCGTCCTCGCGGAGGTCGTCTTCTGGCGATTCGTGGGAAGCGGGTTCGGATTGATCGCGATGGGAACTCATCGCGAACTGCTGTGGCCAGAGTGGCAACTCGGTGCGATCTTCCTCGTAACGGTACTCGGTGCAACTGCGGTGTTACTTGGCGTCAGTCGACGAAAGACGCGCTCACTGCTGTCGGAGGATATCTCCGTCCTCGAGGTGATCGGGAACGACGAGCGAGAGGTCGTCCTCCGGAATGACGCTGAGAGCGCCATTTCGATCGTCGACGCGAAAATCACGGACGCAACTGGGGCCAACTACGCACTCAACGCCGACATCCGATTCCGTCCCGGTGAAAAACGCTCGGTCAAACTGCCCGACGGCTTCGTTCTCGAGAGCGAGTCCGACGATACGTCGATCGAGGGATTTTACCAGCGACACGTCACCTCTATCTACTCGCGCACCGGTGAGACCTACGTCGTCCAGTGGGAGGGATAACCGAACGGGTATGTACGGTTTCGATCGAACCGAGACGCTGCTCGACGACCCGATTGCGGTCCTGTTCGTCGACGACGACCAGCGGTGGGCAGGGTACCTCTCGCAACGACTCCAGCGACACGAGCCCGAACTGGCGGTGACGGTCGCGATTAGCCCGAACGAAGCACTGCAACAACTGCAGGACGGGACCGAAATCGACTGCGTAGTCGTCCCCGACGGAACCAGCCGAATCGACGGACTGCGACTGCGTGAACGGGTCCGAGAGACGGAGCCAAACCTGCCGTTTCTCGTCGTCGCCGATCGCCGGAGCGAGCGACTCGAACGCGTCGCGGCAACAGACCCCGCGACCACGTATTTGATCACCGGTGGCGACGACGACCCCCTCTCACTGTACGTCGGAAAGATCGCGTCGGTCGTGGATCGGTACCGGCTCCGGAACCTGTTCGGCGAGCTGGAAACCCAGCACGAAACGTTGACCGAACAGATACCGGGCGCTGTCGCCATCGTCCAGGACGACACGTTCGTCGTGTGGAACCGGGCGCTGAGCGACCTGTCGGGGTACGACGACTCACAGCTCAACACGATGTATCCGGTGACCGACCTGTTCCACCATGCGGATCAGTCTGGAGTACGCTCGAAACTACTCGACTGGTACGAGTCACCGGCCGATCAGGGACACGACGCTCGACTCGTCACGGAGGCTGAAGCGGTCCGTCACTGTCACCTGACCGGCCGGCCGGTCACCCACGACGACTCGCCGGCACTGCTCGTAACTATCCGGGACAGAACCACCCAGCGGCGACGGAAGCGAAAGCTCGAGTGGGAGACGGAGCTGAACCGGACAATTCAGCAAGCGCTGGTCGATTCCCGAACCAGAGCCGAGATGGAAGAGCACATCTGCACCCAGCTCTGTACGTACGGGTACGATCTCGCCTGGACGGGAACGGTCGACGATACCGAGATCGTTCCACAGGTTGTCGCCGGCGACGATCAGATCAACGTCTCCTCTCGAACCTTCGATATCGCGGGCCGAGACGATGCCGCTCCGAGCGTCTGGGCCGCCCGACTGCGAGAGCCCCAGTTCGTCAACGACCTCACGGGGTTACTCGACGCAGACTGGCAACAGCGCGCGCTCAGAGCCGGCTATCGGTCCGGCGGGGCGATCCCCCTCCTCTACGAGGACGTCTTCTACGGCGTCCTCGCCGTCTACCACACCCGACTCGAGCAGTTCGACGAGACGGAACGGTCGCTACTGCGTTCGCTCGCGGATCTCCTCGCGTTCGCGATCCACGACGTCAAGACCAGACAGGCGCTTTCTTCGAACGAGCGGGTCACCCTCCAGTTGAACGTCGAGGGAGACGCCTACTACCTCACCGACATCGCTCGCCGCGTTGGTTCTCGTTCTGGCCAGTTCGTCGTTCATGGGACGACGCGACACGACGCGTACCGGACGCGCCAGTACGTCACCGTCGACGGGGTACCGATCGACCGTTTCGGGGAGGTTGCCCGTTCGCACCCGGCCGTGGAATCGGTCACCGAGATCAATTCGTCGGGGACGACGGCCCGGTTTCAGCTCGTGGTTACACAAGAGACGCCACAGTCGCGGCTGGCGACCCTCGGTGCACTCGTCAACCGAACGGTCGTCAGGATCGACGGGGCCGAACTCGCGATCGAACTCCCGCGATCGATCGACGTGGCCGAGACCGTCAACCACCTCGCGCAACGTTTCGACGTCTCGACCGAATCGATTACCGACTTCAGGTCGCTACCGCCGACGAACAACCAGTACTCGCCGGCAGATATCGATTCGTTTACGGACAAACAGGAGGCGGCACTCAGTGCCGCCTTCCATCACGGCTACTTCGAGCAACCGAGAAAAAACACCGCAGAAGAGATCGCCACCGCACTCGGCATCAGTCATTCAACGTTCCTCCAGCACTTGCGAGTCGCCGAGCAGAAACTCCTCGAAGAGCTGTACGGGAAGTGATTACTACCCGCAGCACGGACGACATATATGGTTTCGAGATGGCTGTACGAGTGTCAAGACTGTGAGACCGTTCGGACTGGCCGGGTCCGATCAAGAACCGTCCGGTGTGCTGTCTGTGACGGTGAAACCCGTCCGCTCGGTGAGGTAAATTTCGAACGGTGATCCGCCGCCGGTTCGGACGTGTTCAGCGACAGCCGTCACGTTTTCCGCTGCAGCGTCGACGACCGGTTCAGTCACGGGAACGAACGGTGTTCGAAACGTAACTTCCCGGCACTCTTCGTCGAACGCGAATCCACCGCGTCGAATCGTGCCATTGTAGCTGAGAAGCGCCGCGGCGAGTTCGGGTCGCCGCACTTTCAGTGCGATCCGATCACCGAGCTCTGCTTCGAGAACCTGTAGGTACCGGACGTAGTACCCTTTCATCCTCGTCGATCCGTCTCGGTGTCGATCGCTCGGTTCATAGGTCGTGTTCAGTCACCAGGGATATATACGTCATCGGTCCGTCACCTCTCCGACGCTTTCGCCGCTCGGCTGTTCTTATAATGGACTAATACATATCTTAAAATTCATATATAGGTTATTGATACTACGATCCTATCGAGCGTGACCGCCGAGCAACTTCGAACCCCCGACTGATACGGATCGTTGCACTGTTTGACCGGTGATCGCTCGAGCGGGACAGCGATCACCGATACCGAATTACAAGGGGCCGTACGACGTCTCGACGGTTCACTCGAGCGAGTCGATCGTCCGCTGTGCGATCCGTTCTCCGAACGGGAGCGACGACGTCAGCCCCGGAGAGACGGCGTTGAGAACGTGGAGTGATCGCACTCCTTCGCTCAACAGCGGATCCTTGACCAGTGTTCCGTCGCTGTCGACCAGTTGAGCACGAATTCCGGCGTAACTCCTCGTCAGATCGTTCTCACGAACGGTCGGGACGAGCGTCCGTGCGGCAGATACAAATCGCTCTTTACGATACGACTTGTTGAGTTCGTTCCACGCGACTCGAGCCATCTCTCGAGAACCGAGCAACTTCCAGAACCCGCTGTACGAAAGCGTCTCACGGAGCTCAGTGAAATCGATCGCCGTGTTTCGATACGATTCGCGACCGAACGCGAGGACTGCGTTCGGTCCGACGATGACTTTGCCGTCGGCACGGCGGGTGTAGTGTACCCCGAGAAACGGAAGGTCGGGGTCCGGGGTCGGATAGATCATCGACTCGCAGACGTCTTCCATTCCCGGAACGAGTTCGTAGTACTCTCCGCGGAACGGAACGATCTGATACTCCTCGCCGACGCCGAGTTCGTCGGCGATCTTGTCCGCATACAGCCCGGCGGCGTTGACGAGATAGCGAGACGTCAGTTCTCCACTCGAGGTCGTGATGACGTGTTCTCCTTCGTAACGGACGCTCTCGACGCGATGGCCCATGTAGAACTCGACACCTCCGTCCTTTGCGTCGGCAGCAAGCTGGTAGACGTACTGCTGGGAGTCGATGGAGGCGGCTTCCGGACAGTAGAGGGCTGCGTTTCCCTTCGCGTAGGGTTCGTATTCTCGCACCGATCGCTCTCCCTCGATGATCTCCGCTTTGACTCCGTTTTCATCCGCCCGGCGTTTCAGCTCGGAGAGCCGCCGCCGTTCGGTCTCGTCGGTTGCGACGACGAGCACGCCGGTGGTCTCGAGCGGTAAATTGTGCTCGGTCAGATACTCCTTCATGCGCGTCGTCCCTTCGGTGCTGAACTTCGCCTTCAGCGATCCCGGCGGATAGTTGAATCCCGGATGGAGCACGCCGGAGTTGCGACCGCTCTGGTGTGAACCCAGCTGGTACTCCTTTTCGATGACGCAGACGTCGAAGTCGGAACCTTCAGCGAGGTGGGTTGCCGTGGAACAACCGATGCATCCGCCGCCGATAATGGCGACGTCGTAGTCGGACATTGCGTAGTAGCATTCCTGTCGGTCGATAAGTGTCCTGGTTCGGTTCGATGCGTGATACGGATTGCTGTACGGTTTTTCCGTGCTACCACGGCGAGTCGCGGTAGCACCGGTACTGTCCGACAGCAGACCGCGTAAGGTCCGAATCACGGATTCGAGGCGTGGACACGGGCTGTTTCGTTACCACCGAGTATTCGTCTCCGACATCACTCGAACGCTCGGTGACACGGCGTGTCGGTACGGAACTTGCCGCAGTCAAAATAACGCTAAATATGTGATAGATGTTTGCCAAATTCACACTCCTGTCATATCCATATTATATAGGATACTATTCGAGCCGTGTCTAAATAAGAACTATTCCACGCCCGATTCTTTCGCAGTGTCCGTCTCGGATCGTTCGATCGACGAAAATGTGCTATCATACCGATTCAAAATTAGAGTAGATCCTCGTCATTGGATTGGCGTTCAGGTAGCCACCGACTGAGAACCTTCTTCTTGGTTCGACTGCTCTGAAGACGTTACTGACGCGTTTTTCACCGTCTCAGGCGACTTCTCTTTGAATCGCCTCTCGAAGCTCCTCGGCTGTCCGATCGAGCTGCTCGCGGCCGATCGTAAGCGGAGGCTGAATACGAAGAACGTTCTTGTAGAACCCGCCGACACCCATCACGATTCCGTCCTTTCGCAGCCGCTTCGCGACGTTCCCGGCGAGCACTGGATCCGGCGCAGGAGACACTCCCATCGGGCCGTGTCCGTCGTCCGGATCGACGATCTCGATACCGTGCATGAGACCGAGCCCTCGCGTTTGACCGACGACATCGTACTCCGCTTCCAGCTCTTCGAGTTGGCTCTCGAACCATTTGCCGTTCGCTCGTGCGGTTTCGAGGATGCCGCCCTCGAGTTCCTCGATCGTCGCCAGTGCAGCGGCACACGTGACCGGGTTGCCGCCGAACGTCGAGAGGTGGTCCCCGGATTCGAAGGCGTTTGCTACGTCGGAGCTTGCGGTGAACGCCCCGAGGGGCAATCCGTTAGCGATCCCCTTTGCTTGCGTGAGGATATCCGGAACGACATCGAAGTGCTCGGAGGCGAACATCTCGCCGGTTCGGCCGTATCCCGTTTGTACTTCGTCGGCGATCAACAGGGCATCGTGGTCGTGAGTGATCTCTTGAACGCGCTCTATCCACTCAACCGGGGGAACGATAATGCCCCCCTCTCCCATCACGGGCTCGAGAATAACGGCCGCCAGATCGCCGGACGTGTGCGTATCGATCACACGCTCGAGCTGCTCGGCGCAGGTCGCCGTACACGTCGTTCCCGAACACCGTTGGCAACGATAGCCGTACGGTGGAGCGACGTGCGAAACGTCGTTGATCGTCGGAGCCATCTCCGCTTTGTAGCTTGTGTTACCCGTCAGCGCGAGAGAGCCGAGCGTTCGACCGTGGAACGACATCTCCAGGGCAAGCACCTCTTTGGATCCGGTGTATTTGCGGGCGAGTTTGATCGCGCCTTCGACGGCTTCCGTTCCCGAGTTACAGAAGAACGTTTTCTCCAGCTCGCCCGGAGTTATTCGAGCGATCTTTTCGGCCAGTTGCCCGGCCGGTCGGTGCGGATGGACGTAGGTACATCCGTGAACGAACTCGTCGAGTTGATCTTTTGCTGCTTCGACGACGGCATCGTTGTTGTGTCCGACGTTCGTGACCGATATTCCCGAGTACAGATCCAGATACTCGTTCCCATCGAAATCCTCGAGTACACAGTTCGATGCCCGCTTGACTGGAACGTTCAGGCTCTTCCAGATCGGCATCAGGTACTCCTCGTATTGGTGCTCAACGTCCGCGTTCGAAACACTTCCAGCGGTATACTCCGGCATGTCTACTCCCGATAATTCTTTTTCTCATATTTATATTTTTGGCCCATGTCATCGCGCCGATGGGATCAACGCGACTCTTTCGTGGCGTTTGGTTTCGAACTCTCGCTTGAACGCGGCGGGACTGTTTCAGACGGTACTACTAAGTCGATCGGGACGTGATCATCCGTGATGGCAGCGTTTTCAGAGCCGAAAGCCCATGCAGTCGACTGGGTAGATCGGAATAGCGACCAGCTATCGACGTTCGAACAGCGAATCTGGGAGTACGCGGAACCCGCTTGGCGCGAGTATCGTTCGGCAGATGCTTACGCCGACTTACTTGAGGAGGAGGGATTCGAGGTTGAGCGAGGGTCCGCCGGTATGCCGACGGCGTTCGTAGCGACCTATGGTGACGGGGACCCCGTCATCGCAACGTACGCGGAGTACGATGCCGTCCCTGGAAACTCCCAGCGACGCGTTCCGTACCGGGAACCACGAGAGGGTCTCCACGAGTATGCACCGGGACATACGGACCCCCACTCGATACTGGGTGTCGGTTCGTTAGGTGGGGCGCTCGCGGCGAAGGACGCGATCGACGAGTACGATCTGGACGGAACGATACGCTTTTTCGGGGAGCCTGCGGAGAAGGTCTGTGGCTCGAAGCCGATTCACGCCACAAAGGGATATTTCGACGACCACGATGCTCACCTGTCGTACCACCCGTATCCGACGAACACGACCGTCTGGGAGACGCACTGTGGATCGTACTGGAGCGTGGTCTTCGAGTTCGAGTGCGAGGAGCCACACACGTGGACGCAATCGAACATCGTTCCTGATGCGAGCCCGTGGCATGCGGATGCACGTGCACCGGGCGCGCTGGACGCCCTGTGTCTGATGTACACGAACACGAAATACACGAAAGAGGCGATGTTCCCACATACCGGTCACTGGATTCTCAACGAATACGTGATGACTGCTGGACAGAAAACCTCGGACAATCTGGCACCCCGAATTAGTCAGATACAGTACTGCTGGCGGGCACCCACGTTGGATCTTCAGCAGCGTATCTACGAGGTATTGCGCCAGAACGCCGAACACGCAGCCGGCGTGAGCCACTGTTCGCTTTCGGAAACGTGGGTGGCAAAGACCCGCGTCGGCCTCGCGAACAACGCGATGGCGGCCGCGACGTACGATAATCTCGAGGCGATCGGCCCGCCGACGCTCGACGAGGCGGCTCGCGAGTTCGGTCGGGACGTTCAGGAGACCCTCGAAATCGAACCGATGGAGAACCCGTTCAACGAGGGTGCCGAAACGCTCGTTCCGCCGGAGGAGTACGAGGAAACCGTTCGCTCCGGGCTGCCGGACTGGCAGCAAAACTTCACCTCGGACGACTACGTCGACTACACGTGGCACGCCCCGACGGTTCGACTCTACACGGGTCGTCCGTGGCTCCGTCCGCCAAGCGACGACTATTCGTACCCCGAGTGGGCGTACAACGCCGTCGGCGGCGTTCCCGAGATCACCCATCCGGGAATGTTCGTCGCGAGCAAAACGATCGCCGCTACGATCGTCGACCTGCTCACGAAGCCCTCGGTTCTCGAGCAGGCCCGAGACGAGTTCGAACGTCGGACTGGCGGCGGCGTGGGCGGCTCCGACTGGGTCGAACCGTTGTTGCCGGCGTCGTTCGACGCGCCGGTCGACTTGCCCTGGCCCGAGTACGTCGAAACTCCTCGGGGTCGGGAGTGGATGTTACCAACACGGCGCGAAGAGTCCACGGCCGGGGACGTGCCGGCGGCGAGAGAGTAAGCGCGACGCATCTTCGGTTGACGATCCGGTCGCTATCTCCTTTTCCACATAGTCCGTTTCGAAGACGGCCCGGACGCCGCGTTTGTCGTTCGCACTACCGGTCGGATTCGAACGTTCGATGATGAATCTCCGCCCGAGAGTGTATTTTCCTGTCTTTCGATTGCTCGAGTACTCCGCGTCCGTGGTCTGGACGCGACTTCAGGTGTGCTTTGACGAAGAAATACCAGGTCCGAAAACGGACGCTACTCGAGGATTCGCTTCGACAGGCGTTCACCGAGGAACGCCACCGAAAGCGAGAAGAGTACGATGACAGTTCCGATCGCGTTGACGGACGGATCGATTCCCGTTCGGATCATCGAGTAGATGACGATCGGAAGCGTCTCCGTTCCGGTCGTCGCCCAGAAGAACGTCTGCGTGAAGTTGTCGAACGAGATCGTGAACGCGAACAGCATCCCTGCGATGATAGACGGTGCCAGGATCGGGAGCGTAATCTCGTAGAACGTCCGGAGTTCGGTCGCACCCAGATTCTTCGCCGCCTCTTCGATCGATCGATCGAGACCGTACAGCTGGCTCGAGACGATGATGACGACGAACGGAATCGTGATCAGGACGTGACCCAGAACGACCGAGAAGAACGTGCCTCGGATTCCGATCATATCGTAGAGGGTTAACACCGCGATACCGGTCACGATCCACGGGACGACCAGCGGCAACAAGAACACGGTATTGAGCGTCTCTCGAGAGAGGAGGCGGTGTTCGAACTCGTATCGAACGAGACCGAACGCGGCGATGGTTCCCACGATTCCGGCACCGATCGCCGAGAGAATCCCGATCGCGACGCTCCGGAACAGCGCGTCGACGAGCTGTTCGTTGTGGTTCGGTGGGACGAGCTCACCGTACCACTCGAGACTGATGCCGGGCATCGGGAACGTGGGGACCTCTTGAGGAGTAAATGAAAGCAGTGCGACGACCAGGATCGGCACGTAGATGAAGACGAACAGCAAGATCGTGTGTCCCGCGAGTAGACGATCCGCCGTTCGGTCCGAAATCTCGATCCTGTGTAGGAGGGCGGTCAGCGGATTCATTCCGAGTCACCTCCCATGCCGTAGACGTCTCCGAGGTTCACCCATCGATTGAATACGTACACGATCGTGAGGACGACGACGATGAAGACCATCGAAATGGCGCTTCCGAGCCCCCATTCTTGTAACTGTCCAAACATATCCCCGATGACGTTTGCGATCATGATGTTCGCTCGTCCACCGAGCAGCGACGGAACGACGAAGGCACCGAACGACATCACGAACACGAGAAGAACTCCTGCTGCCACACCCGGAAGGCTCTGTGGCCACGTCACCTCGGTGAACGCGACTAACCTGTTCGCTCCGAGGTTTTTAGCCGCTTCGACGCCGGAGCGGTCGATACTGGCTAGTGAGACGTAGATCGGAATGATCATGAACGGCAGGAACACGTGGACGAGTCCAATGGCGATCGCACCGCGCGAATACAGCAGTTGAACGGACTCGTTGGCGACGCCCGTGACGTCGTAGAGCACCCAATCTACTAACCCTCCAGAACCGAGGATAAGCCGCCACGCGTAAGTTCGAACGACGACGTTGATCCAGAACGGAAGGATCAACATGAGCAAGTAGAGATTCTTGTGCTCGCTATCGGTGGTCGCAAGCAAGTACGCCGCTGGATAGCCGAGGAGAAACGCCAGAAGCGTCGTTCCGATTGCGATGACGAGCGAATCCCACAGCACGCTGAGGTAGTACGACGTTCCGAAGAACCGTCGGTAGTGTTCTAACGTGAACGACACGTCTCCTTGTGGAGGTACCGGTGTAATAACGCTGTATGCGCCGATAATAACCAGTGCACCGCCGAGTAGCGACAGGACGAGTGCCATTCCCGGAAAGAGATTGAGCAATCCGAGGCGGTTCTTGTGCTCTCTGAAGTAGATACTCGCGTCTCGATTTGCCCGCCGCACGAGATCTCTAGTTGACATGATCTGAATCTACGTCCGTAAGAATACACTGGTTGCGTTTCCACGAGATGGTGATCGCGTCTTCGGCCTTCGACCCGTCTTGCTCGATTCGTCCGGATGCTTCGACGAGTAGCTGTTGGTCTCCCACATCGACGAGCAGGTTCGTCCGCTTGCCGAGGAAGGTACTCGTGATCACCTGTCCCGTAAACCGGTCCTCACCGTGGCCGGTTTCGACGATTTCGAAGTCCTCCGGACGAACGTTTAACAGAACGTCGTCACCGACCTCGAACTCGTTCCTCGCTACCGTCCGTTTGACTTCGACCGTGCCCGTCGCTTCCGTTTCGAGATCGACGTGATAATCGTCTTCTGTTACTGCTTCGACGGTCCCTGGGAACGTGTTCACGTCGCCGATGAACTCGGCAACGAACTGATTTCGTGGGCGGTGGTAGATGTCGTACGGTGGTGCGACCTGTTCCGACTCGCCGCCGTTGAGGACCAACACGCGGTCGCTCATCGACATCGCCTCTTCTTGATCGTGCGTGACGTAGATCGTCGTGATACCGAGTTCTTCCTGAATGCGCTTCAACTCGAAGCGCATCTCCTCGCGGAGCTTTCTGTCCAGGTTCGACAACGGTTCGTCGAGGAGAAGTACCGACGGTTCGATCACCAGCGCCCGGGCCAACGCAACCCGCTGTTGTTGTCCGCCCGACAGCTCCTTCGGGTACCGATCTTGCGTGCCAGCGAGATCGACTAGATCCAGAATGTCGGCTACGTGTTCCTGTCGCTCTTCGGGATCTTCACCCTGCATCTTCAGACCGAAACCGACGTTTTCTCCCACCGTTTTGTGTGGAAAGAGCGCGTAGCCCTGAAAGACCATGCCGAGGTCTCTGTCGTATGGTGGAACGCGGCTGACGTCCTCCGACGAGAGAAGGATTCGACCGTCACTTGGCTGTTCGAATCCCGCGATCATGCGCAGCGTCGTCGTTTTTCCACACCCGCTCGGACCGACGATGGAGAAGAACTCTCCCTTACGAACCGAGAACGAGACGTCGTCCACTGCGGTCACGGACCCGAAGTTCTTCGTCACGCCGTCCAGTCGCAAAATGACGTCACTCTCGGACTCGTCCAATTCACCCTGAGACTGCCTGCTTGCCGATGCCATGGGTTGGTGTGTACAGCGTATCGTTATAAATTCTCTCGTTCGTTATTCGACACCGTCGTTACCCACCGATCGTTTCCTGGAACTCGAGCGACCATTCCTCCATGTTTTCGACCAGCAAAGACGCGTTCCAGAAATTCAGACGGTCTCGGTTCTGATAGTCCGGGCTGTTTTCGACGAGTTCCGGCACCTCGTCCATCTCGGCCGTCGGTGCGTATCCCATCACCGACGAATACTCGTACTGCGTGTCCGGATCGAGCGTGTAATCGATGAACGTCTCGGCCGTGTACCGTCTGTTGGTGTCCGCCGAAACCGAAAATCCGCTCGTCGCCATCGGTGCGCCTTCTTCGGGTATCGTGTACTCGACCGCGACGTCGTCGTCCTGGAGGGCGGCCACCCGACCGTACCACAGCATTCCCGCCAGCGCTTGCTCGTTCGCGAACGAGTCCTGAAGGATACCGCCGGTGTCCGCCCACTCGAACACGTACTCGTTCATCGATTCGACGCGGTCCCAGATTTGCTCCATTTCCGCGTCGGAGTCCTGATCGAGTTCGCTCACGCTTAGTCCCTCGTGGCTCGCGGCGATACCGACGACTCGGTCGATCCAGGACGTGTAGATGACGCTCCCTTCCGTCTCGTCCGTGTAGACGTCTTCCCAGGACTGTGGCTCCGATAGCACGTCGGCGTTGTAGGCGAGGCCGTCTCCGAAGAACTGGAATGGCCCGTAATGTATCTCGTCACCCGGGTCGAACGCCTGCTCGTACGGGCTGAAATCGGCCATGATCTCGTCCAAGTTCGGAACGTTTTCCTCCCGTATCGGCTGTACGAGGTCATCGGACACTGCCGACGGAACTGCGGTGTCGTCCAAGATGAGTACGTCCAGATCCGTCGATCCGGCCTGCACCTGAGCGATGAGATCCCAGTTATCGGGATACGTTTCCGCGTTGACCGTGATGTCGTATTCGTCTTCGAACCCATCAAGTATGGTTTCCGATATCCCGTCCCCCATCGCGCCACCGTAAATCGCCACGTTCACTTCGTCTGCCAGTTCGTCTTCCCCGGACGTCTCGTCCTCGTCATCACCGTTCCCGCCGAGACAGCCGGCCAATCCCGCTGTGGCGACGGTAGCTACGCCAGTCGTTCGAAGCAGTGATCGTCGTGTGTACATCTATCACATAATGTGGAGGTGTATTATATAATTCTCCCGGTCGTATACGGCAGTATCTGTTGAAAATTAACGAACTCTGTCCCAGAAATTACCCCTCATCAGAAAAAACGGTACCGCTTCCGAATCGATCCGGCGTAATTCTCGAGTGACGACAGTCGAAATTACTTGTCCGAACGGGCGGCGTAGACCGGGTTTGTCCACGATTCCGGATAAAACGGCGGGAAGGAATCTTCGGCACCGGTCGGCGGTTCGACGTTTTCGTCGAGAAGCACGGGAACGTACTCGTCGTCGGTCCGTTCTCGATACTCCGCCTGCGCCCGCTCGAGACGTTCCGGTTCGGTCAGGAGATCGACAGCGGTTCCGGTCATAATCTTCGTTGCCGTCAAGATCGTTTCGTGTGCGACGTTCGTCGTCGCGAGTGCGGCGGTCGTCCACGTCGGGAGCCGCGATTCGTACGCGCCCTCGAGGAAGTACGTCGTGTGGATCCAGGCCGTCGGAGAGTGCCAGCTGAACTCCGTGACGTCGTCGGCCCAGTTGAACTCACCGACTTCGTTCCAGTCGAATTCGTCGACGTACGTCGCGAGGTCGGGGTTGAAGTTTCCGCAGACCTCCGCTTCGGGAGGCGAGAGCGTCTCGTCGAACGGCCGTTCAGGCGGATCAATGCCGACTTCCTCGAGGAGCTCACGACCGAGCTCTCGGTCTTCATCGGTAAAGGAGGGCGGACCGACCTGCTCCATATTTTCGTACGCGACGTCGGTCATCACCGTGTTCGGAAGCCACGGTCGCGTCGCGGCGACTTCACGGAACTCGTACTCCGCGCCGGTCACGTCGGCGGCGGCGGCTGCCGCTCGCTCGATCGTGTCTCTGATCTCGTCGAGGACCTCGTGAGCTTGCGAGCGACTTCGGTAGGCGAACCAGATTTGGGTGGTCTTCGGCAGGTTCGTCAGGCACTGCCCCCCGTTCGTGATAAGTTCGTTGACCGATGGGTACGCGTCCCGCGGAACGTGCTCTTTCATCTGTTCGACCATGTTCAGCGTCATAGTCGCCGCGTCGAGAGCGCTGACTCCGTCCCAGGGACTCCCTCCATAGACCCCGACGCCCTCGAAGTCCACGATCGCCGTGCGGTACGGACCCGGACCGGAGTAGCGAGTCACCGTGTTGTGTGAGTGTGGATGCCAGGCGACCGTCGCGTCGAGATCGTCGAGATATCCCTCGCGTGCGAGGTACACTTTTCCGATACAGAGTTTTTCGGCGGGGGTCCCCAGTATCTTCACCTGTCCATCCAGATCTTCCGCTTCGATGGCGTATCGTGTCGCCACGGCTGCTGCAGTCCCGGCCGTTCCCAGACCGTTGTGGATATCTTCGAACCCGGAGCCGCCCTCGGCGATCGGACTCTTTTCGATCGTCGCTTGTTCCTGTGAGTTTCCAGGTGTCGCATCGTACTCCGCGTAGAAGCCCATCACCGGTCCGTCGGTCCCGTATGTTGCGACGAACGCCGTCGGCATACCGGCGATACCGTGTTCGACGTCGAACCCGTGCTCTTCGAGGAACCGAACGTGCGCTCTGGCCGAATCGTACTCCCGGAGGGCGGGTTCCGCGCACTCCCAGACCTCGTCGGAGAGTTCCGTGATGCTCGATCGATTCGATTCGATCCACTCTCGCCCCCTCCGCTTCGCGGGAGAGGCTTCGCTTTCAGACATGCATTCACTAGTTTTTAGAGGGAGTATATATACGTTGGGTAGCGTCGAGATTTCGACCGTAGCCGGCGTCAGCGGACCGACCGAACCGCGCGGTCACTCGAAAGGATTGATCTCCCGCTCGAGTTCCGTCGTCGCTTCTTCGAGTAGCGCCGGGATCTCCTCGGTGAACCGATCGTCGGTCATTCGGTACGCGGGTGCGAACAGGGAAATCGCACACACTACCTCCCCGGTAGGATCACACACGCTCCGACCCACGGCACGAAGTCCATCGACGAACTCCTCGTCGGAGAGAGCGTATCCGCGGTCCCGTATCGTTTCGAGTTCGTCGTACAACGCCGATTCCTCGGTGATCGTCTGCTCCGTCCGGCTCGGTAGCCCCCAGCGGTCGACGATTCTTTCGACGTGGCTATCCGGCATCGCGGCGAGCAGGGCCTTGCCGGCTGCCGTCCAGTGGAGGTAGTAGTAGGTTCCGGTGTGGTAGTCGGGATTTCTCGACTGGACTTCGCCCGCTTCGTACCGGTGCTCCGGATGGTACGATTCGTAGATAATAAGCTCACGATCGTCGTTTTCGATCCCCACGTCGACCTCTTCGTTCGTCTCCTCGGTAAGTCGTCTCGCGGTCTTCGTCGCGAGATTGTACGCCCGCTTGCGGGTCCGGGCGTACTGACCGAGGTTGTAGAATTTCATTCCGATGTGGTAGCGTTCTCCTTCCTTTTCGAGATACCCGCTCTTCGCTAACGTTTTCAGATGTTTGAACACCGTGCTCTTTGCTAACCCCGACTCGTTCGTGAGCTCCGCCAACGTCGCTCCGTCGAGACGTTTGATCGTCTCGACGAGTTCGAGCGACCGATGCGTCGTTTCGAGCTCGTTCTTCCGTGAGCCGTGTTCCATGCCCACTGGTACCAACCGAATTCTTATAATGGTTTCGCTCTCCCAAACCACGATGGGCTGGATTCGATCGACCGATCGCTCCGTCAACCGCACCGTGCGATCCGACGGACGCCGAGATACCCGTCTTTCCTTGATACGTGCTCACAATCAACACCCAATTACGGATGTACGGCTGTAATACAATTCGGTCGATTTGGGACACCGCTTCACGGTATACCAGTTTCGATAATACGAACTGGTCGTCGCTTTGTACCGACTCTCGTTGTGTTATCACGCCATCCGTGCCGATGCAACGGTCGAACCGGACGGCCCTCCGGTGGCTTCGACGCCGAATCTCTCGACGTCGTTTCTCTCCAGCGAATCTTTATTGCGTCCCCGCGGCCTACACTGGAACCGTCTCGGCTTCGTTCCGGTGTGAACACAAACTATCAAGTACACCCGGCTCGAACCTCTGATCCGTACGAGATATGAGTGATAATCGCAATCAGACGGGAGCTGATCTCGTTACCAGTGCACTCGAGGAGTACGGCGTGTCGCGTATTTTCGGCAACCCCGGAACGACCGAGCTACCACTCCTTCGATCGCTCTCGTCCTCAGACATGGAGTACGTTCTCGGTCTCCACGAGGACATTGCCGTCGGAATGGCGGCCGGATACGCGAGCACTCGTCGGTACCACGCGTACGACGACGACTCGATACTCCCGCTCGGCGTGGCCAACCTCCACGTCGGGCCGGGGACGGCTCACGGGCTCGGAAACCTCCAGAACGCGATGGTCTCGGGCGTTCCGTTGCTCGTCACGGCGGGCAACCACAGCACCGACTTTCAACACGAAGAACCGATCCTCTCGGGGGATCTCGAAGGAATGGCCCGCGAATATACCAAGTGGAGCACCGAGGTCTCGGATATCGCCGCACTTCCCACGGTGCTTCGGCGGGCGGTTCGCGTCGCGTTGACGCCGCCGACCGGACCGGTCTTTGTGAGCTTTCCGATGGACGTACTGATGGCCGAAACCGACGCGGACCCGGAACGACTCGGTCCGATTCCGACGTTAGGAGTCGGTGACTCCGAGCAACTCGACCGCGCCGCCGAGGCGTTGATCGACGCCTCCGATCCAGCGATCGTACTGGGCGACTGGGTCGGACGATCGGGGTCGGACGCGGTCTCGGCTGCGGTGGACCTGGCAGAGGCCTCCGGTGCGCCGGTTTACGGCGAGCTCATCACCTGCGAAGTCAACTTCCCGCACGATCATCCGCAGTGGATTTCGGCGTTGCCCCCGGTCGAAGACATGGCTCGCAGACACCTCGAGGCGGATACGCTCGTCCTGGTCGGAACGCATTCCAATACGACGTACATCCCTCACGATACGCCACTGATCGACGCGGAGACGACCTGTGTACAGATCAATCCCGAGGCGTGGGAAGTCGGGAAGAACGTTCCTGCCGACGTCGCCGTCGTCGGCGATCCCGGCGAGGCGATGGCAACGATCGCCTCACAGGTCGATGACGGGATTACCGAGGCGACGCGCCGATCGAGGATCGACCGGGTCGCGGAGCGACGGAACTGGCTCGACGCTGGTGGCGATTCCGACGGGACCGATGCGTCCGCGACGGCCGACGTAACGAAAGCCCGTCTCGTCGACTCACTTCGTGACGCGGCACCGGACGCGTTCGTCGTCAACGAAAGTAACACGAGCAAGTATCCTCTGATCGAGGGATACGACTTCCAGCCCGAGCAGTGGCTGTCGAACAAAAACGGGGGACTGGGATACGGTCTTCCGGCGTCTCTCGGCGCTGCGGTCGCGTGGTCGGAGCACCCTGACTCACGTTCAGTCGTTGGGTTCGTCGGTGACGGCTCGTTCTGGTACTATCCGCAGTCGATTTACACCGCCGTTCGCTACGGTCTTGACGTGACGGTCGTCGTCCCGAACAATCGGAGCTATCACATCCTCAAAGAAGGCATGACGACGATATATGGGGGTTCGATCGACGATCACGAGTACGTCGGAATGGACTTCGAACCGGAGCCCGGAATCGCTGCCAACGCGCGCAGCCACGGTGCAGTGGCCGAACACGTCCAGGATCTCGCTGACCTGGATTCCACGCTCGATGAGGCGGTCACGACCGAGGGACCGGTCGTCGTCGACGTCAGCGTCTCCGACTGATGGGACGGAACCGCACGTGACCGGCAGTTATATGCATTGCCACGGACCAACTGTAGACGCCGCAGACGGAGGAGATGCCGTCGGTAACCCACTCGGAACCCTTTCGATAATACATGGATCACTCACGAGATATCGACCCCGAACGACTCGAGCGGTACCGATCACTGGCCACCGAGGAACACCTCGATGGCCGTCCCGAAACCGAACAGGCGTACATCGAGGCCTCGATCGATCGAGACGACGATGGTCCTGCACCCGGCTACGATCCGGTCTGGTACTATCACTCGACGAACGGTATGTTCAGAGCCCCTCACAATCGCGACCTTTCCACGGTCGATCTGGCTTGCGTTGGCGTGCCGATGGATATCGGCACGCCGAACGAGCGAACGGGTTCGCGCCTCGGGCCGCGCGAACTCCGTCGATGGTCGCAGAATCACGGTCCCGCTAACCCCGAGACGGGCGTCAACCCGTTCGAACGTTGCAGCGTCAGCGACTGGGGCGACGTCCGGTTTACCGACGATCCCTACGACCTGAGCGCGAACGTCGAGGAACTGTACGAACGGTACGTGGAGTTCGACGATGCCGACGTCACACCGCTGACTGTCGGGGGGGAGCACACGATAACGTATCCGATTCTGCGCGCCCTCGGCAGGGACGAACCGCTTGGTTTGATTCACCTGGACGCACACCCCGACACTCGAGCCGGCGAGTATCACGGTGCCGGCGTCACCGATGCGAACCTCGTCACTAACGCGGTAACCGAGGGCGTGATCGATCCCGAACGAACGATCCAGATCGGTGTTCGCGGTCGGGTTCTTCTCAGCAACGATTTCTCTCACGAGACTGGAATGCGAGTCGTCGAAGCCACGGAGTTTCAGGATGCGGGTCCCCAGGCGATCGCTGAAGAGGCGCGTCGCGTCGTCGGTGACGGTCCGTGTTACGTCACGGTCGACACGGACGTATTCGACTGTGGCGTCATGCCCGGAACCACGCTTCCGGAACCGTTCGGACTAACGGGGCGGGAAGTTCGGGACTTCCTCCGCGGTATCCGGGGAACGAACATCGTCGGTGCGGATCTCGTCGAGCTCAGCCCACCATACGATGATACCGGTAAGTCCGGTTGTCTCGCCGCTGGAATCGCGTTCGAACTCCTCTCGTTGGTTGCCGAAGCACGTGATGAGTTTTCCGACGATACTGGACGGACGACCTGGAACACTCCGTGACATGCCCTAACACCATAGTACCATTTAAATAATAATAAGAAAAATATGATATATTTTCCGAGGGAGAAATAGATTCACCTTTTCGACACTTCCAGCAGAGCAGTAGAATATCCCGTCTCGTGTGCTATTTTCATGTGTATCGGATTGTAACCTATCTCTTCGAGAAATCCGAGTCGCAATCCACGTTTCTGCCAACACCGTCAGGAACCGGTTTGGCCGTTGAATACCACCGATAACCGATGACCTTTCGAAGATTTCCATCCACTTACATTGTAGCAGAAGAAATTTATATTAGTAGTTATATCGGGATATTGTCTATTTGGGATGGAAGAAGGCCTGCCGTCACTTTCCCTTCTCGTTCGTCGAACCATTCGTACACCTCCGGTACGGTCCAGAGCGAAGTGCGATGTGAAACGTGGGTACCCAGTTCGGCATGCCTCGACATGGTCAGCGCCCGTACCGTTTGATTGGTTGATTGATCACGATCGACGATTCTTCGCTCGTGATCGTACGGTGTATTTTCGTTTCGGTCACTCTCGATCACCTGATGGTCGACGACACCGACGCCGTGTGGTGTTCGTTGGACATCTCAGACCAGCAGCTGGATGTCGGATTCTGCCATGTGCTGAAGTGCGGTCGCCGCACCGACCCCGGTCGTGACACCATCGTAGAAGTCTTCTTCGTCGTATCCCATCAGTTCGATGGTCATCTGACAGGCCTGCAGGTCGACGCCCTGCTCGAGCGAGAGATCGATCAGCTCTTCGATCGTGGCGGTTCCGTTCTCGTCGATTTTCTTTCGCATCATTCGCGTCGCCATCGCGTCCATTCCCGGGAGCGCAGCGAGTGCGTTCGGCATCGGCATGTTCGGGTTGCCGACCGCGCTCAGCTTGAGATCTCTCGAGCGTTCCTCGTGGAGGATATCGAGGCCCCAGAAGGTGTGGAAGACGATGACCTCCCAGCCGAATGCGGCCGCGGTACTCGCGAGTATCAGGGGTGGGTACGCCATGTCGAAGCTGCCCTGTGTCGCGACGATGGTCAGCTTTTTCTGGTCGTCGTCGTCGCTTTCGAGCGCGGCGACCGTCTCCTCTAACGCGTCGACGCGAGCCTCGAGTTCCGCTTCGCCCATCGACTCTCCGTCGTCGGCCGTCGAGAGGGTGTCGGTGCTCATCTTATGCCGTCTTTTTGACGTAGTGGATGTACACGTCGTCCCCTTCGACCTGCTCGAGGAGCGAAGCGCCGTCGGTTCCCTTGGCCCACCCCCGAATGTCGCTCATACTCCCCGAGTCGGTCGCGACGACCTCGAGTACGTCTCCGGCCTCGAGGTCGTCGATCGCTTGCTTGGTTTTGACGATTGGCATCGGGCAGGACTGTCCTTTCACGTCGAGCGTCTCGGTGATCTGGTATTCCGAACTCATGATCGATATTGGTGCTCTGTATTGGAGCTATTACACAATATAGTCTGGCAGTATAAAAGGATGCCGATTATTGCACTCGACTCGAACATCCGGTTGACGAACGGACTAGATGGCCCGATCGTCCCACTCTATATCGTACGATAGTGGCCTCCTCCAACTATTCCACCAAACCACTCTTCATTCTATATTGTGTAGTAAGGGAAATACTACGAGAACTCTTAAGTGTACGGAGACGATACTGGTCAGTGTACACCATGGACGAAATGGACTTTCCGACATCGGACGTGAAAATTGAGTCGGTGACTCCTACCGAGCTGAAAGCTCGTATTGACGCGGGAGAGGACGTTGCCCTGCTCGATTCGCGAATGGGGTCCGATTACGAAGAGTGGCGAATCGACGGTCCGACCGTCGAGTCGATCAACGTCCCCTACTTCGAATTCCTCGACGAGGAGATCGACGACGACGTTCTTGTGCGGATTCCGGACGATACTGAAATTACGGTTCTCTGTGCGAAAGGCGGCGCAAGCGAGTTCGTTGCCGGATCACTCAAAGAGTGCGGCTACGACGTCCACCATCTCGAGGATGGAATGAACGGCTGGGCCCGGATTTACGAGGCCGTCGAGGTCGAGCGCTACGACGGTGCGGGTACGCTGTATCAGTACCAGCGTCCGTCCTCCGGCTGTCTCGGCTACCTCGTCGTCGACGACGGCGAGGCCGCCGTCATCGATCCGTTGCGGACGTTCACCGAACGATATTTCGAGGACGCCGAGGAACGCGGCGTCGACCTCAAATACGCGATCGATACGCACATCCACGCGGATCACATCTCGGGCGTACGAAATCTCGCCGCGGAGGGCGTCGACGGTGTGATTCCCGACGCCGCCGTCGAACGTGGGGTCACCTACGCCGACGAGCTGACGCTCGCTTCGGATGGCGAGGTGCTCCAGGTCGGTGACGTGTCTATCGAGACGGTTTCTACGCCCGGTCACACCTCCGGAATGACTTCCTACCTCGTCGACGGCTCCCTGCTCGCAACCGGTGACGGCCTCTTCGTCGAGAGCGTCGCCCGTCCCGACCTGGAGGGGGGCGACGACGGCGCGCCAGACGCCGCGAGCCATCTGTACGGCTCGCTCCAGGATCGCGTCCTTTCGTTGCCCGACGAGACGCTCGTCGGCGGTGCTCACTTCAGCGACGCGGCCGAACCCGCAGACGACGGCACCTATACAGCCTCGATCGGCCAGCTTCGCGACGAGATGGCGCCGCTGACGATGGACGAAGACGAGTTCGTCGACGTGATCCTCTCCGATATGCCGCCGCGACCGGCCAACTACGAGGACATCATCGCCACGAACCTCGGTCGGAAAGAAGTCGACGACGGCGACGCGTTCGAACTCGAGCTCGGTCCGAACAACTGCGCCGCCAGCCAGGAGTCGCTGGCCGGTGACTGATCACGCCACTCCCCACCATGGCCACTGAACTCATCGATCCGGCGCTGTACGAGACGCTCTTTCCCGTGGGAATCAGCCGCTATGCCGTGGGGGGAGTGCTCGTCGGTCTCGGCGCGGTCGTGATCTACCTCGGCACCGCCATCCCCGCCGGCGCGAGTACGTTCCTCGAGTCGACGCTGTCGTACGTTTCGGATCAGTCTCGGTTCGAGCGCTACCGGCGTTCGCGGGACTGGCGGGTCGTCTTCACGCTCGGTATCGTCGCCGGCGCGGCGGTCTACGCGCTGACGTTCCAGTCCGGACTGATCTCGAGCGGGCTCTACCAGTCGGGGACGACCGGCGAACTCCGCGAGGTCGGCGGCCTGACGATCTGGCTGACGGACGTCCAGCCCTGGCGGCTGTTCCTCGGCGGCGTCCTCGTCGGTATCGGCACTCGAATCGGCAAGGGCTGTACGTCGGGCCACGGCGTCTGTGGCGTCGGCTCGGCTTCGAAGACGTCGATCGTCGGCGTGATCACGTTCCTGGTCGTCGCGATCGGGACGGCTCAGGTCGTGATGGCGCTCGGGGTGAGCCCGTGATGAGCGGGATTCCCGGGCGAGAATCTCGGAAACGCGAACGGGGAGGTGAGGGCCCGTGAGGGGACGTCATCCCCTGTTCATGCCGCTGATATTCGTCGGCGGTCTGCTCTTCGGCTTCGGCCTTGGCTTCAGTCACATGGCCCGTCCCGAGGTCGTGTTGCAGTTCCTGCAGTTCGAGGACTTCGGGCTGTTGTTCGTCATGGGCGGTGCGGCGGCCGTCACCGGGATCGCCTTCGCAGTGGTGCCGCGGCTGTTCGATCGGGCCCCGCTGACGGGCGACACCTACGGCCGGCGGCTGAAGTCGTTCGACCGCAACGTCCTGATCGGCGGTGCCGTCTTCGGGGTCGGCTGGGGGCTGTCGGGGATCTGTCCCGGCGCAGCCTACGCCAGCCTCGGCGTCGGAAACGTGACGATCCTGTGGGCGCTCGTGGGGATGTTCGTCGGTGCGTACTTCCAGGGGTACTGGCGCAGCCAACGGTCGGCGGCAGTGTCCGGCGGTACGAACGTCAGTGATCGCTGAACTAGCGATACGATTATCTTTCGTACGAACTAACCGACGCCCATGGCACGAGCCCTGTTCGGCCCGCTGGGCGTCGTACTGGCACTGTTTCCGGAGCGCGTTCTCGAGGTCTACGAGGAAGTCGCCCTCGAGAATCCCGACGAGTGTACCGCAAAGTCGTGGATCGTCCCGGCGATACGAGCGGAGGGAATCGTCTACGTGGTGGCCACTCTGGCCGGTGGGAGAGCGTACGCCTGGCTGATGAACGTCGCTGGCGTCGCCGGACTCGCCGCCCTTGCGTTTCCGAAGCAGTATCTGGATTTCGCTGCATCGATCGGTTACGAGCGGTCCGACTCGGTCACCTGGACGGACGGCTTCACCACCGCCGTTCGTCTCCTCGGCGCGGCTATCCTGGTGCTCTCGCTTCGGACGTTCGCACGCCGTCGTCGTGAATCAGCAACTGCTACCGCCGATTCGCCAGTAGCCGACGGTACTCCTGGCTCGATCGACTAAGCAGCGACGCCTCGACGTCATCCTCGACTTACCGCTGAGACGGCTCGGTACTCGGTTCGGCGGTCCTCACCCGAGCAGGTATCGGAGCCACGGGTTCTCGCGAACGAGGGCCGTTTCCTCGAGCGTCGCGTCGATTCCCGCGAGTCGTCCGGCACCCCATGCGGCGAGGCCGAACAGCAAGAGCATGTAGACGAACGAACTGTCGATGAAGAACCCGTTTTCGACGGGGAATCCCGCGAGGAGTCCGGCGTTCCACGCTGCGGTCCAGAAGAACAGCATCTGTATCGCACCCATCAGCGCTGCGAACCGAAAGCCGATTCCGAACAGGAGCGCGAGTCCGATCAGTATCTGCCCGACGATGACCAGCGGATCGACGATCGCGGCGTAGCTGTCGAACCAGAGGAACAGCTCGTAGAGCGGGTTGGTCTCAGCAACGACGTTGTTCAGAAAGTCCGTGGACGACCACGCGAGCGGATCTCCCCAGCCGCCGTCCGCCCACTTCGCGAGGCCCGCCTGGAGGAACACCCAGGCCATCACGAGACGGAGACCGAATATCGAGTACGCGACCCACGTCTCGGAGTAGTTGAACGAGACGGTGCGTCCGATCAGTGTCGATTCGAGCGTTTGTTCTACCGGTCGGGGTTTGGTTGCCATGGTGAGTTCTCCTCGTACGAAAGTATACTCACCGCGTAGTTAACGAATCGTGGAATTCTACGGATCTGACAATTATCGAAACCGACCGAGCTGACGGTCGCATCCGCTCCCACTCGAGTCACGTGGTCGCGTTCACGGACGGTGTGACGGCCGGATTGGGGACGGTCTTCCCGCTTCGATCGGACCGTCGGATCGGAAAAACCGATCTAGGCGGTTCGCGATGGCGGGATCAACAGCACGTTGCTATCGGCCCGAGCCACGATATCCTCCGAAACGCTGCCGAGCAGTAGTCGTCGGAGCCGACTGTGGCCACGCGAGCCGACGAGGATCGCCGTCGGTTCGTACGTCGTTTCCGCGCCGAGAATTTCGTCGGCCGGATCGCCCCGTCGGAGTTCGGTCCGGGTCTCGATACCCCACTCCTCGAGCTGCGCTGCCAGTTCCCCGAGCCGATTTTCCGGGTTCTCGCCCTCTCTAAGCCCGGGATCTTTCGGCGTCTCGACGTGAATCAGCGTCGTCTCCCGGGTCGCGTGGCGGAGGTACGAAAACGCCTCGAACGCTCGATCGGCGTTCTCAGAGAAGTCGGTGGCGTACAGCATTCGCTGGAAGAGGTGCTCTCTGACGACATCTGGATTCTCGGCTTCGCGTTCGATCCGGTTGACCAGCAGCGGGGTCTCGGTCGTCCGAGCGAGGTTTCGTGCCGTCGAACCGATAACGCGGTTTTCGAGCGGGCTCTTCCCTCGCGAACCGACGATCGTGATCCCCGCTCCGACGGTCGTGGCGATACCCGTGATCCGTCGGTGGGGCGTCCCCCGGACGACGTGTGTTTCGACGTCGAATCCGGCCGATTCGATGACGCCGCGATAGCGCTCGAGCGCTCGCTGGCGTCGGCCTTCGAAGTCCATTCCGGGCATCCCCGCGTGGACGTTGGACGGGATCACCGTTACCAGGTGCATCTCGTCGACGCCGACGCGGCCGAGACACTCGAGGCAGGTCTCGCTCTCGATGGTGGCCTCACTGGCTGCCGAGAGGTCGGTTGCACAGACCGCTTTCATACGTGTGATACGTATCCGACGGTATAATATTGTTGGGGTAGTCCAATATAGATGTAGGGCATACGCCGACTGCCGAGTACCTATCACAGTGCTGAACCGATGATCCGGTACGAGCCGCGCGCGTTCCCGGTCGACGAACCGTCCATTTGACCCCGCTATCTTCCGATAACTTATGGGAATATTTCCGTTGGATAGCCGTCGGATTCTCTGCAGTAATATTGTGCTATAATCCCAAAAGCGTTATACGCACTCTCCGACTAGTTTCTCTCGAGGAACAATCCATGATCCACACACGATCGAACTCGAAACGAGGGTGGTCCTCGTGATCGACGCCGTGGCTCTCTCGCCACCGGCACAGGCAGCACTGCTCGTCGGGGTCGTCCTCTTCGAGGCGATCGCGTTCTACGCCAGTTACGCCGCTGTCGAACGCATCGTCGCACCGTCGGTGATCGAAACGATCGCAAACACGTAATCTATGGAACTGCTCGGATTGGGAGTCGAGTTCCTGGTGTTGTTCGTCAGCTTCGGCTTCATGGTCGGAGTCTTCTTCGGCTTCTTCGGGATGGGTGGATCGTTTCTCGTCACTCCCGCGCTGTTGATCCTCGGTTACCCGGCCCCGGTAGCGATCGGTAGTTCGATGGCGTTCGTCTTCGGGACGGCCGTGATCGCGACGATGAAACACCACGACGTCGGGCAAGTCGATTACAAACTCGGCGCGTTGATGTTCGTCGGGATCGCCCTCGGTATCGAGGCGGGGAAGTACGTCGTGTTCTTCCTCGAGGCGCTCGGTCGGGCCGAACTGGTCGTCGGCGTCGCCTACGTGCTGTTGCTCGCAGCGATCGGGCTGGTGTTCGTTCGAAGCGCGCTCACGCAGGATGAGGGCTCGACGGGTACAGACCACGCTGACGACGAGATCCCCGCGATCGCAACGAAGATCAAATCGTACGACGTTCCGCCGATGGTGACGTTGACGGACGGCAGCGAGGCCTCGATGTGGACGATCTCCGGCGTCGGTGGCGGCGTTGGGCTCGTCTCCGGCTTCCTCGGCGTCGGCGGTGGATTCATTCGTATGCCCGCGATATACTACCTCGTCGGAGTCCCGCTCGCTGCCGCCGTCGGAACCAGCCTTTTCGGTGCGCTGATGTCCGGTGCCGTCGGCGCGTTCACCTACGGGTTGGGTGGCGTCATCGATCTCGGTATCGTGACGGCCTTGCTCGCCGGGAGCGCACTCGGCGCTCGCATCGGCTCCGCCGCGACGGCCTACATCGACGAGAACGACGTCACCATCTACTTCGGCGTGATGTTGTTGCTCGCGAGTACGGCCGTGGCTCTCGGTGAACTCGCGACGTGGCTCGAGATCCCGACACTCGATACGATCAGCTTCGTGTTGCTCGTCGGCTCCTCGGCGTTCGTCACGACCATGATCTTCTATTACGGCGCACAGGCGGTTCGAGCGAACGGGACGTCGCCGGCCGCGACGGTCGGTGGTAACGATTGAGCGCAGCCATCGCGAGTGATCCGGCGTGATGCTCATCATCATCGTCGCCGTTATCCTCGCGCTCTCGGCTTTCGATGGAGACGGAGAGGAAGGAATGCTCCCCAGTTCGCGTCGTAACCGACTGGCGGCTCGCCGTCGACTCGAGACCTGACGCGTTCCTCCACGGAGCCGGCCCCCGAGGAGACACCGCTCACACCGGTCCGACGGATTTCTCGACGGCTTTTACTGGGTAGCCATCCTTTTCGGCGGTATGATGCGAGCACACCCCGACGTTCCCGACGTCGTGTCGACCCTCGAGTTCGGCGCCGATGGCCATGACTGATGCAGCTTCTCTCCCGGAGGGAACGCGGGTCGGACGCACTGCCTTGCTCGTTGAGTCCCTCGAGGAACCGATCGAGTTCTACCGGGACGTCGTCGGTCTGGCGCTCTTGAGCGCCGGCGAAACGACGGCGACGCTCGGCGTCGACGGGACGCCGCTGCTCGTCTTGAATCGCGACGAGGAGGCATCACCGCGCACCCGAGAGCAGGCGGGACTCTTTCACACCGCGTTCTCGGTCCCGTCTCGCGCCTCACTCGGTGACGCACTCGAGCGGATCCGGGATCGCTGGCGGCTCGACGGGGCCTCCGACCACCACGTCAGCGAGGCGCTCTACGTGACCGACCCGGAGGGAAACGGCGTCGAGATCTACTGCGACCGTCCAGCCGGCCGCTGGCCGCGGACGGACGACGGCAGGGTGCGGATCGGAACCGTTCCGCTCGACCTCGAGGACGTCGCCGCGGAGTCGTCCGGGTCCGCACGGATGCCCGCCGGAACGACGGTCGGACACGTCCACCTCGAGGTCTCGTCGCTCGAGGCCACTCGGGCGTTCTACGTCGACACGATCGGATTGTGCGTCCAGACGGACGTCGGCTCGGCGGTGTTTCTCGCGGCCGGGGACTACCATCACCACCTCGGCGTGAACGCGTGGAACGATCGGTCGAGTCCGGCGGGCGGTCGGGGACTGGCGTGGTTCGAACTCGTCGTTCCCGACGAGGAGTCGCTGTCGACGGTCCGCCGTCGACTCGAGCGTACAGCGGCGACGGTTAGCGGTCGTTCCGACGGTTTCGAGGTTCTCGATCCCGATGAAATCGCGGTTCGGTTTCGAGCGGAGCCGTCGCGCTCAGAGCGACGAGGCCTCGAGCTGTGAGATGTCGAGCAGGATTCGATTTCGTCCGGGTTCGATCGCTTCGATGACGCCGGCGAGGAGCAACTCGGCGTTGGGCGTCGCACCGATCGCGATCGCGTCACCTTCCTCGAGCCCCCGGATGGATTCCTGAAACTGAATTCGCGCCCGGCAGGTCGTCGGATGGTGAACGTTCGTAAACGCGATGTCGTCGACGAGCGCGGAGACGCGGTCGAACTCGCGAGTCATAATCGCCATCGTCGGATCGTCGACTGATTCCCGACCGAGGGCTTCGGCGGCGGTTTCCGTCGGTCTGTAGCCACCGTTCGGACCGGGGATCCCCTCGACGAGACCGAGATCGATCAGCGTCGACATCTGGTTGCGAACGGTTCCGGGTTCGCGATCGATCGCGGATGCGATCGCCTTCGCGGGAACGGGAGCCCCTTCTGACTGGGCGGTATTGACGAGAGACGAGAGCATCGTTCGCTGACTGCTGCTCAGTTCGAACTGGGGCATATACTGATCGATTCGAAGCGAGGCTGTATAACATTTGTTCTTCTTCTATCCGGGCTGGGTGAATTATGGCCACAATTCGAGAACTATCGTTGCTACTCCTCACTCTATTGACTTCATTAGTTCAGTTTTGACTATTCTGTCTCGGAAGGAACCGATCGCGGCCTCTCTTCGATTGACTCAGACCCTTGCGCGGCCGTACAGCTCGCAGTATCGATACCGACGCGGACGAATTCGAGCGACTGGACGCTTTCGACCCCGTCGTTTCGCTCTATCGCGCCCGCACTTTCCGACGCTCCTCTCGGCGCGTTATTTCTCTCTGGACGACGAAGCGTTCCCCGAACGATGCCCGAAGACACCGACGAGCTAACTCGGACCGAACTGGGGCGCGAACTGAATCGCGATACCACGGACCTGAGTTCGGTCCTCGGGGACGCGTATCGCGGAGAGCTCGACCGCGAAACGACCTGGCGCTCGAGGCTCGATCAGACGACGACCTGGAGCGTCACGATCATGGCCGCGATTCTGACGTGGGCGTTCTCGAGTCCCGATAATCCCCACTACGTCATCCTCGTCGGCGTGATCGCCGTCGGGATGTTTCTCTGGATCGAAGCCCGTCGATATCGGAATTACGACGTCTATCGGTCGCGCGTTCGCCTGTTCCAGCAGAACGTGCTCGCGAACGCGCTCGATCCGTCCACGGGCGTCGAACATGCCGACTGGCGGACCGAACTCGGAGACGACTACCGGCGTCCGACGCTCAAGATCACGATCTTCGAGGCGGTCTCGAACAGGCTCCGGCGAATCTACTTCGCGCTGTTGAGCGTGTTGTGCCTCTCGTGGCTGTTCCGCGTAACGGCGTTTATGCCCGGCGAGAGCCTTCCCGACGCCGCGTCCATCGGTACGGTTCCGGGCGCCGTTGTCCTCGCTGCCGTCGGCGCGTTCTACGGAGTACTCCTCGTGATTATTCTGTGGCCACACGAGCGCGAAGCCAAAGAGGAGTTTCGCAAGACGGAAGCGGGCGAGTGGAAAGACGGAGAGTGAACGATTCACCGGACTCGAGTCCCGCATCTCGAGGACGGATATTTTTCGGCACCTCCGGTCGTACAACAGCGTCCCAGCACTCGTCTCGAGATCGGCTCAGCAAGTTTGTACAATACACACACAACCCTTATATCGGCTCGCCGTCTAGTCGACGATAAGACTATGGCTGACTCGATGGCGGAACAACTCCAGCAGGACATGCAGTGTGAGGGCCTGCTCGAGTGCATTCACGGACTCAAACAGCTCGATAAGGACTGCTACCGCGCGATGGTCGAAAGCGATGGCCCGCTCACGATCGACGAGGTCGCAGAACGGGTCGATCGGGAACGATCGACCGCCTACCGTGCGATCCAGCGACTACTCCAGAGTGGATTCATCCAGAAAGAACAGATCAACTACGATCAGGGTGGCTACTACCACGTTTACTATCCGACCGATCCCTCCCAGATCGCGAACGATATGCAGCGGATGTTAAACGACTGGTACGCGAAGATGGGACAGCTGATCCACGAGTTCGAGGACAAGTATCAGCAGGTCGACGACGGAACGGTCGCCGTCGACGGTCGGTAGCGTTGGAACTCTGTCGGTACTTTCGTTCGATACAGGCCGTTATACAATAGTTTTCGAGCGAAATATTTCCAGGCAATACGATCACCGAGACCCGAAATTCGCACTTTACAAATCAACACGGGAAATCTCTCGATAGAGGATGCGAGACGGGTTCTATGCCACCCCTTCCACATCGTTTCTCATCATCGCACGATCGTAACCGGGACCGGCGACCGACGTGCGACGGTTTCTGCGATGCTCCCGAGTAAAATCCGACTCGCACCGGTTCGGCCGTGACTGCCGACGACGATGTGATCGACGTCGTGTTCGTCGGCGTAGTCGATGATCGTCTTCGAGACGCCACCGATCACGTGGTCGGTTTCGAGATCGATCCCGGCGTCGGTCGCCAGCTCTCGGGCGTCCTCGAGGACGGTCCGTGCTCGCCGTTCGTGTTTCTGACGGCGTTGTTCGGTACTTCTGGCGCTCGTACTCTCGAAGGCGGGCGTGTCGTAAACGTCGCTTGGATCTGTGACGGTGATCGCCGTGATCCGCTTTTCGGAGTACGTCTTCAGGGCGAACTCGAGTGCTCGCGTCGAGCATTCCGACCGATCGATGGGAACGAGGACGTGCGTGCTCATATCTGTCACTGCATTTCTCGGTACAAAACCCTACTGGGACTCGTCCGCTCCGGTCGGGCTGATACCGAGTAACCGAAACGCGTGCTGACTGCCGAATTGTTCGGTACGCGCTCGTGAGCGAGCTGGATGCGCTGGTCGGTTCTGTTCGGACAGCTGCGAGGTCCGTAAATCGATCAACGACTTCCCGAACCGATGACGCTCACCAATTCGCTCACCGAGCTGGGTGCCACCGCAGATGCGTCCGCTTGGATCGGTTCTGAGCACCGTAACAGCGGGAATAGGTCTTCGGTCGGTCGCTCGTCGGAGGACTGACCCAAACACTCTGTACTGTTTCACTGTAAACTGTAATTGAGACGGCCATGTCACGCACCTCGAATCAGGCTGATGGCGACGTCGTCCGCGATTTCCTCTCGGTCGCGGACCTGCTGGAAGAACCCCGGCTAGCCCGGCTCTACACGAACCTCGCTCGTGAGGACGGCGCGGCCGTCCAGGATGTGATGGACGATATCGACCTCGCACAGGGAACGGCCTACAGCTACGTCAACCGGCTCGTCGACGCCGGCGTCGTCGAGGTCACCCACGACGAGCAACCCCGGCGGTACGCCGCCCGCGAGATCGACCTGACCGTGACGACGACCGCTGGAGACCGCGAGTACACGATCACGCCGGCGCTGATCGACGCGGTCGGCCGCCGCAAGATGGACGCCGACATCGACACCTACATCGATCGCCACGGCGTCTCCGGCCTCGCGACGGCGCTCACCTACGCGGTCGCCCGCGAACGCGGCGAGGTGACCCATCGTCTGATGGCTGATGATCTCACCATTTCGCCGCTGGCCGCAGAGATTATTCTCCAGGCGCTTCGTCCCGTCGTCCACGAGTACTACGAGATTGAGGAGTCGGGAGCGTCGCTCGACGCGCTCCACGCTGACGATCGTGACGCTGCCGACGACGCGTGAGCGCGCTCCACGTCGTCGATACCGGCCTGTTCGTCGCGATGGGCCCCCTCAACTGTGGCGGTCGATGAGCGACTCGAGCGTTGCCCTGTCCTGTGCGCCCACCCGTCTGTCGACCGCCTCGCCGTCGGCGTACAAGATCAGCGTCGGAACGCCGCGGGCACCCAATTGCTGGGCCAGGCGCTGGTGTGCGTCGACGTCGACTTTCGCCACGGCGGCGTCGGTTTCTGCCGCCACTGCGTCGATCGTCGGCTCGAGCATCTGGCACGGACCACACCAGTCGGCGTAGCAGTCGACCAGGACCACTGAATGTGAGTCGACCACCGCCTCGAGGTGGCTCTGGCCGTCGATTTCGATCGGCTCCGCCGGAGTCTCGGCGCTCGTCATCCCATCCGTGTCCGCCGTGTCGATGCCGTTCTCGAGGCGTTCGCGGAGTTCCCGTTTCTTTTGCTCGCGGATCCGATCTCGTTCGTCGGTCGTCGAATCGGCCATACCTTCCGGTACGTCCGCAGCCATCATAACAATTGTGCAAGTGGAGTACAATACGGGCTGGAGCGGCTCGCGTTATTTTACCTCCCTCGGCCGTTCGACCATCCCGCGGACGCTCCTTCTTTCCGTTCCGATTCGCACTCGACGCACACGTTTCGTTATACGGCAGTTTATTCGGGCCTGCCCTGTCACTATCCCTTTCGGTCGCCCCCGGTTTCGGGCTGTCGTCCTCGCATCGTCGCATCTCGAGCGCGATCTCGACAAGTTTTGTATTGCACAATACACACAACACATTTAACTTCGTGCGGCCCGTACGTACGGTTGATGACGACTGATGCACACAGCGGATCGCCGGGACAGTCGACCGATAGGCCGGTCCACGTCGAGGGAGAGGATCACCTCGAGGAACTCATAGCGGACAACGATGTCGTCCTCGTGGACTTCTTTGCGACGTGGTGTGGTCCGTGCCAGATGCTCGAGCCCGTCCTCGACGGTCTCGCGGGCGAAACGGACGCCCTCATCGCGAAAGTCGACGTCGACGACCACCAGCAACTCGCGGGGGCCTACGGCGTCCGCGGCGTCCCGACGCTTGCGCTCTTTGCGGGCGGTGAGCAGGTCGAACAGCACACCGGCGCGCTGCCGGCGGACAGGCTCCGGAGTCTCATCGAGGGATACACTGAATGAGCGACGGGACCGACCCGAACGATGTGGGCGACGCCACCGACACGACCGACGTCGAGAACTATCTCGACTTTCCCGAGGGAGCCGGCGGGATGGAACTCATCCAACGGGGCAAAGAGCAGCCCGAACGCTTCGGTGCGGGCGACGTCGTGGATTCGGCGTACCGCCAGACGGTCACGGCCGCCGGAACCGGAAGCGTGGCCGCATTCGACGCCGAAAACTGGCTCGACAACGAGTCGGCTTCGACGGCTGTCGCCCTTGCCGAACCGAGTGCAAGCGACTAGCTACTCCCGTTGATTGACTTTAACTCGACTTTCAGCGCTTCTGCACAATTACTTTGATTTTCAAAGTATAGCACTCGCAGTGGTCGGCTGGGGGGCGAGCGTCTTCCTCACCGCGGTTCACTTTCGGGCGCTGCCGCTTCCGGCCGGCGTCGAACCCGAGGGAAGTCTGGCCGTGATCACCAGCGCGTGGGCCTACGTCGGGCCGATTCCGCTCGCACTGCTCGGTGCCGGCTACTACGTGACGATGCTCGTCCTGGGCGGTCTCTGGCTCGAGACGAAACGCGAACTACTCGAGCGCGGGATCTTCGCGATCACGCTATCACCGATTCCCGGCGTCTGAACTGGTCCGTTTTCCTTACCAGTCGGACGGATCGCCCCGGCTCGACGGTAACGACGTACAAATTACTGTTCCAGTCAGCTCGCTCTCCTATTCGGCCGTCGCGATCACCAGAACGGTTTCCGATCGAACGGCGACGTGCTCGATCGAAAACTCCGCCTCGCGCAGGGCGTCTGCGATCTCGTCGGCGCCGTATCGCTCCGCGAGTGGCGGCCCGCTCTCTCCGGGGCCGGTCGCCGCCCAGTCGACGATAACGAACCGGCCACCCGACTCGAGCACCCGGTGGATCTCCGCCAGCGCGTCCGCGCTCGCGAACTCGTGGTAGGTCATCGTCGAGAAGGCGACGTCGATCGTGCCGTCGTCGAACGGCAGGTCTCCCACCCCCGTCGTGACCAGTTCGACGGATTCTGGAACGCCTTTTTCCCGATAGTACTCGTGCATCTCCGGCTGGAGATCGACCGCGTAGACCGTGTCTGCCTGCGAGGCGATCACGTCGGTGTAGAACCCCGTTCCGCTTCCGAGATCAGCGACCCGATCGCTCGCGTCGAGATCGAGCGCCCACCGTAACTCCTCGGCCGAGAGGAACCGAAACCGTCGGCCGGGCCGCTCGAGTTTGTCCGCTCGAGAGGGATCGAATGTGTGGTGTCCCATCCGTTGAGAATCCGGTGTCCGGTCGCTTAATTCGTCCGGTCGAGACGGGACAGTCCCCGACGCGACGGTTTCCACCGCGACGAACCGCCCGCCCAGTAAGGTTATCTGGCAATAGCTTACAATACTACTCATGAGCCCGTCCGGCGGAGAGCGGCTCTCCAGACACGGCGATTTCGTTTCCGCGTCCGAACCGATCAGGGTTCTACACGTCGACGACGACTCTCAGCTGGTCGAACTAGCCGCGACCTTTCTCGAGCGCGAAACAGACCGATTCTCCGTCACGACGGAAACGAGCGTCGACGCGGGTCTCGATACGTTGTCGACCGAGGACATCGACTGTATCGTAAGCGACTACGATATGCCAGAAACCAGCGGACTCGAGTTTCTCGATACCGTTCGCGACAGCCACCCGAACCTCCCGTTTATCCTCTTTACCGGCAAGGGAAGCGAGGAAATCGCCAGCGAGGCGATCTCTGCGGGCGTCACCGAATACTTCCAGAAGGAAACCGGAACGGATCAGTACACCGTGTTGACGAACCGGATCGAACACGCGGTGGGCAAACGCCGCGCCGAACAGGAGGTCTACCGCGGGTTTCAGGCGATGGAGTCGGCCGACGAGGGGATCGGCATTCTCGGTCGGGACGGGACCTACCAGTACGTCAACCGAGCGTACGCCGAGATTTACGACCACGATCCGAATGAACTCCTCGGGAGCCACTGGAAAACCCTCTATCCCGACGACGAAGCGATCCGCTTCGACGAGGAGATCCTTCCGTTGCTCGAGGAAACCGGTTCCTGGTCCGGCCGATCAGTCGGTCTCACGAAACACGACGAGCGCATTCCGGAGTCGCTGACGCTGACGCAGATGGTAGACGGCGGTCACGTCTGTGTCGTTCGCGAGCTCTCTTCGGAACCCGATCGAGAACACGTGCCCCCTCTCGACCCGCAGGTTCTGATCAGCGCTTTCGACGAACTCGAGGAGCTGTTCTACGTCTTCGATCCCGATCTGCGATGCGTTCGGTGGAACGACCACCTCGAGAACGTAACCGGTCAAAGTTCGGACGAGATCGAGTTTTCCACTCCGTCGGAACTGTTCGACGGCGAGGCCCAACCGCGCGTTCAGCGTCTCTTCGAGGACGTCGCAGCCCGGCGAATTCCTGTCACGCTCGAGACGTCACTCGGGACCGGAAACGGGACAGATTCGTACGAACTCAGCGCCGTTCCGGTCGAGTCGGGCGGCGACCTTCGAGCGGTTGTCGGCGTCGGTCGCTCCTGTCCGTCGGGAAGCGAGCGGACGTCACGCTCTCTCGACGAGGGGCCCACACCCCTTCCGACCGATCGTGCCACCGACGAACAGCTCGACCTTCTCGCATCGGTCCTGGCCCACGATCTGCAGGGCCCCATCAGCGTGGCGCGCGGACGACTCGAATTGGCTCGCGAAATCGGCGGCGACGAGCAGTTCGATCAGGTCGAACACGCGCTCGAACGAGCTGAGGAACTGATCGACGACGTCACCGGCCTGTTACGGGGACGACGCCTCGCCGGCGACGAGACCCCCATCGAGTTTCGCGACGTCGTCGAGGACCTCGAGGCGACGCTCGGTCTGTCTCGACTCTCGGTGTCGGTCGACCGGTCGACCGTCGTCCGCGCGGATTACTTCGCACTCAAGCGACTGCTCGAGAACCTGTTCTCGAACGCGGTCGAACACGGCGGTCCCGACACCGCGGTCGTCGTCGGAACGCTGTCGGATGGGTTCTACGTGAGCGACGACGGTCCGGGGATTCCCGACGACGCCGACGACGACGTGTTCGAACCTGGTTACTCGACGAAAGAATCCGGAACCGGGTTCGGACTGGCCAGCGTCGACCAGATCGTTCGCGCCCACGACTGGGAGATCGACGTCACGCGGAGCGAACTGGGCGGGGCCCGTTTCGAGGTGACGGGCGTGTCGTGTGAGTGTCCGGACTGACGGTCATCGATCGGCGGGTGTTCCCGTGTTGTTCCGAGCGCTCTTCTCTTCGTTTTCGAGCCCACTGTGTGGTGTTCTCGAACTCCGTTCATCGGTGTTGTTCATGGGAGTTGTTCACAGGTGCTGTTCGTGATTGCTATTCATCCTTACTGTTCACTCTGTGTGGTACCCCTGTGTGTTCATTGTTCGTATCCATCTCGTGTGTTCATGGATGATGTTCATTCAGTGTATTCATGAACAATGTTAATTACTTGTTGTAGTTACTGTGGTGTGGTTGTTTGTGTACTGAATGTGGGTTACGAACTTTCAAGATGGGTGATGTTCATGGTGTGGGTATGTTAGCGTACTCGACGTACAGCGAGGCTGGCGGTGTCGGGAAGACGACGACGGCGGCGAATCTGGCCGTTGCACACGCTCGAGCGGGGCTCAAACCCCTCGTTATCCCGCTCGACCCTCAGGACGGGGACCTCTCGCGCCTCTTCGGCGTCGACGACGATCGAACGGAGTCGGTCGACAATCTGGTGCGGCACATGATCCGTCGACCGAAAGGCGAGTTCGACGATCTCGTTCGCACCGTCGAGGGAGTCGACATCGTCCCCGAACACAACATGCTCTCCGATCTCACCGAGTACCTCCAGCGAGAGAAAGACCAGGCCGAAGCGATGGGCGAAGCGTTCGGCATGCACGCCCAGTTGCTCCGCGTTCTCCGGGAGGCCGGCGTCCCCGAAACCTACGACGTCCTCATCTGTGACCCGCCGGCGACCGAAGGACCCCATCTCTACAACGCGATCCACGCCACGCGGTCGCTCGCGATTCCCGTCGAACCGAGCGCGAAAGGCAGAGCCGCAGTCGAGGGACTGGAATCGCTCGTCGCCGGACTCGAGGACCAACTCGACGTCGAAGTCGGCGTCCTCGCCGCGATCCCGATCGGGTTCAAGAACACGCGGGACCAGCGAACGATCCTCGACGAGATCGAGTACCCCGTTCCGGAGGTTATCGGTGAACGCGCGTCGCTGATGGAGGGCTGTTGGATGCAACAGTGCTCTGCGTTTCGGTACGTCCGCGACCATCGCGAGCGTCGACGCGAGTACGAACTCGAGACGCTCGCCCAGTTCGACCGCATCGCGCGCCACCTGGAATCGTCGGTCGATCTCGAGGCTCCGAACCCACCCGAACCCGGCGAACTCGAACCCGAGGTGGTTTCTGCATGACTGGCATGAAAGAGGGCGCGGGTGAGGATCCGTTCGCCGACGACGCGACCACGTCGAACCCGGACGCCGACCCACCCTCAGAGCGTGACTCGAGCGACGGTGTCACGGCCGATACGGTCGAGCCGACCGAGTCGACCGACGCGAACGCCGGGTCCTCGAGTCCGGTCGGAACGTCTCGATCCGCCGATCAGCCACAGATACGGATCCCCTACAAGTTTCGACGCGACGGCGTCCAGGACGGTCGCGACCGCGTCCCCCTGTTCCTCCACGAGGAGACGAAGGGTGCAGAGCGCGATGTCCTTCGGGAGCTCGAGGATCGCTTCGACGACGACGTTTCCCTGACCGATCTCCGGGAGGCGCTCGTCAAGGTCGGACTCGAGCACCTCGACGAGGTGGAACTGGAACTCGAGGAGTGGGGATACGGAATGACGTTCGACAACTGATCCGCTCACCGATCGATTTCCAATCCGGTTCTTCTCCGATACGTTCGCTCGCATCGAACCCGGTTTCACGGACCGTTCGAACGGCGAAGCCGTGAGCAAAAGAGGGTTAGTGCCCTCGATTGCAGCTCAACCGCGAGGCGAATCCACCGTCAGGGCTCGATCCGGACCGACTCGTCGGAGACGACCGTCCACGAGGTCGGATCGATCTCGCTGCCGTCGAACGACGACTGTTCGGGATAGGCCGTACAGACGACTCGTTCGCTGCGTTCGCGCAGGTATTCGACGAGGAGGTGGAGGTTCTTGTCGGTCAGCCCGCCGAGGCTGTCGACCAAGATGACGGGAACGCGCTCGTCGACGTCGTAGGCCTCGTACCCCGCGAGTGCGGCGACGAGACCCAGCAGGACGACTTCGCCCTCGCTCAACGCTTCGAGCGAGACTTCGCGGCCGTCTCGGGCGACGACCAGATCGAACGCCGACGTCAGTCGCGCGCTCTCGTAGCTGGTATCGAAGCGGTCGATGATGTCGCTGATGGACTCGCTGAACGCTTCTCGCGTCTTCGCTTTCATCTCCTCTCTCCGGGACCTGAGCTGGGCGATCTCTTCAGACAGCGACTCGCGTTCGTCCTCGAGCGTCGATCGCTGGTCGGCCCGGTTCTCGAGCGTCTCGATTCGGTCCTCGGTGTCCGAAATCTTCGATTTCGTGTATTTGATTTCGCTTTCGAGTTCCGTGACCCTGTCTTCCGTTTCGGTCACGGACTCCTGGAGTTCTTCGATACGGCCCTCCGTCGACTCGAGTGATTCTCGCTTTTGCTCGAGCGTGTCCCGACGATCCGCGAGTTTCGTCTCGAGCGATTCGATCTCGGAGTCGAGCGTTTTCGCTCGACGCTGTGCCTTTCTCCGCTCGGTACGTGCCTGTTCGACGGTCCGAACTCGCTCTTCTAGCTCGGCTGCGTCGTCCTGAAGTTCGGTGATCCGGTACTGCAACAGTTCGAGGGAGTGTTCGACCGCTTCCTCGTCGGTCGTTCCGCCACAGACCCAGCAGTCGAACGCGTCGTCGAGAATCCCCCGGTCGACGTCAGCGAGGAGTTCGAGCCGGTTCTCGTCGAGCACCCGCTTGTTCGCCGTGTAGACCGACCGCAGGAGTTCGATGTCGGTCCTCGTCTGCTGGAGGCGCTCTTGAAGCTCTTGTACGTCCGTTTCCGGTGATTCCTCCGCGGGGAGTTCGAGTTCGTCGCGTTCGGCTCGCTGTTCGTCGAGCTTTCCTTCGATCCGACCGATGCTCGATTCGATCCTGTCGATCTGACTGCGGAGGGTCTCCCGTTCCGTCCGCGCGTCGCTCAGGTCGTCGCGGCCGACATCGTTCGTGTCGGGTTCGGAAAGTCCCTCTCGTTCGTCCTCGAGTGAGGCCAGTTCGTCCTCGAGTCTCGTGAGCTCTTCTTCGGCCGAAACCAACTCTTTGGCCGCCGATTTCGCCTGAGCCAGCTCGGATTCGACCGCGTTCCGTTCGGCTTTCAACTCGGCGATCTGGTTGTCGATATTCTCGAGATCGAGCGGCTTCGTCAGCAGCTCTTCTAGGTTCTCTTCGTTTCGCACGGCCCGTCGGATCGGATTCGACTCGTCGAGAAACGCGTACAGCTCCGCACAGGTTCGATCGTACTCGCTCTCGAGATACGGTGTCCCCTGTCTGGTGACGGCTCCGTTCCGTTCGGCAAACGAGACCGATATCTCCTCCGATCCGGTCTCGAGGACGACTTCGCCCGACGAGGCGTTCTCGGTCAGCGGCGTTTTCGTTCCCATCGCGGCTTCGACGGCCATGATGAAACTCGATTTTCCCTGCCAATTCTCGGCTCTCACCGCGTTCAACCCCGGTTCGATTTCCGCGCTTCCGTCCAGAATACCTGCAATATGATCGATATTCAGCGTCCAGCTCATACGTTCAGTCGAGTGTCGACTCGCATAAATGTGCGGTCTGTGGGTGTCCTGATCGCCGTCGTCGCCAGCAGTCGGCTGTACCGGCTGCTGGTCGTACTCGCCCGTCTGGTCGCTGGTTCGTCCCGAGACATCGGTTCGACGGCGACCGACCGGCGGAATCGAATCGCAATATTAACAAACTAGATTTCAGTAACTAAATTCAACTTGTATGAAATTGGTCCCGACGACTCTTCACGACGATCGTACAGCCCCGTCATCGAACCAGCCGCGTTCGCCGACAGATCCCCGTTCGGTTCGGTCGAAGCCAATGCTCTCTCGACGGTCGATGCTCGCAGGCGCGGTCAGTGGTGGTGTGGCGGCTGTCGGAGGCTGTCTCTCTGATTCGTCCGGCCGGCCGGACGACAACTCGTCCGTCTCTATCGCACTCGAAGACGACCCGACTGCCGACTCGTGGGACACCTACGGCTACGTAACACCGTATTTCACGAAGGTCGTCGAACCGCTGATCTGGGCGACCGAGTCGATGGAGCCGACACCGTGGCTCGCCACCGGGTGGGAGGCCGTCGACGAGACGACCTGGTCGGTTACGCTGCGCGAGAACGTCTCCTTTCACAACGGCGAGGAAATGACCGCGACGGACGTCGTCTGGTCGTTCGAACGCCTCTTCGAACGGGGTCAGTTCGTCTCGGGCTGGCTGCACCTCGAGCCCGAGAACGTGGTCGCGGTCGACGAGTACACCGTCGAGTTCACCAATACGGAGCCGTTCCCCGCCTTTCCTGGCACGATCGCACACAACATGATCTGCGTCCAGCACCCTGACAGTACCGCCGACGATCTGGGAACGATCGGGACGGGACCGCTCACGATCGAGGCGGTCGACCGCGGTAGCACGGTCGAGACGAGCCCGTTTGCGGACTACTGGCAGGACGGCGTCGAGGTTCCCCTCTCGTTCGAGGTGATCGAGGATCCGAGTACCCGTGCGCTCTCGCTCGAGTCCGACGACGTCGACGTGATCTTCAATCCTCCTCGAAACAGGGTCGAACCGATGCGGGACGATCCCTCCCTGTCGGTGCTCACCCAGCAGTCGTCACGGACGATGTTCCTCCCGTGTAACCTGTATCGGCCGCCGACCGACGACGCTCGATTACGCCGAGCGCTCAACTACGCCGTCTCCCAGTCCGAACTCGTCGATACCGTCCTCGAAGGGATCGACGATCCAGCGCGCGGTCCCATCTCACCGATCGTTCACTGGAGCGCCCACGATGGGCTACGGACGTACGACCGCGACCTCGATCGCGCTCGCGAGCTGGTCGAGCAATCGGACTACGACGGCGAACCGCTGGTGCTCGCCGTCAACGCGAGCGTCGTCAGCGGCGAACTGATCGCGGAAGCCGTTGCGGGAGCGTTCACCGAAATCGGCGTCGAGACGGACATCACCGTCGTCGACCCCGGCTCCTACAACGAGTACGTCCAGGCGGGAAACGCCCACCTCGGCCTCCAGACGTCGGGATCAAACAGCGCTGCGGCCGATTACATCATGTTCGAGAACTTTCACTCCGAGGGGGTCAGCAACGCTCAGCTGTTCGAAGCCGAGGGAACCGGCGTCTCCAATCCCGGCAAAGCGGTCGACGAACTGATCGAAACCGCCTACCAGTCACGGAACGCCGAAACCACGGCGACGGCCTATCGTGACGCCCAACATCGACTCGTCGAGGAAGCCGTTTGTCTCCCCATATGTCACGTAGTTCACGTTATCGCCGCACGCACCGAAATCGAGGGGATCGATCCCCACCCCATCGACAAGATGGTCGACTGGTCCGATCTCTCGAGGGAGGAGCGATGACCGACGATCGTCGAGTTCCCGATTTCGTGGAGACCACCGGACCGTGATCTCCACGAACTATCTCGGCTATCGGTTGATGTCTGCCGCCGTCGTCCTCGTGGGCGTCTCCGTCCTCACGTTCGGGTTGATCTACCTCACTCCGGGCGATCCGGCGGAGACCATCCTCTCACAGCAGACCGACCAGCAGCCGTCTCAGGAGGCAATCGAAGCCTTCCGTGCCGAACACGGACTGAACGAACCGATCCCGCACCAGTACGTTAACTGGGTCGGAGACGCGCTCCAGGCCGATCTCGGTCAGTCGTATTACAGCGATCGGTCGGTGAACGGGATGATCGTCCAGCACGCGCCGGCGACCGTCGAGCTCGCGATTGCGGCCATGGCTATCGCGCTTCTCATCGCGATACCGACGGGCGTGTTGAGCGCGGTCCACCGGGGAGGACGTCTCGACGTCGTCTGCCAGTTCGGAGCTCTCGTCGGCGTTTCGATGCCGAATTTCTGGCTCGGCTATCTCCTCATTATCGGATTCTCGCTCCATCTCGGACTGTTTCCCGTCTCCGGAAGCGGTGGCCTCGCACATCTCGTCTTGCCGGCTGTCACCCTCGGCACGGGCGTGGCCGCCATCATCGCGCGGCTCGTCCGCACGTCGATGCTCGCGGAACTCGACCGGGAGTACCTCGACGTTACCCGGGCGAAGGGATTGTCGGAACGGATCGTCGTCTACAAACACGCCTTTCGGAACGCGTTGCTCCCGGTCATCACCGTCGTCGCCCTCCAATTCGGGTTCGTCTTGAACGGGGCCGTCGTCGTCGAGATCGTGTTTCAGCGGCCGGGTCTCGGAACCCTTCTCGTGGATTCGATCTTCGCGCGGGATTATCCGGTCGTCCAGGGCGTCGTTCTCGTTACGGCGGTTTCGTTTGTGCTGACCAATCTACTGGTCGATCTCTCGTACCGGTATCTCGATCCACGAATCCGCCTCGGAGGTGTCGGCACGTGAACTCCGAGACTCGAACGTCGACCACTGATCCTTCCTCACCGAGTAAGACGGGTCGCGAGATCGTCGTCTCCGAACTGCGTTACAATCCCCTCACGCTCGTCGGTGTGTTGCTCGTTACGGGGATCGCCACCGTTGCGATCGTCGGTCCGCTCGTGACGCCGTACGATCCGACAGCCCAGAACCTCGCCAACCGATTGCAGTCGCCGTCACCGATCCATCCGCTCGGCACCGACCGGCTCGGTCGAGACGTCCTGACTCGACTGGTCTACGGCGCACGGGTTTCGCTCGGAATCGCACTGGCGGTAACGACGATCCGCGTCGTCGTCGGGACGGGCGTTGGCCTGCTCGCGGGCTACGTCGGTGGCTGGGTCGACGAACTTCTGATGCGCCTGGTCGATGTTCAGCTTGCGTTTCCGGGCCTCGTTCTCGCACTGGTCGTCGCGGGTATCCTCGGACCGAGTCTGCGCAACGTCATGCTTGCACTGGCCGTCGTCGGCTGGGCGACCTACGCCCGCGTCGTTCGCGCAACCGTTCTTTCGGTCGCGGAACGCGAGTACGTCGAGGCCGCGAAACTGGCTGGAACGCCCACCTCTCGGATCGCACGACGCCACCTGCTTCCGAACGTTCTCGGTACGGTGATCGTCCTCGCGACGCTGAACCTCGGTACGGTGGTGCTGGCGACTGCGGGCCTCTCGTTTATCGGACTCGGTGCCCAACCCCCCGCGCCCGAGTGGGGGACGATGATCGCCGGAGGGCGCGACTATCTCCGAAGTGCGTGGTGGATCGTCAACGCACCGGGAGTCGCCATCGTTCTTACCGTTCTGGGATTCAACCTGCTGGGTGACGGGCTGCGGGACGTGCTCGATCCGCGCCAGCGATCGCAACTGGAGGAGATCTGATCGTGACGGCCGACCCGCTCCTTTCGGTCGAGAATCTACAGACGCACTTTCGAACGTCCGAGGGGACCGTCCGCGCGGTCGACGGTGCCTCATTCAGCGTCGAAGAGGGTGAAATCGTCGGGCTCGTCGGTGAGAGTGGAAGCGGAAAATCCGTCACCGCCAGATCGATTATCGGTCTCGAGTCCCCGGGCAAAATCGTCGGCGGTTCGATCACGTTCGACGGGACCGAACTGACCGAGGCGAGCCCCGAAACCAGGCGTAGGCTCCGCGGAACGTCGCTTTCGATGGTATTTCAGGACCCGGATACCGCGTTGAACCCCGTATTTTCCGTCGGTGAACAGATAGCCGAATCGCTGCACGCTCGCGGATCGCCGTCCAGCCATCGTTGCTCGAGTATCTGGGGATGCCACCGTTTCGCAGCCGACCCGAGTGGACCGGATACCGCGAACGGGCGGTGGCGCTGATGGAACGGGTCGGGATCGCGGATGCGGAAAACCGGGTCGACGACTATCCGCACGAGTTCTCCGGCGGAATGCGCCAGCGAGTGATGTTGGCGATCGCGCTGGCTGGGACGCCGAGACTTCTGCTGGCTGACGAGCCGACGACCGCACTCGACACAACCACGCAGGCACAGATTCTGGCGCGAATACGGGACGTCCGCGAGGCGTTCGACACCGCGGTGGTGATGATCACCCACGACCTCGGCGTCGTTGCCGAAACCTGTGACCGCGTCGTGGTCCTCTACGGGGGAGCGGTCGTGGAAGCCGGACCGACCGATCGGGTGCTCGAGGACCCGTCTCATCCGTACACGCGAGGGCTGCTCGACTGTCTGATTCAGGACAGTCCTCGTCGATCACGATTGCCGACGATCGACGGAACCGTTCACGATCGGGTCGGTCCCGAACCCGGGTGCTCGTTCGCCTCGCGCTGTGAGCACGCGACTCCGGAGTGTCGGACGACCGATCCTCCGACCGTCGACATCGAGGACGGACACCGCGTCGCCTGCGGCGAGAGAGAACGCGTTCGTCGAACGCTCGACCGATCCGGCTGTCGCGAGACGCCGTCCGCGGCCGCCTCGTTGAGGGTCGAACGGGACCCATCGCCGGCGTTCGACGGCGAGACGGACGAGACCCCCACTGGCCCCGTCGTCGAACTCGAGAGCGTGTCGAAAGCGTTTGATACGACCGATTCGATGCTCGATCGTCTGTGGAATGGGCCGCGACTGCTTCGGGCGGTCGACGGTGTCGATCTCGCGGTCCAGTCCGGTGAGACGGTCGGAATCGTCGGTGAGAGTGCGAGCGGGAAGTCGACGCTTGCCCGATTGCTCACGGGGTTGTGTGAGCCGACCGATGGTGAGGTGCGCCTCGATGGAACGACCGTCGGAACCGTCGACGAGCGCACCCACGAGCAGCTAACCGATGTCGGCGTCGTCTTCCAGAACGCACGCTCGAGCATCAACCCACGCCTGACGGCACAGGAAGCGATCACTGAGCCGCTTCGTGAGTCGGGATGGGACGACGATCGCTGTCAACGCCGCGTCGCGGAGCTACTCGACCTCGTCGATCTTCATGCCGAGTACGCAGATCGGTACGCACATCAGCTTTCGGGCGGACAGCTCCAGCGCGTCACGATCGCCCGCGCGATCGCTCTCTCGCCTCGATTGATCGTTCTCGACGAACCCGTCAGCGGTCTCGACGTCTCGATCCGAGCGAAGGTTCTCAATCTCCTGATGAAAATGCAGGATCGTCTCGGGATGGCCGTTATCGTCATCTCACACCATCTCGACGTTGTCACGCACCTCGCAGATCGCGTACTCGTCATGTACCTCGGACGGGTGATGGAACGAGGCCCAGCCGAGGTGGTGTCCGAACGCCCCGGCCATCCGTACACCGAGGCATTGTACGACGCGATCCCGTCGATAGATGGAACGCGGACGGCTCGCCCACTGGAGGGTGACCCACCGAGTCCGCTCGAGCGCTCACCCGGCTGTCCGTTCGCCAGTCGCTGTCCGAGGGCGGAGCCGATGTGTGAGACCGATGACCCTCCGACCGTCCGCGTCGGTGCCGTTCGATCGACCTGTCACGTCGCAACCGAGGTGGCCGACCGGAACTCGAGTCCGGATCCGTCCGATGGCGCCGACTCGAGCGTTCGATCGCGATAGTGACTGCCGAACGGATTCGTCGTATTCGAGCGATTCGAGAGGTAATTTCGATCTCGTCTTAGACGCCGAACGACGGCATCTGTTGGCGGGGAACGGACGTCGCCCAATAGAACGTCTCTTCCGAGTCGCGGTCGTTCACCTGAATAACGGCTTGCTCCTTTTCTTCCGTCTCGGCGCGGTGATCGGCGCACACGTATCCGCGGTTCATCGCGACGTCGAACGGCACTCGAGTCGGACACTTGGTACAGCACAGCTGAACCGTTATCTCGACGTCCGGGTCCTGCTCGTCATCGATTTTTCCCTTCGAGACGAGCGAGTTCAGCGCGCTTTCGACCTTCTGTTTTGTCTGATCGCAGGCGATTTCGACGCTCGTCAGCTCCCAGTTTGTCTCGGCCTCCGCTCGCTCTTTTTTCTCGTCGAGACACTCGTTGAGGTGATTTCGCATCGTGCTCCAGGAGATCATATCGTCGAGCACCGCCTCGGCGTCGATGCCGTCGGCCTCGAGGTCGTCGATCGTGTCCATCTTCACGAGCCCGTCGTCAGTGAGTGCTTCGTAGTCGCTTTCGAGTCTGTTCCCCATCGCGCTCCGTCCGGTGCCGTCGTACGCTTTCTTCAGGAGCCGCTTGTTGAACCACTCGGTGAGTGTTCTGTAGCCAACAGACTGCGTCTCGTCGTCTCCGAGCCATCGAGAGAGGAGATAGTCGTCGAGAGAATCGTCTGCTGTTCGCGGCGAATCGAGATCATACTTGCCGATAAGCGTACCGACTTTGCAACAGTCCGCGTCGTTCATCGGACGGAAGTTCGCCGTACACACACATAAATCTGGTCCCGCCTATGGCTGAATATTGTGAAGCGATTCGCGAGCGGACGGTACGGCTTTCCGTGACTCCGACGCTTCCGGGAGACCAATTTCTGCCAGCAAATATGACTGTCAATGAATCGGTATTATTGGGGTCGTATATGATACGCGCCATGAATTGGTCATGTGGTTTATCCCCGAACTATCGAAGAATTCACGGATAACACTCCAATAATTGGTGGTATAGCAAGGTATAGCGGTGTGTGGGTTCGCTATTTCGAACTCAGACTATGTTTCCCACTTTATATGTTCGAACACGTTCATACATTCGTCGCAGTGATATTGCGACTTAAGTATCGTGCTGCCGAACGCGTTCTCGAGGGACGTTTCGGTGCTCCCACAGTACGGACACTCGGCACCGTCTGCCTGTTGGTTCGTGACGCGAGAGCGAGTCGTGTTCTCTGACATTATCCTGCGAGGTACCTGTGTTGACGTCCCGTCACTTCGTCGACGGTCTCTTCGAACGTAGACTCCGGTGGTGATGGTCGTCGGCTCTGATCGTCCCACTCGTCCCATTCGAGGTCGACGTCTGGAACGTCGTACCCGTGGGACTCGAGCAGGGACGAGATGTCCGAGAGGAACTCCTCGCGCATTTGTTCGTTCGACCGCTCGAACACGCCTGCCTCGAGGAGGACGTCATTGCCGTCGTTGCGTCCGAGCCACTGGGCGACCTGTGGAACGAACGAATCGAGCGCTGCCTGTAGCTCTTCTTTGGGATACTCGCCTTCGCTCTCGTCAGCGAAGACACCCAGCCAGACGTGACCGTGCTGGATGTGCTGTGATTCTTCCTGGAGAACCTTCTCTGCAATGCCCGAAAGCTCGTCGACCGAGCTGTTCTGTAAGTTCTCGTAGACGAGAACGGTCGCGTAATCGAGCACGGCGAGCGAAGCCACGATCTCGGCCCAGTTGTCCAACTGGCTATCGAGGACCGTCGGGCTCCGCCACTCGTCGACCGACCGCTCGTAGAGGAGATCGTCGACTGACGTCTCACCAAGATCGGCCGCCGCCTTGTAGGCGGCACGTCCGTGACCGAGCTCGTCTTGGATCACTGACGACAGCGCGATGTCCTCTTCGATGCTGGGTGCGCCGAGCATCCCCCATTCCGAGTACCGGTGGGCGCTGATGAACTCCGTATCGGCGAGGACCACTGCGAGGTCGTATGCGGCGTCGCGCGCTTCGGTCGAGACTGCTGAGTCAGTACTCATTGGGTACCACCCGCTCGTTTGACGAAGCCGACGGCTCCATCGTCGATCTCCCCACCGACGTCCTTGTACTCGTGACCCGGATCTCCGCTAACCTTGAGGATGTCCTTGCGGTCGACGACGAAGAGGACCTCCCAGTCTTCTTCGTCGTAGAACATCTCTGCGTACTGCTTTGCGAACTCGTCGCTCGAGGCGTCGACGCTCCCGATCGACTGGAGCGGTTCGCCGGCGTTGATTCGCGCGAGCACCTCGTACGTGCGTTTCCCTTTCATGCGACACCCTGGACGGTCTGGATGTGGTCAACCGGACCCGGCGATTCTTTCCACTCGCTGTAGACGCCCTTCCAGTCCATGTCGAACGTGACGTCGTACTCGTCTTCGCTCTCGTCGTAGCCGATCGGAATATCGACCTCGAGTGAATCGAACGTCTCGTAGACCTGCCTGAGCCACTCCTGGCGGTGTTCGTGGTTCGTCCCCTTCCGGAGGCTGTACTCGCGAATCTGCTGGATCGCCTTCCCTTCGTTCTCGGGGTGACCGAGGAACGCGATCGCCTTGGGGAACATCTTGTCGACGGCGTCCTGAAGCGCCTGTTGCTGTTCGGGCGTGCCGCTTCCGAGCCGCTTGAACCACATGTCTCCGAGTCGTTTGTGGAACCCTTCTTCAGCGACGACCTTTCGCTCGTAGCGTCGCCACGGACCGAACGAACAGTTCTCCTCGATGTCACCGATCTGGATCGTGCCGGCCCGGTCGTAAAACCCGACACCGCAGGCGAACTCGGCGAAGTTCTCGAACGGCTCGTCGAACACGCGCATGTTCCGCCACTCCTTGGGATCGCGCTCGTACATGAGCGCCTCCTTGTCGAACCCGAGGTCCGAGAGGACGCGATATCCCAGGTTCGCGTGGCCGACCTCGTCCTGAACGACGGCGCTGCCGGAGATCTTCGCGTCCAGCGTCGGCGCTTTCTGCGTGGCTGCGGGGTGGTACGCACACGCGCTCATGATCTCCGTGTCGTGTTGCGTGAGCATGAACTCGACCAGCGTCTCGAGGTAGTTCGGACTCATCTCCTCGATCGTCTCGATCGTCTCGCCACGGGAGACACGGCTTACGACGACATCATCGTCGGCTTTACACTCCGATTTAAGCTCCTCTAACTGACGTTCTACGACGCCCATATCATCATATACTCGTGGCTGCATCACTATAGTTCTTGCTAAGAATGCAAGCCCCCTGTACCATCCACAACGATTGATACTCCACAGGCGATTCGGACCCGACCGACCTCGGGAAACGTCCGACCCCCGGCGTGGCCGTCCGCGTTCCGTGCCTGCTCTCGGTCGCAAGGTTCATCACAGCGCGGCGTAATCCTCGAACGATGTTCACACACACGATTACGGCCAGATTCGAGGACATCGATTACGCTGGTCGCGTGTTTTACGGCCGGCTGTTCAACTACGTGCACGTCACGGAAGAGGAGTGGTTCGCGGAGATGGGATACACGATTCCGCGTCTCGACGAGGAACTCGGGGTCCTCTTTCCGATCGCCCACGCCGAAGGCGACTTTCGCGGCCCGATCGAACTCGGTGATGAAGTCGCCGTTCGGGTCGGCGTCGACTCGATCGGAACCAAATCGTTCGACGTCCGTGCGGTCGCACGAAACACCACTCACGACTACGAGGCCTTCGAGATCGAACTGACGAGGGTCTGTCTCTCGACTCGAGAGCCCGGAACGACCGTCGAGATTCCGGCGACGTTCCGGGACGCCCTCGAAGCGTACGTCTGGGAGTGATCGCAGGTCCCGCCGGCTGCGAGTTCACCCGAAGGTATATTATCGACACACACTTACGATCTGGCAATGGCACACAGCGAAGCGGCGTCCACTGCCGAGCAGTGTCGCACAGCACTCGAAGACGTCACCGACCCAGAACTTCCGATCAGCATCGTGGATCTCGGACTCATCTACGAGGTCACACACGACGACGGCCACGTCGACGTGGACATGACGCTCACCGCGATGGGCTGTCCCGCCGCTCAGCTCATGGTCGAGGAAGTCGAAGAACGCCTGCTCGAACTGTCGGACGTCGAAAGCGTCGACGTCGATATCGTCTGGGATCCGGTCTGGACGAAAGACAAGATGACCGAAGCCGGCAAACAGCAACTCCAGTCGCTCGGTATTTCGGTTTGAGACGGAACGCGGTGTATCCGTTCGATCCCCCTGTGGCGTCTTTTCGTTCCGCTCGAGTCCCGAAATCACTTTGTACTCGGATACCAACCGTTCCGTATGAACTACGAGATAACGTTCGCGACGGAAGAGGACGCCGACGACATCCTCGATCTCTGGTATGAGTACTCCGATCAGCTATCGGACATCGACGACCGGTATACGCACAAAGACGAGGCCGGCGAGCAGTGGCGGAACTACTTCCTGAACCAGATGGTCAACTCCTCGAAGGCCGCGATCCTCGTCGCTGATTCCGAGGAAGCCGACGGATTGCTCGGCGTGATCGAAGTGCGGATCATGGGCTCACACCCGATTTTCCAACTCACTCAACACGGGATGGTGTTCGGCCATCACGTCCGAGACGAGTACCAGGGCAACGGTATCGAAGAGTCGCTTCTCGAGGCTGCAGAACAGTGGTTTACCGACGAAAAAGACTTGCCGTTCTACCGCGTAAACGTCCTCGCACAGAACGACTACCTGAAGGATATCTACGACGAGTACGGCCTGGAGCAGATCGAGTACACCTACGAGGCATCGCTGTAGTATGACCGACCACTCGATCGAGATTCCGTCCAGGGACATCGAGTTCGAGATGTCCGAAGACGGAAACGAAAGCATCCTCGACGCCGCCGAGAAGTACGGCCTGGACCTTCCGTATCAGTGCCGGATGGGCCACTGTGGCATCTGTGCCATGCACGCCTCCGGCGAGATCTCCCAGGAGGACGCGATGATGCTCACACCGAACGAGGAGGCCGACGGCTATATCCTCACCTGTGTGGCAACCCCGTGTTCGGACGTCGAGCTTCATCCGGACGACACGCCGTAATCGACGTCGCCCTCGTCGGTTCGTATCGTCCCGTTTCTGTCGTCGATTTTGTCGTTTATGCTCCGTCGTTCACCCGTCGTTCGACGTCCTCTTACACACACTAAGCGTGTGTTAAACACCGCGTTCAGATACCGAGTTTCCCGAGTATCGCGGACGTTGCATCCGTACCGCTAGCTTTAATGGACGAGTAGACGATACGTCAGGTATGTCCGACGTACAATACTCCGTAGACGACGGCGTTGCCGAACTCGTCCTCGATCGACCGGATGCACGAAACGCGATGAACGAATCCGTGATCGACGCGCTCGTCGACTACGTCGAGGAAGCCGCGGTGGACGACGACGTCCGCGTCCTCGTCTTACGAGCGACGGGAGACGTTTTCTGTGGCGGTGGCGACGTGAAGAAACTCGGGACGTTACTCGACGACGACGTCACGCCGATCGAGCGTCTCGACTACATCACGCAGGGTATTCATCGACCGATCAGGGCGCTCGTCGACCTCGAGAAACCGGTCGTCTGTCGGCTACAGGGCGATGCTATCGGCGCAGGTGCGAACCTCGCACTCGCCTGTGACATGATCGTTGCAACCGAAGACGCACGACTCATCGAGGGGTTCAAGAACGTCGGGCTTTCGATCGATTGCGGCGGTTCGTATCTCCTCCCCCAGAACACCAGCCTCTGCGTCGCAAAGGAACTCGTCATGACCGGACGCCCCGTCGACGGGACCGAAGCCGAAGAACTCGGATTGGTGAATTACGCGGTTCCCGAATCGGAACTCGACGACACCCTTTCCGATCTCGTCGATCGATTGCGCGACGGACCGACCCGAGCACACGGCCTCTCGAAGCAGTTGCTTCACGAGGGCGTGAACGCGACGTTCGACGAAGCACTCGAGAACGAAGCTCGAGCGAACGCGATTCTGGGTGCCAGCGAAGATCACGCGGAAGGAATTGCAGCGTTCAGAGAGAAGCGAAGCGCCGAGTTCTCGGGCGAGTAACCACCGCTCGCGAGCTATCATCGGTCTCGAGCGAGCTGTCACTCATCGGCCTCCCTCGACGGTTTTCCTCGTTACGTGTCGATCCCGTTACTGGATGCTCGACCATCTTCTGACGGGCATTGATCGGTCTCAACCATCGTCTGGCGGATACCGCTCGCCCTCAGACACCGTCTCCCCGAAACTGATCGGGATGTGCGTACGACGTCTCCGCAGCGACGGCGAGTTCCGCATCGGTCTCTTCGTCACCGACGTACAGTACGTTTCCGGGGGCGACGTTCAGGGTTCGAACGACCTCGAGCAGCGTCCGTGGATGCGGTTTGTCTTGTGCCAGCGTATCGCGACCGACGATCGCGTCCACGTCGCCCAGCGCGCCGAATCGCTCGAGAGCGATCTCCGCGGCCCGTTCGGCGTTGGCCGTACAGATCCCGACGGGGCAGTCGAGATCCGCGACGACGTCCAGCAGTGGGCGGGAGTTCGCCGTTCGTGCCCCCGCTCGCTCGCGATCCGCGAGTAGCGACTCGAGCTCGTCGCTCCGGCCGGCCTTCGCTGCCAGTTCGAAGACCTCGAGCCTCGTGTAGGTGGGCAGTGGCTTCTCGAGAACCGACTCGAGGAGCGCTTCGACGTCGCGGTGGACGGCCGGCCAGTCGACGTCGAGCGTGAGAAGCGTCTTGTCGAGATCGAAGACGACGCCGTCGAACGCATCGATCGATCGACCGTCGATCGTCGGGTTCCACGCCCCGTCACACCGGTCGGCAGCCGTCAGATCGACTTCGGAACCGTCCGCCAGATCGAACACCGACCGGATGCGAACCGGGGCGACCAGTTCGGTTTTCTCGTCGGGGTAGTTCGGAACGATGGGCTCGACGACGGCCCCCCGAAGCCCGCCGATCCGGCACGAACGCGTAACGATTCCCTCGCAGTGGTCGTCCCCCGGTATCGGATGTCTCTCGGCGGAGAGCGACTCGAGTCGGCCGGCGTTCTCGAGGTTGAGCGTTCCGGGATAGGGGCGAAAGCCGAGCGCGTCGGTGAGGAGTTCACTCGCGGCTTCGATGAACCCTCGTGCCTGTCCCTCCCCGGACGTGACTCGACCGTTCACGAGCGGTCACCTCCGATGAGCGGCGACGCTGCTGCCGGCGCATCCGATCGGTCGGTGCTGGCCGGATTCGTCGGCCGATTCGTATGTCGTGTCTTCATCTGGGATCGCTTTCGATCGTGGCGCTGTCCTCCGTTTTTCGTCCGTTCGATAGCGGTGTTCGATCCGTCCTGAATCGGTTCCCGATCAGACGAATCGGTCGTCGAAGACCTCGTCACGGGACAGCCGTCGGTCCTCGTCGATGAGTCCCGTCGCTTCCAGAACGTCGAGCGACCGCTCGAGTTCTTCTTCGGTGATGTCGATCCCGTCGGGCCAGAGCTCGGCTTCCCTGATGATCTCGAACGACTGCTGGTGATTTTCTCGATCGAAGTCGGGGTAGATCCCGCTCGCGAGCGCGTCGTCGAGTACTTCGTCCCCGTCGCGTTCGTAGAGTTCGCCGTGGCCCTGTCGGAGACAGTCCGCGATCTCTCCGTAGACCTCCGGGTTCTCTTCTAAGTTCTCCTCGAGCGTCACCCACAGCGCGACCGTCTGCTGGTTGAGAACGTCGTATTCGGTCGGATGCGACAGTACCTGTCCGTAGCCTTCTGCTTCGGCCTGGTAGGCCCCGGAGTCGAAGACCGCCGCCCCGTCGACCTCGCCGGCTTCGAGTGCGGAAAGCCGGTTCGTCGTTCCCAGAATACTTCGGTAGTTGACGTCGTCGATCGACCCGAGTTCCTCTCTGATCGTGATCTGTGCGGACGGCGTCGAGATCGAATCCGGGTCGTGAATCGCGACGTCGCCGCCACGGAGGTCCTCCCACCCGTCGATGTCCGAGGACACGACGACCGGGAACACGTACTCGTTGATGTAGCCCGCAAAGCCAACGAGCGGGAACCCCTCTTCGATCGCGTTGATTAGCGAGGAGAGGCCCATGTACCCCATATCGGCCTCGTCGGAGACGAACGCCGCCGCCATTCCGGTAAAGCCGGTGAACTGCTCACGAGTGAGGTCGGTATCGTGACCTCGATCCTCGAGGGCGTACTGTAGCCCTGGATGCGAACTCATCTCCCAGGTGGGGGCGTCGGGCGACGGCGTCCCGATGCGGATCGTATCGGGCATCTCGAGGTCGTCGTTCCCGGTATCGTCTCCGTTACCATTCCCGTTGCCATTGCCGGTTCCGTTTCCGTCGTCGGTTCCGTTTCCGTCGCCGTTCCCGTCGCCAGTACAGCCTGCGATCACTAACCCGGTACCTACTGCACCGCTTGCTTTGATGAACGATCTACGTCTCATTACGAGTCAAGTAGATGATTGTCTGTGATATATAAAAGTATACCTGGTACCAACACCGCTCTCGGATCGTATATTAACTGAAAACGAGTCGGATACAAATCGCACGTCGGTCTCTATACGTTCGTCACTGAGTTTCGTTCGTCGAATCGAGCCCTTCCCACTCGTCGACTTCGATCCGAACGGATAGTTGAGAGAGGGCCCGGGCGGTCGTTCGCGTTATCATGTCATCCAGATTCATCGGCCCCTGATAGAACGACGGGAACGGCGGAAAGACGATGGCTCCGGCGTCGGTAACCTCGAGCATGTTCTTCAGGTGGATCCTGTTGAACGGCTTCTCTCGGGGCATGAGGACGAGCGGTCGGCGTTCTTTCAGTGCGACGTCGGCGCTCCGCGTGATGAGATCGCCGGAACTGCCGTGGGCGATGTTCGATAGCGTCTTCATCGAACAGGGAGCGATGAGCATCCCTTCAGTTTGAAACGATCCGCTCGCCGTCTCGGCCCCGATGTTCTTGACGTCGTGGACGACGTCCGCGAGGTCGGTTACCTCGCTGACCTCGTAGTCCGCCTCCTGTGTGACGTTTATTTTGCCCGCATTCGAGAGGATGAGGTGAACCTCGTACTCCGTCTCTTGCAGGAGCTGGAGCGCTCTGATCCCGTAGATTTGACCGGTTGCCCCGGTCATTCCGATGACGATACGTTTTGGCACACGTAGACGGTTCTGTGGGCATCTAATTATACCTTGTGACAGCGAGGACGGCGGTGACCATCGTGGACGCCGCCCACGACGAACTAGGATTGACAGACAGTGGTAGTGGTGTTCGGAAGGCGAGCGCTACATCGTCATGTGACCGTCATCGTCCCCGCTGGCTCCCTCCTCGAGATCGGGATCGTCGTCGTCGAAGCCGCCGGTCTCGTCGTAGAAGATCGGCAGGCTCGGCGCATCGTAATCGAATCCGAGTTCGTCCCAGCGATCGACGACCTCGTCGTACATCTCCTCGCGGACTGCGGTCCGCGGTGGGAACTCGTCCATGTACTTGTGCTCTTTCGTCGCGTCGATGATGAGCTGGGAGCCGTACGGTCGCTCGTCGGCCGGATTCCGAGACGGATCGAGCGGCGTACTCCAGGTGTCGGTGAGCATGTCGGTGTGTCGCTCGGCGTCCCAGCGGGTTGCCATCGCCCAGATGACCTGATTGGTGTCCGCCGGATTGACGTCCTCGTCGACGACGACGATGAACTTGCTGAAGTACGCACCGCCGGGACACTGGGCGGCGAGCGTCGCCGCCTGCTTGGCGTGGCCGGCGTACTGCTGTTCGATCGAGACGACGGTCATCGACATCCCCGAGGCTCCTGCCGGATGTGCGTAGACGCTTTTGACGCCGGGGACGCCGAGTGAATCGAGGTCGTTCCAGATCCGCGCCGATCGACCGACGCTGTAAGTCAGGTTGATGTCACAGCCGGGGTAGTCCGCCATCAGCGCGCACGTCAGGATCGGATCGTCACGGTAGTGGACGGCTTCGACCGTGTTGACCTCCGCGTCGTCTTCCGGTCGGCCGTAGTAACCGGTGAACTCCCCGAAGGGGCCCTCCATTTTTCTTTCGCCGGGATACATCTTCCCTTCGACGGCGATCTCGGCGTTCGCGGGGATCGGCAGGTCGGTGATCTCCCCTTCGACCGTCTCGATCGGGCTGTCTCGGATTCCGCCCGCGATCTCGAGTTCGGAGACGTCCTCACCGAACGTCAGTTGAGAGGCGAGGAACAGTTCGGGCAACACGCCGTAGACGGCGACGACCTCGAGGGGTTCGCCTTTCTTCCACTGCTTTTGCAGGTGCAAGCGCAGGTCCTTCCCGGGTGAGGTGAACAGACCGGTCTGGTTTTCGTTGTGGATCATCTGGCGATAGGTCCCCATGTTGAGTTCGCCAGTGTCCGGGTTTCGTGTGATCGTCAGATCGGCGGTTCCGATGAACCGGCCGCCGTCGCCCGGCCACATCTTCGGAACGGGGAACTTCCAGAGATCGATATCCTCACCGCGATCCGTGTTTTCGAGCACCGGAGCATCTGCCTTGTCGACCGGTTTCGGCTCCTCTCTGGCGGTCAGTTTCGACCGGGCCTTCTGGATCAGTTCGCGCTCGCCAAGGCCCGGATCCTCCTTCATCGTCAGCGCGAGACGCTCGGTACTCGAGGAAAAGATGTTGAACAGGACGCGATAGTTCTCGGGATAATCCTTGATGTTCTCGAACAAGAGCGCCGGTGCGCCCTCTTTTTTGTGGGAGATGTAGGTGATCGCACCCATCTCCTCGTCCCAGTCTACCTCGCTGTCGATCCGCTTTAACGAGCCGATGTCTTCAACCCGATCGATCCAGTTTCGAAGATCGTGGCCAGTGTCTTCTCGTGCCATACTGATGTGCAATGAGATAGCAAGTATGATATAGCTTTGGAAATCGGAGTCTCCGGACCGTTCACAGGCCCGGCCGATTGCGAATCGATTCCTTCCGCAGACGGTCTGTTGTGAGTCAGTTCCGGCGAATTCGAAACCGATACCCCGCATCGGTGCTAGGAACCGATATTCCGCTACGGAAACCCGTCTCATACGGTCTACTGTAAGTCGTTACCGGGGCGACCGCGAGCTGTCCTGCGGTCGCCCCGGAAAAAGTCACAGCAAACCGTATCAGTCGTCAGTCTCCGTCTGCGCTCGCTCGTCGACGATCATGAACTCGACGGAGTCCGGATCGCTGAACTCACCGGCGTCACGTTGGACCCGGCCGAACTCGTCAGAATCGAGCGCCGCGTAGAGGTCGTCTTCGGACTCGAAGGCCAGTTCTGCCATTCCGTCGTGAGGCGATTTCTCCGGATCGGTGGCCGGACAGATGGCGTATCGCTCGAGGTTTGGAATCTCGGTTGCGATGGGTGCGTGCTTGGTTTCCCAGTACTCGACGAACTCCTCCTGCGTGAGGTCGGCCGCTCGAGAGAGCATGAACACTGCCTTGTACATGTACGCGTTCGGATTGGCGGATCACTCACTTAATCGTTCGCGTTCGGTGAGCGTTCTACCGAGTGTCGACGTTGATATTGACGTTCTTGACCTGGGTGTACTCTCGAATGGCTTCGGCTCCCTGCTCTCGACCGAACCCGCTCTCTTTGTAGCCACCGAAGGGCGTCTGCGGGAACGTGACGGGATACTCGTTTACGCTGACCATGCCGTACTCGAGTCGCTCGGCCGTGTCGTGGGCGACGTCGATGTTTTTCGTCCAGACGCCGGCCATCAGACCGTACAGCGAATCGTTCGCGATGTCGAGTGCCTCTTGGCGATCCGAGAACGGGATCACGGAGAGCACCGGACCGAAGATTTCTGCTCGAGCGATCGTCATCTCGTTGGTGACGTCCGTGAACACGGTCGGTTCCACGTAGTACCCCGTCGACCTGTCCTCGGGAACGCCGCCGCCACAGGCGATCGTCGCCCCCTCGGAGACCCCGGTTTCGATGTACTCGAGGACGTCGTCGCGGTGGGATTCGTTCACGAGTGGACCCATTCTGCCGTCGTCGTCGATGCCGCTTCCCAGCGGCGTCGCCTGGGCGCGTTCGACGACCCGATCGACGACTTCGTCGTGAACCGATTCGTGGACGAGCAGCCGGGAGCCGGCCCAGCACATCTGTCCCGCGTTCATGAAGATCCCGTAGTGACATCCCTTCGCTGCCGCCTCGAGGTCCGCGTCCTCGAAGACGATGTTGGGTCCTTTTCCGCCGAGTTCGAGGGTAACGCCGGAGACGTCTTCGGCGGCGTACTCCATGATCGACTTTCCGACGCCGGTGCTGCCGGTGAACGCGACGTGGTCGACGTCCTCGTGAGTCGCAAGCGCCGTTCCCGCGTTTCGACCGGAGCCGGGAACCACGTTCAACACGCCGGGAGGAAGACCGACGGCGTCCGCGGCCTTCGCGTAGTACAGGGCAGATAGCGGCGTCGTACTCGAGGGTTTGAGTACGACCGAGTTCCCACACGCAAGCGCGGGCGCGACGCTTCGTCCGGCGAGCTGGAACGGATAGTTCCACGGAGAGATGTGACCGGTGACGCCGATCGGCTCGCGTCGCGTATAATCGACTCTCGAGCCCGGAACCGGAATCGTCTCGCCGTGGATCTTGTCCGTAAAGCCGGCGTAGTACCGAAACGTGTCGATCACCATGTCGACGTCGAGGGTGGCCTCGAACGGCGTTTTGCCGTTATCGTGGGACTCGACGAGAACGATCTCGTCTTTCATCTCCTCGATTTCGTCCGCCATGGCGGACAGATACTGCCCGCGTTCGCTCGGCCCGATCGACCGCCACTCGGCGTCTCGATCTGCCGCCTCTTCGGCCGCTGCGACCGCGTCGTCGATATCCGACTCGCCGGCGCAGGCGACCGATGCGTAGGCGTCTTCTGTCGCCGGATCGACCGTCTCGATCGTTTCGTCGTCGGCTGCCGGGACCCAGTTCCCGCCGATATACAACGCTGTTGGACCGTCGTAGGTCATGCTAGGCTAGCAAAACCGCGGCTGTCTCTTAACGTTTGTCGTTGACACCGATGGGTGACTACTCCAGAGAGAACGTCGGCTCTTCTCACCGAAATCGACGAGCTGGGTGGATATCCTCGTTTGGGAACTCCCCAGAACCCGACCGAACTGAGCGTCTCGGAGTAACTACAAGTGGTTACTTCGGTAGCATGCGCCGCCGCACGAGCGTTACTGGTTTGCGATGAAGTCGTGAACGCTTCGGGCGAGTTCAGCGGGCGTTTCTAACTGAGCCATGTGTCCTGCGTGTTGCAACACGGTCACCTCTGAGTCCGGGATCCGATCTGAGATGATGAACGAGGCGACGGGCGGCGTCACGACGTCGTTTTCGGCGGCGATCAACAGCGTCGGAACGGGGACATCCGCGAGGTCGCCCCGGAGATCAGCGTTCATCAGACCCCGCATCGAGGCCACGTACCCGTCGGGATCGTTGTTCAGGATCAGGTCTCGATAGAGCCCGGCCAGTTCGGGTCGGGTCTCTCTCGTGTGCGGCGACAGCGACTCTTCGACCTCGGTATCGGCGTGGGCCTCCATGCCGTCGGATTCGATCGCGTCGACGACCGTTTGAGCCTCCGAAACCTTCTCCTCGGGCATTCCCGGGCCTGCAGCGGCCAGCGACAGCGAGCTCACGGCGTCGGGATGTTCGAGGGCGTATCTCATGCTGATAATGCTTCCGAGCGAATGTCCGACGAAGTGTGCCGTTTCGACGTCGAGCTCCGCGAGAATGCCGTCGATGTCGTCGACCCACGTCTCGAGGTCGTAGGGACCGTCGGGAACGTCGCTCCGACCGCTGCCACGGAGGTCGAACCTGACGACCTGGTACGACGACGACAGCGACTGTGCGACACCTTCCCACGTGCTCAGGGTGCTCCCGAGTCCGTGAACGAGGACGACGGTTCGTCCGCGCCCTTCGACGCGACACTCCACTTCGATACCGTTGGTCTGAATCCGCATATCCACGAAAACGACAGGGGCCATCAAAAACATACCGCTGGACGGCTGTCGACGCCGCTTCGTGGGGTTGATCCACCAGAAATTATAAACGGCCGCTCACCAGATATGGTGGTGATGGTGGATAGCGTCGTTTCAGTTGATGCGATAGCCGCCACTCGGACCGGACCGAACGGTATCGATCACTGCGGGCGACTCCTCGATCGTGATCGTCGTCCCCGTTCTTCCGGGGCCGTCGTGGGTGCCGTCACGTGCGCTCGTCGACGATCCGATCCGACGGTGATCGTCCGAACGGTCGGTCCTGCCCAGCGTCCCGAAAGCGACTTTGCTACCCTGCTCAATACTCACTCATGAACGAATACACGATTCGCCATGCACGCCCCGACGATGCGGACGACATTCTCGACCTCTGGTATGAGTACTCGGATACGCTCTCGACGGCTGACGAGCGTTATCAGCACAAAGACGACGCGGGCGAACAGTGGCGCAACTACTTTCTGGGGAAGATGACCGACAGCTCGAGAGCGGCGGTCCACGTCGCCGACTCCGAGGAGGTCGACGGACTGCTCGGCGTCATCGAAGTCCGAATCATGGGCGCTCATCCGATCTTTCAACTCTCTCAACACGGGGCCGTCTTCGGCCACCACGTCCGGACGGAACACCGGGGCAACGGCATCGAAGAGGATCTGCTCGAGGAGGCCGAACGCTGGTTCACGGACGAACACGACCTGCCGTTTTACCGCGTCAACGTCCTCACGAGCAACGATTCGCTCGTCGATCTCTACAGGGAGTACGGCCTCGATCGGGTCGAAACGACGTACGAAGGTGAGGGAAGCGCTCGATGACGGAACACACGATCCACTTCGTCAACGAGGACATCACGTTCACGATGAGCGAGGATTCGAACGATAGCATTCTCGATGCCGCCGAAAAACACGGCCTCGACCTCCAGTACCAGTGTCGAATGGGCCACTGTGGAATCTGCACCGTTCGGGCCGAAGGTGAGGTCGAACAGGGCGACGCGATGATGCTTACGGAAAGCGAAAAAGAAGAGGGGTATATACTCACCTGCGTCGCGACCCCGTTATCCGATCTCGAAATCTATTCGGACGAGACGCCCTGAAACGACTGTTTTCCGCCAGTACCGACACGGCTTCACGGCGGTCGCGATTGCACCGATGTCAGACACCGGAACCCGTCCGAGAATAACGGGTGTTACTCCGACTCGAGCCGCTTGACGATATCGTCACGGAGGTCCGCCTTCGAGATCTTTCCGACTTCGGTCCGGGGCAATTCGTTGACGATCTCGATTCGCTCCGGTCGTTTGAACACGGCGATCCCCTGACCCTTGAGGTACTCGCCCATCTCGTCGACGGTGAGCGAGTCGTACCCGTCGACGAGTTCGATGTACGCGCCGACACGCTCTCCGAGTCGGTCGTCGGGGATTCCGATGACTGCGACGTTCTCGACTTTCTCGTGTTCGATAATAACGTCCTCGAGACCGGGTGCGTAGATGTTCTCTCCGCCGCGGATGATCGTATCCTTGAGCCGTCCGTACACCTCGTAGTTTCCGTCGTCGTTCAGCGCGAGGACGTCCTCCGTGTAGAACCAGCCGTCGTCGTCGAAGTTCTCGTCGTTCTCCTCTGCGTGGCGCAGGTAGCCCGTGAAGAACCCGGGACCGCGAACCGACAGCTCGCCGGCGTCGCCTCGTGTAACTTCCTCTTCGCGTGCTTCGTCGACGATTCGGACCTCGTCCGCGTCGGGGGCGATCGGCCGGCCGACGGTGTGTGCCTGATCGTCGACGTCGTCCTCCGGGCGGGTACAGATAAGCGGCCCCTCGGCCATCCCGAAGATGTTACAGAAGCCGATATCCCACCGATCGACGAACTCGTACACCGCTTTCGGGCGAACTTTCTGTCCGCCGCTGACGAGCACTTCGAGCGACGACAGGTCGTACTCCTCGAGATCCGGATGCTCGAGGATATCGATCAGCTGGGTCGGGATCGGCAGCGAGTAGCTGCCGCCGTGCCGTTCGATCAGAGACATCAGCGCGTCGGGTTTGAGCACCGGTTCGACGGCGATCGTCGCGCCGGCCCAGATCGCCGCGCCGATGACGCAGTTCAACGAGGCGTTGTGACCGATCGGAACGCTCGGGAACGCGACCCAGTCCGACTGGACGTTCGCCACTTTTGCCATGTACTCCCACTGGAAGACGTAGTCGTTGTACGTTCGCGGGATCCCCTTTGGCATGCCGGTGGTTCCGCCCGACAGCAACAACACGCCCGGATTGGACGGGTTCACGTCGATATCCTCGAGATCAACTGACGGTTCCGAACCGAGGTCGCCGTCTCGCGCCGCGTCGAAGGAAGTCCATCCCTCCGGGAGCGTCTCCTCGTCGTCGACGACGGCGAACCGGTGGGTGAGGTGGTCGAACTCGTCACCGACATCGTCGAGCAGGGAGACGTGATCGAACCCGAGCTGATATCGGTCACCCGCGGCGAAGACGGCTTTCGCCTCCGTCAGATCGAGGACGTGGCGCGCTTCCGCCTCGCGGTGTCGCGGCAGGAGCATAACGGGGATAACCCCGATTCGAGAGCACGCGAAGAACGCCTCGAGGAACTCGGAGCTGTTCGGGAACTGGAACACGACGAAGTCGTTTTCCTCGAGACCCGCCTCCGTCGCGAGACTGATCGCCAGTTGGCGCGAGTTCTCAGCGAGTTCTTCGTAGGTCAACTCTCGGTGCGGACCGATGACTGCGGTCTGTTCCGGCGTTTCGGTGGCCGCTCTGTCGAGGACGTCGTGGAAGGTGAGGTTTCGCCAGTAGCCTTCGTCGACGTACTCCTGACAGCGGTCGTCGGGAAACGGAACGTACCCTTCGATGTCGGTGGTCGGTGTGCATGCGCTCTCTTGCATATACGTGTAGGAATGCTCGTTCGGCATAATAAACCTAAGCAAATCCGTCGCCGAGTCGAACGGCGACGCCGATCCGCAGAGTGCGTACGACTACCGCCAGTCGTGGGGGGTTCGTTCCATCGAGGAGTACAGAAACATCGCACTTCGAAGAACTCGTGGATCGATCTCACAGCGAGCGATGACGTCGTCGTCATCGTCGTACTCGAAGTGCAACAGGTCGGTGTCGGCCATCGCCTCCAGGAACATCTCGTCGATGTCGAGGGGCTGACTGATGTCGATCCGGGTCTCCTCGGTGATCCGCTTGTGGGCGTCGTCCGACGCCGGTTCGGGTGCCTGTGCGTCGGTCATTCCATCGTCCTCTCGTAGCGCGTTCGCAACATGTTTTCGATCCGTTCGCGCTTGGTCTCGGTAATCTCCCGCAGCACGGGGATGTCCTCCGGCGTCGAGAACCGCTCGACGATCATCCGACCGACGTGGACGTGGTCGTCCTCGTCGTTCGCGATCTCACGCATCTGGTCTGCGGCGTTCGGATACGAGGATTCCATGTAGTTGGCCATCCGGTGAAGCGTGTGGACTGCGATGATCTCGGTGGAACACTGCATTCCGACCGCCGAGTACTGCGGCCCCTCGTATTCGGGGGCCATCGCAGCCTGGTGCTGGGCGACGAGCGCCTCGGCGACGTCCTCGTCCAGCCACTGGTCCCACTGTGCGAAATCCATGTCGACGCCGAAACGCCGCGAGATGTTCGCGAGCGTGTTCGCGTGTTTGACCTCGTCTCGGATCTGCTCTGACAGTCCGACGATGATGTCCCGGTCGCGGTAGTACGGATCCCCCTGCTCGAAGACGTAGTGCATCTGTCGCGCGGGGATCATCGCCCCGTTGAACCACTCACGCCACGCCAGATCGGGGACGACCTGGTGGACAACCGCCTCCGGACCGCCGATCTCGTCGAAGTACTCGTCAGAGTAGTACTTCTGGACCAGTTCCCCCATCTCGTTTCGGAACTCCGCCGTCGTCTCGTTGAGAAACGTGACGGCTTCCTGTGACTGCGTGTCAGACATACACACGAAGACATGCGCCGCGTCAATAAAGAATTTGTGATGGGGTTGATCCACGAGCTACCCGGTATATGCGGGGAGACTCCGTACACTCGGTCGATTTATTACCGAGGAGTGAGCGTATACCATCATGTCGAATCAGATCGACGGCACAGCTGTTGTCACCGGCGGAGCGAACGGAATCGGGCGAGCGATCTCCGTTCGACTCGCAGCGGACGGAGCTCACGTCGTCGTCGTCGACGTCGCGGACGGATCCGAAACCGTCGAAGCGATAGTCGACGCGGGTGGATCGGCGGAGTACCGGTCCGGCGACGTGACCGACGCCGAGAGTATGGCCGCCGCGATGGACGGACTCGAGATCACGACGCTCGTCAACAACGCCGCGTACTACGCCCCGCTCGTCGACGACAAGAAACGGTTCGACGAGATCGACGAGGACGAGTGGAACGACGTGCTGTCCGTCAACGTCACCGGTGCTTTCCTCGCGAGCAAGGCTGCGCTGCCAAACATCGATCCCGGCTCGAGTATCGTCAATATCGCCTCTGCAACCGTCCACACGGGCGTTCCCGGCTTTCTGCACTACGTCGCGTCGAAAGGGGCGATCATCGGAATGACCCGCGCGATGGCGACGGAACTCGGTGACGTCCCGGTGCGAGTGAACGCGGTCACGCCGGGGTTCACCTGGTCCGAGGCGTCACAGCAGGCGGGCGATGAGTATCTGGATCAGCTCCGTGCGCGACAGACGCTCGAGGAGACGATCGAACCCGAACACATCGCGGACGCGGTCGCGTTTCTGGCCGGCGGGGAGAGCGAACTGATGACCGGGCAGGTGCTCAACGTCGACGGCGGCGTCACCTACTACTGATGCGGCCCGCTGTAATGATTTACCGGTACAACCCCAAGACGGGGCGCGATTGTACGGAAATCACTCACAGGAATCCGTCCGATGGAACCGTTGTCCGTCAGGTTCGACACGACCGTCTCTTGATCGCGGGTGCACGGGTATTCGGTGACGACGATCCGTACGATGCATACGTACGCGGTGAGTGGATCGACGGGACCGGAACGTTTTCCGTGGCCGATCCGGCCACATTATTCCCTGGATTTCACCGACGTTGCTCGCGGCGCAATCGATCGCACCGGCGCTCGCAGCCGGCACTACTGTCGTCACAAATAGCACCGGAGGCACCGTCCGGCGGCTACAAGGAGAGCAGTCTGGGTCGTGAAAAGGGACAGCAAGTCGTCGATCACTACACTCAATTCAAGAACGTGACGGTCACGCTCGGTGATGCACCGGGGGCGAGGTTCGAAACGGAACCTCGATAGTAGATCTCGTCCAATAATAATTACTACTGGTACATTCGCCCGTAGGATACGGTCAAACGACTACGTTTCGAAACGTTAGCGCCGTTTCGAGGGGAAATCTTTAACTAATGTCCGTTTCAATATCGGTTGACATGCTCAAGGGCAGTTTCTGGTACCCACAGACAGTCCCTCGCGCGATACTGTTACTGGGTGTCCTCATCATGATTCCACTCCATCAGAGCGAACTGTTAGGGTTGATGTCGACGTCGACGCTGGTGTTTGGCTGGGTACCACTCCAGTTGGCGTACGACGTTACCCTGATTCTCTCTGGTGTGGTCGTCCTGTACGCGATGTACCGGATGGCACCTGAACCGCCGGAAGAACACGAACCGACGATCGAATCCGACGAGTCGGAAGCGAAACCCGCCGGGGGTGAACAGTAATGGTTTCGACCGAAAACGTCGTTGTTCTCGCCATCACCGTCGCGTACCTGCTCGTCGTTCTGGGCGTCGGAACGATCGCCGCTCGAGCGACTGGTTCCTCGCGTGAGGACTTCCTGATGGCGGATCGGTCGTTCGGAACGGTCGTGTTGTTGTTCGCGCTGTTCGCGACGAACATGACGGCCGTCGTCATGATCGGCGCTCCCGGATTGGCCTACGGAACCGGTGCGGGTGCGCTCGGGTTCTTCGTTGCCCTGTTCGCGTTCATCTTCCCGGTTCTGTTGATGACGTTCGGGTACCGAATCTGGATCGTCGGGAAACGGTTCGGTCACATCACCCCCGGTCAGATCGCCAACCACCGCTGGGAAGCGAAGTACCTCGGCCTGGTGTTCATGCTGATGTTCACTATCTGGACGATTCCGTACATCCTCGTCGGCGTTCAGGGTGGCGGAATCGTCTTCGAGGCGCTTACCGAAGGACTGGTCCCGTACTGGCTCGGTGCACTGACCGTCATCGTCGTCGTCGGACTGTACGTCTACCCCGGTGGAATGCGTGGAACTGGCTGGACAAACACGTTCCAGGGGATGGTGTTCCTGGTCGTCCTGCTCGGACTGTTCGCGTACATCGGGCTTCGTCTCGGTGGCTTCTCGAGTGCGACCCAGTCGGTCGGTGAGATCAACGACGGAGCTCTCCTCGACAGGGCGGGTATCCCGCCGTACGCGCCACGAATGTGGTTTTCACAGGGGATCATCGTCGCCATTGGCGGCTTCATGTTTCCACACCTGGTGATTCGCTACATGACGGCCCGTTCGGTGACGACGCTCCGCCAGACGTCGCTGTTGTACCCGATCGCCATCGTTCTCGCCTGGGTACCGGCCGTGATGATCGGCTTCTGGGGAATCGCCGCAATTCCGGACATCGACAATCCCGACTTCATCCTGCCGACGATGGTGTTCGAGTTCATGCCCTGGTGGGTCATCGGAATCGCCCTGGCCGGCATCCTCGCGGCGATGATGTCGAGCATCGACGGTCAGGTGCTCACCATGAGTACGTTCTTCACCGAAGACGTCGTCTCCGAGTTCTTCGAGGGCGTGACGGACAAACAAGCCGTCTGGTACGCACGAGTGTTCCTCGTTGTGATATTCGGGCTCGCGTACGTCGGAGCACTGCTCACGACCGATACCATCGTCGACACCGCAACGTTCGCGTTCGCGGGCTACGGGATGATGTTCATCCCGCTGGCCGCCGCCTTTTACTGGCGCTGGTCGACGAAAGAAGCCGTCTACGTCGGCCTCATCTACGGATTCGCCGGCCTCTGGCTCTTCGAGTTCGGCCCACTACCCGAGTCGATCACGATGGGCTTCCACCCGTTCGTTCCGCTCCTGGTGACGCAGTTCATCCTGATGGCGATCGTCTCCGCAGTCACGCAATCGCCGTCTGAAGAACGGATCGAAGAGTACGAATCGGCGCTCGAGGGTATCTGGTAACTCGACGGCGGCTCGAACGCCGGAGCGTTTTTCCCCACGTAACGACGCCACCACGCGTGACGATTACTCCGTTCGCGGATCGTCGCCGGTCGTGTACGTACTGTAACTGTCGCCGTCAGCGTTCGCGACGTATCGTCCGCCGTGTTCGCCCTCGTCGGCGGCGAGACGAACCGCCGTCTCCGAGATGACGGTCGGGCTCTCGTGTCGATACGTCTCTTTCGTCGTTTCGTTTTCCCCCTTTCGCTCGGTGTAGACGCCGCCGTTTGGCGGTCGAAGCGCGATCGAATCGATCTCCGTTTCCTCGAGTTCTCGGGTGAGCGTCTCGTGTAGCCCCTCGAGGCCGAACTTCGAGGCCACGTACGGCGATCGATTCGCCCGGGCACGGAGACCGTGGCCCGACGAGACGTGAATCAGCCGCCCGGAACCGCGCGCTTTCATTCCGGGAAGGGCGGCTTTCGAACAGAGGAACGGTCCGCGAAGGTTCGTCTCGAGGATCGCGTCCCAGGCGTCGACCGGGACGTCCGACACCGGACGGTAGGACGGCTCGCCGGCGACGTTCAACTGGGTAATTCCAGCGTTGTTGACGAAGACGTCGATTCCACCGAAGCGGTCGGTCGTCTCCGCGACGAGCGACCGGACGTCGTCCCACGAGCGGACGTCGGTCGGAACCGCGACCGCGTTTCCCTCGTCCGTGCGCTCGGTGAGGTCCGCTGCCAGCGCGTCGAGTTTCTCGGCCGATCGCGACGCACAGACGACTCGCGCACCCTCTTCGGTGCAAGCCGTGGCGATCGCCTTTCCGAGGCCGTTGCTCGCACCGGTGACGACGACCGTTCGATTTCGAAGACGCATAGCTACCAACTCGTCGGCCTGATAATAAGAACTTTCGCCGAATCGGCCGGCTCCTCGCGCGGTCGCCTTCCCCAATTGATTCCGGGTCCGATGACCGACCTACGATTCGACGTAGACGACCCCGTCCTCGACGGTCACGTCGTACGTTTCGAGAGAGATCCGGTCGTCACCGATGTGGTCGCCGGTCTCGAGTTCGTACTCCCAGCCGTGCCACGGACAGGCGATGGTTTTGTCGTCGGAGAAGTCCTCTTCCGGACGCTGACCCGGCTCGGTAAACTCCGCAACCAGTTTTCCTTGCACGCGCCCCGAACAGACGGGGCCACCCATGTGTTCGCAGGTGTTCTGGACCGCGTAGTAGTCGCCCTCGACGTTGAGGACGCCGACGGGCTCGTCGTCTACCGTCACGACCGTTCGCTCACCGGGGCCGAGATCGCCTACCGTTCCAGCACGGACTCGCTCGCTCACAGGCCGAACACCTCGTTGGCCGTTCCGCTCAGAATGCGCGCTTTCTCGTCGTCGGAGAGGAACGGTCGCTCCGAGATGACCTCCGGCAGATCGTAATCCCAGTGGGGATAATCGGAGGCGTACATGAGCTGACTCGCGCCGCCGATCGTCTCGATGACGCCCTCGAGTTCCGCTTCGTTCTCCGGAACTTCGAGTGGCTGAATGCCGTAGTAGAACTCCTTGATGTACTCGCTCGGTCGCTTCTCGAGCAGCGGTGCCTCGGACGGGCGTTTGAGGTACTCGGCGTCGAGTCGCCGCATCATGAGCGGTACCCAGAAGATACCCGACTCCTGGAACGCGATCTCGAGGTCGGGGAACTTCTCGGGAACGCCCTGAACGACGACGCTCGTGAGCTGAGCCATGTTGTTCATGAGGAATCCGAGGGTGTGCGTCTCGATGAACTTCTCGTACCCCTTGATGTGGAACTCGTCCAGCCCGCCACCGCCGGCGTGGAAGTTCAGCGCGAGCCCCTCCTTCTGGGCTGCTTCGTAGATGACGTCGTACCGCCGATTGCCCATCGGCGGTTCCGCACCGGGCGTCACGAGACAGACGCCACAGATACCGTCTTCGTCGCCAACCCGGTGGATCAGATCCGCTGCAGCCTGGGGATCCTGGTACGGCGCGGGAATCATCGTGTAGACGCCCTCGTCCGGATCGACGACCTTGTCGAGCATGTAGTCGACGTAGCCGTTTGCGAGGATGACCGGCCGTTCGTCGTCACCTTTGATTCGACCGAACGAGAGCATCTTCTGTGAGAGGATGATCGTCTTGTCGACGTCGAGGTGATCCATGATCATCGGAATGTCCTCGGGAGTCATGTCCGAAAGCGACAGTTCGTCTCGAGCGATCCGTCCGAAGACGTTTCGATCGCCACTACTCGTCGGGTAGATAGACGACTGCGGGCTGTCGATCTTCTGTGAGAGTCGCGTCTTCCAGGGCTCGTCGAGATACGGTGCGATGTGATCGAGCGTTTCGAAGTAATGTGCGTCCGCATCGACGACTTCGTACCCGTCCATACCGTTGAACGACGCTCCGACGACTTATATTTGATTATTAATGCGGACTCTTTTGAAGATGTTGCCGCGAAACTGACCGAAAAAGGCTGACTACAGGAAGCGCCGATCGACGAGGTCGTCGACGTCCGGCATCTCCTCGAGCAGGTCGGCACGGTCTGCGAGTTCGAGTGACGTCTGGAACTTCTCGTCGGTGATGTGCTCACTGAGATCGGTGTTCCACATCTCGTCCTCTCGCGCCGTCTCGAGCGTTTCGCTCCAGACTTCTTCGCCGTAATCCGGGAAGTCGGTCGGCGCGGTCTGGATATATTCGACGAGCTCTGCGATGTCTCGGTCGTACATGTCCTCGTAGGACTCGAGCATCACGTCGACGATCTCCTGGTGCATCGCCTCGTTCTGATCGAGGTTTTCGTCGAGCGTCGCCCAGGTCGCAAGGGTCATGTGGTCGAAGTCGTCGTTCGGGTTCGAGAAGTGCTGGACGATACCCTCTTCTTCGGCGTCGAGAACGCCTGCGAGGAAGGCGGTCGTCGCGACCCCTTCACCGGCCTCGATCGCGGCGATCCGGTTCGGCGTTCCGGCGATGTACTGGTACTCGACGGCTTCGGGGTCGCCCAGGTTGGCCTCGACGGCGCTACGGCCGACCATGGCGGAGAACGAACTCGGTGAGTGGAGGATGAACGTCTCGCCTTCGATCTCGTCCCAGCTGTCGATACCGGGTGCGGTACAGACTTGCTGGCTGAACGCCTGGGAGAGCTCCATGAACGAGCTGACCGGGAACCCTTCCGCGATCGCGTTCGCGAGCGACGGCGGCGTCACGTAGCCGATCTCGACGTCCTCGGAGATCATTCCCGCGATCATCGGCCCGAAGCCGTCGAACGTTACCGGCTCGACCGTCACGCCGCGCGCTTCCATCTCGTCGAGGAAGTGCGAGTACGGTGGTGCCGCGTACGTCGGCCGCGTCGGTCCCGGGTGGCCGATACGGAGCGTATCCGGCAGCACGTCGTCGTCACCGTTGCCGTTGCCGTTCCCGTTTCCAGTTCCGTTGCCGTTCCCGTTCCCAGTTCCATTGCCGTTGCCGTTGCCGTTGTCGTCGCCAGCACATCCGGCGATCCCGACCGTCAATCCTGCGCCGACAGCTGTCAGCACGTTCCGTCTACTGCTCTTACGAGGCATACACAAACAATGGTGTAGGATGAACACTTAAGTCTTTCTTATGTGTGGGAGTGAATATCAACTGCGACAATCGGACGATCGAACGGTTCATTCCGCCCCGATCGGGAACGTGGCTTCCCTCGAGTCACTCTGTACTGACACGAGTGATCCTTCGGCCGGTCCCTCGCTTGCGTTCACTCTGACACCGTTGCCCAGACGATGACGCCGTCGTACGTCGGGCACTCGACGAACAGCTTCCTGAACTCAACGGTGGCGGAAAATCCCTCTTCGTCTTCTTTGACGGTGTGAGCTTCGTCACAGTGAGGACAGTGAAACGGGTCACCGGGTTCTTCCATACGAGTGCGTTTCGCTGGAGGCCCTTATATCGTCTGACTACCTCTCGAATGGGGAGTTGTCCGTTGTTCCGATTTGCTGGCCCAGCCGCCGAACGGTCGCGGTCTCACTGAAAAACAACTCATACGGTCTGCTGTAACGGTTTACCGGCGCAACCGAAGGACGGGTCGCGGTTGCGCCGGAAATGAGTTACAGCAGTCCGTATCACAGCAGCCGGTCTCAAGCGACGCTAGGTTCCGGTGCCTTATACGAGAGGGCCACGCCGGCTGCCGAGAGCAAGATGACGTACACGAAGACGCTCGCATAGGTGCCGGACAGTTCGAACAGCGCGCCGGTGATCACCGGACCGACCGTCGCACCGGCCACGGCAACGGCACTCGTTATCGACACCGCCGTCGCGGAGACGGACGCGTCAGCGACTTCACGTGCATACGCGAAGAAGACGCCGATCCCGAGCTGAATCGAGATACCTGCCAGGCAAAGCGTCAACACCGTCGTAAACGGCTCCCTGACGACTGCGAGGACCACGAACGTCGGCGTCGAAATCAGGAACGACCAGAAGACGACGGGACGTCGACGACCGGCAAACCAGGCGTCGGAGATAAATCCACCACCCCAGCGTGACGCGATGCCGACCGCGGGAAAAAGCGCCACGAAGAAGCCGCTGTGAATCAGCGACAGCCCGTATTCGTCGACGAGATAGCTCGGCATCCAGTTGGTGAGGACGAAAAACGCCGAAAACGAGATCCCGGCGAGGATAGCGATCAGCCAGACGCTGTCGTTACCGAGTACCGCACGAACCTCGTCCAGCGTCGGAACCGGTGTTTCCGGCGTCGTCGGACTCGAGCAGCGGGCGCTCGCGATCACGACGAAGCCGAACGTCGCGCCGGCGACGATGCTGTAGAACGCGAACGTACTCTCCCAGCCGAAGCTGTTGGCCACGACGGGTCCCGTGAACTGTCCGAGGGCGAACCCGGCGGGTGCACTGGTGGTGAAGAACCCGATCGCCGTGGCGCGCCGATCGAACTGGTAGAGCCCGGTCGTCACGTTGACGCCGACGGTCCACATGACGACCGTCACGACACCACCGAGACCGCGGGAGCCAAGGAGTGACCAGTAATCGCCCGAAGCTGCGGCGTACCACCCCCAGAGACCGGCGATAACGAGACCGACGGTCGCCCAGCCGAGCACGTGGAGATTATCCATTCGGTCCAGTAATGCACCGACCGGAACGTTCGAGATCGACTGTGCAGCCAGCGTGATGCTCAGAATAACGCTCGCGGCGAGCGGGCCGATCAGCAACGACTCCTGGATGACGGGGAGGACGCTCGTCGGAACGATGATGTACGCGTATCCGATCGTGGTCAACAGCCACATCGCCACGACGACGCCCGCCCGTCCGTCCGAACCGTCGTTCGGCCGTACGCTCGCGTGCTCGCTCACAGGTCGATAACGACTTGCTCGTCCTCGACGGCGACGTCGAACGTTCGGAGGCCGGTCTTTTCGTTTACGACGCTTCGACCGGTCTCGAGGTCGAACTCCCAGTAGTGCCACGGGCAGTGAACCGACGTCCGCTCGGAATCGACGGTCGGGAGATCAGAGTGAAGGATACCCTGTCCGAGCGGACCACCCATGTGCACGCATCGGTTGGAGATCGCGTAGTACTCCCCTTCGACGTTGAAGACGGCGATCGGCAACCCATCGACTTCGACGGCTTTCCCTTTCCCCTGAGGGATCTCGTCAGCAGCAGCGACAACGTGTTCCGTCATATCCTGAAGACACTCTCAGCGTTCTCGTGGAGGATTCGCTCTGCGAGCTCGTCGTCGATGGCCGGCGACTCGAGGACCCAGTTGTGAAGTTCGACCGTGTAATGTGGGAAGTCGGTCGCGAACATCAACGAATTCGACGCGTTGGTCATGTCGAGCATGGCCTCGAAGTTCGACGTCTTGTTCGGAATGTTCATCGGCTGACTCGAGAACGAGAAGTTCTCCTCTAGATACTCACTGGGCTGTTTGTCGAGGTACTCCTGTCCCATCCGGTGCATCCGTTCGGTCATCTGGATATCCTCCGGGTGGTCGTTGTACATCTCGTCCAGACGCTCCGAGACGAACGGGACCCAGTTGACGCCGCCTTCGATCATGACGACCTGCAGTTCCGGGTACTTATCGAAAACGCCGGTCATGATCATGTTTCCAGCCATCATCATGGCGCGACACGGGTGGACGAGTCCGTACGCCTCGGACCACGTCCGAAGCGAGTTTCCGATCAGATCTTTCTGGGGCCAGTTGGCGGTGCCGCCGCCGTGAAGTGCGAGTGGCAGGTCTCGGGCGACGAGTTCCTCGAACACCTGGTCGTACTTCGGCTGACCCAGCAGATCGTAGTGTCCGAAGAAGCCGTACATGCCGACGATATCTTCTTCGTCACCCACGCGTTTGATTTCCTCGACGGCCGTCTCCGGTTCCCACTGTTGCATCAGAGCAACCGCCTTGATGTTTTCGTGCGTCGGAAGCACGTCGTCGACGAGATAGTCGTTATAGGCCCGCGAAATCTCGTTTTTCATCACGACGTTCTGGGAGTCGGGCAGCTTGTTGTACCCCGGTGTCAGGATGGGCATGTCGATTCCGAGGGCTTCCATCACTTCGACGATGTCCTCGCCGGTCTCGAGTTCGCCGTGAGCCTCGAGTCCGCCGGCACCTCGGGGCGTCGAGTAGCCGGGGAACCAGTAACACGACGTCGGCGGATATCCGGTGATGTCGAGGTTTCGTTTCACTACCGCACTATCCATGTAGGGCATCAGTCGGTCGACTGGAGCCCTGAAGTGGAAGTCGACGTCCACGACGAACGCCTCCTCCATTTCGTCGGTGAGCGGGAATCGCTCTGAGTCGATAACGGACATGCGAACTATTCTTTATCGACAGGAGATATAAAGCTACCGACATGTATCAGGACTTTTTTATGCTCAAAGTATTGTCGGGACGTCTCGGACGGCTCTAGAACGGTTTTAGCCGTCTTTCGATTATCAGACCACTGATTGACAGGATCTCGGACAGCGTGCGAACGGGAACACTCGTCGTCGGGCGTAACACACCCTAAGTAAGTGTATCCGGGATGGGATGGATCGTCCGTTCACGATACACAAAACATTATGCATGAGTGCTTCGAGTGTCGAATATGGAGCTTCCTGACCTGCCAGCGGAGGATATCGAGAACACCGACCTCGTCACCAGCGGCGAGGCGCTGCTCGAGTCGCTTGCCGACCACGGCGTCGAATATCTGTTTTCGAACCTCGGGACGGATCACACCCCGTTGATCGAAGCGATCAGTCGAATCCGCGCTCGGGGGGAAGAGACGTCGATTCCGGAGATCGTCCTCTGTCCCCACGAGTACGTCGCGATGAGCGCCGCACACGGCTACGCGGCCGTGAGTGGTGAGCCACAGGCGGTGCTCGTTCACGTCGACGTCGGCACGCAAAACCTGGGTGGAGCGATGCACAACGCTCACCGCGCGAACGTTCCCGTTTTCGTTATCTCCGGGCTCGCTCCGGTGACCGATTCGGGGTATCTCGGATCGAGAGAACACGTCGTCCACTATCAACAGGACGTCTTCGACCAGCCGGGGATCGTCCGCGAGTACTGTCGCTGGACGGGAGAGTACAAACCGCCAGCGGATCCGGATTCGATCGTTGCGCGCGGTCTCGAGCGAGCGACGGCCGATCCCAGCGGTCCGGTGTACCTCACGGCAACGCGAGAAGCGCTCGAGGCGCGCTTCGACGCCCCCGATCAACCCGCACGAACGATCGAACGATCGCAGCCCTCGCGGCCGACCGACGAGATGCTCGAGGAACTCGGCGGACGTCTCGAGGACGCCTCGAACCCGGTCGTTATCACGAGTCAGAACGCCGACCCCGACGCACTCGTCGAGTTCGCTGAGGCCACCGGCGCTGGCGTCGTCGAGCACGCACCGACGCGGATCTGTTTCCCGCGCGATCATCCCCTTCATCTCGGATTCACGCCGAACGACGTCTTCGAGACTGCCGACCTGATCCTGCTGGCGGCGGTCGACATCCCGTGGATTCCCGCGAACGGCCATCCGCCCGCGGACGTCCCCGTGATCCAGTTCGATTCGGACCCGACGAAGGCACAGTATCCGTCCTGGAACTTCAGAGTCGACCTCCGACTCGAGGCGGACTCGGCCGCGACGATGGCCGCATTGACGGAACACGTCGACGCGCCTTCGAGCGGACAGGAGGCGTGGGAAACGACGGCCAGCAACCGCAGAGACCGTGCTAACGAGACGCTCTCGAGCCATCGTGACGAAGGGCTGCTCACGCCGGAAGTTCTCTCGGACGCCCTGAACCACGTCGTCGAATCGGACACCATCGCCATCGAAGACGCGGTCACCTCACAGACGGCGATCCTCGAACATCTCGACGTCACGACCGAGGGTGGGCACTTTTGGAAAGGTGGCGCTGGACTCGGATGGGCCGGCAGTGCCGCGGTCGGTGCGAAACTGGCCCAACCTGACTCGAGGGTCCTTTCGCTGGTCGGTGACGGCTCGTATCTGTTTTCCCATCCCACGGTGACGGCGTGGCTCTCGGCGTCGATGAACGCGCCGACGCTCACCGTCATCTACAACAACGGCGGCTGGCGCGCGGTCCAGTCGGCAACGTTGAGCCAGTATCCGGACGGATCGGTTGCCACGGAGGGTCTGCGCGAACGGACGTTCGATCCCGCGCCCGACCTTCCCGCGGCTGCCACCGTCGTCGACGCCTACACGGCGACCGTCGACGACGAGGACGCCCTGATCGCCGCACTCGACGAGGCGGTCGCGGCGATGGACGAAGGTCGACCGGCGATCCTCGACGTCCACGTGGACGACCCGTCTGCATAACCGATCCGGCGCGGGTTGCTGTTCGACAGTCGTCTCGATTCGATCGATCTCGACTACTCGAGTCCGATCGTGACGTTTTTGACCTGCGTGAAGTTCTCGATCGCGTGCCGTCCCTTGGTTCGACCAATCCCGCTCTCTTTGTAGCCGCCGAACGGCGTCTGGACGAATACGAGCGGGAACTCGTTGACCGCGACCGCACCGGCTTCCATCGCCCCCGCGAGGCGGTGCGCTCGATCGATGTCTTTCGTGTAGACGACCGCGTACAGCCCGTAGACGGTGTCGTTTGCACGTCGGACGACCTCGGCTTCGTCCGAAAACTCGTGGAGCGTCTTGACGGGGCCGAACAGCTCGTCACAGACGATCGAGTCGCTGTCGGAGACGCCGTCCACGAGCGTCGGTTCGTAAAAGTGTCCGGTTTCCCGTGGAACCGTTCCGCCCGCCAGGATTCGTGCGCCGTTTTCTTCGGCTTCGGTAACGTACTGATCAATCCGTCGTTGGGATTCCGCCGAGATCACCGGGCCGACGTCCGGTTCTTCGGTCCAGGGACCGATGGCGAGCGCCTCGATTTCCTGGACGAGCGCGTCTGCGAACTCGGAATAAACCTCCCCGTGAACGAAAAATCGAGAGATGGTGTAGCAGATCTGTCCGGCGTTGTGGTAGCAATCGACGACCTCGGAGGCGACCTTCTCGATGTCGGCGTCCGGAAACACTACGCACGGCGTGTTTCCACCCAGTTCGAGATCCACGTGTGAGACGTGTTCCGCCGCGGACTTCATCACGTGTTTGCCCCCGTCCGGCGATCCTGTAAAGCTCACGCCAGCGACTCGCGAATCGCTCGTGATAGCCTTTCCAGCCGCGGCGTCAGCGTCCGGAACGACGTTGATCGTTCCCGCCGGGAGACCGGCCTCCTCACAGATCGCCGCGAGCCGCAGGATCGTCATCGGCGCTTCCGGTGACGGTTTCGCAACGACCGTGTTACCGCAGACGAGCGCCGGCGCAATGCTCCGCGACCCGAGGAGTATCGGCGAGTTCCACGGAATAATATGACCGGTTACCCCGAGCGGTTCACGAATCGTGTAATTGAGTCGATCGCCGGGGACGTCGATGGTGTCCCCTTCGATTTTGTCCGCGAGTCCGGCGTAGTATTCGAAAAACGATGCGGCAGCTTCCACCCGCTGTCTCGAGTGATCGAGCGGCCGACCGACCTCGAGCGTCTCGAGCGTTGCGATCGCATCTACATCGTCGCGAATTCGCTCGCTGATTCGCGAAAGGAGACGCCCCCGTTCGCTCGCGTCCCACTCGCTCCACGTTTCGAACGCTGTCGAAGCTGTTTCGATCGCCCGCGTTGCGTCCTCGGCCGAGGCGTCGGCAACGGTCGAGAGTCGTTCGTCCGTCGCTGGATTCGCCACCTCGAACGTGTTCGACCGAAACTGTTCCGTCCCGCCGATACGAAGTCCCCACTCGTTCGGTATATCCATGTCGATACACCGACCGACCCCGACTTAGGTATTATGTAATGCCCGCCGCTTGACCGTTGTCGGTTCGACACTGACCGCTCGACTGCCAAATCTCACCGCTTTCGAGCCACGTGCGTCAACTGAAACGATCCACACCGATGACCCCCTCCACAACGCGACCGTTTCTGATAGTAATCCTATAACTCCACTGGCATCTCCAAAGGTTTAAATCCTCATCTGAACAATCACGGTCCGAACTATGCCAAAGTCAATCACAGTCGACCGAGTGTCAAAAACATACGGGAACGGTGAGGAAGCTGTTCACGTTCTCGACGATATCTCCATCTCGATACCCGAAAAAGAATTCGTCTGCATTCTGGGTCCCTCCGGCTGTGGAAAGACGACGCTGATGAAGATGATGGACGGGCTCGTCGATCCGTCGGAAGGCGAGATCCGAATCGGAGACACCGTCATTACCGAACCGACGCCCGAAGCGGCGCTCGTGTTCCAGAACTTCGAACTGTTCCCCTGGCGGACGACCCTCGAGAACGTCGAACTCGGCCTCGAGATTCTCGGCGTGGACAAGTCGACGCGTCGAGAGCGAGCCCAGACCTGGATCGACCGAGTCGGACTCGACGGCTTCGAAGAAAGCTACCCCTCCGAACTGTCCGGCGGGATGCAACAGCGCGTCGGGCTCGCGCGAGCGCTGTGTGTCGACCCGGAGGTCATCCTGATGGACGAACCGTTCGGTGCACTCGACGCCCAGACGAAAGACAAGATGCAGACACAGCTCCTCCAGCTGTGGGAACAAGAAAAGAAGACCGTCGTCTTCGTCACGCACGACATTCGCGAATCGATCTTCCTCGCGGACCGGGTGCTCGTCATGGGGACGAAACCGAGTTCGATCGTCGAGGACATCGAGATTCCCTTCGAACGACCTCGCTGGAAACGCCGCGTCGAGATCGAAAACGACGACCGATTCGCGGATATCGAACAACTCCTCCGCGAACGGCTCGGCCTCAAAGCCGAGGAGGAAACTGAGGTCGCTCAATGAGAGACCTCCGGTCGTATCTCGAGACGCTTCCGGATTCGCAACTGGAGCGCGTCTCGAAGTCGGTCAACCCCGCTGAATTCGACGTCACGGCGATCCTCCAGAACCTCGAGAACGAAGATCGGTATCCGGCCGTTCTCTTCGAGAACCCGACAGATATCGAGGGGCGGGAGACCGACTTCCGGCTTATCAGTAACGTGTTTGCGGACCGTCGTCGGATCGCACAGGCGCTCGACCTGTCGACCGACGAGTGGCGCATGGAGACGAGCCTCGAGTACGGTCGGCGCGAGACGAACCGACAGGAGCCCGTCGTGGTCGATACCGACGATGCGCCGGTCATGGAAGACGCCGTACCGGACCTGACGCACCTTCCGGTCGTTCGCCATCACCGCCTCGACCCCGCGCCGTACATCAATATGACCCCGACGATGAAAGACCCCGAATCGGGGGTGTACAACGTCGCGTTCCTCCGCAACATGGTCAAGGGGGGTGAGGAGATGGGGATTCACATGTCCCCGCGGCATAATTTCCGTATTTACAAGACCAACGAGGATCGCGGCGAACGGACCCGAATGGCGGTTACGATCGGACATCACCCGAGCTACTATCTCGGCGCGCTGACGCTCGCGGGGTTCGAAGTCGACGAGTACGACGTAATCGGCGGCATGTTCGGAGACCCGCTCCGGTTGACGCCCTCGAAGACCTGGGGCGACGAGTTCCTCGTTCCGGCCGACGCCGAGGTCATCGTCGAGGCGGAGGTCCTTCCGGAGGTTCGAGAAACCGAAGCTCCGTTCGGGGAGTTCCCGGGTTACTACGGACCACAGCGCCTCAAACCCGTCGTCGAGGTCAAGAACGTCGTCTGTCGGTCCGATCCGATTTTTCAGCACGTGTTCGTCGGCCACAAAGACGTCGCAACACTCGGTGGCGTTCCCAAAGAGGGGGGAATCTACAACGACATCCAGGGTCGCGTTCCGAGCGTCGAGCAGGTTCACTTACCGAGTTCGGGCTGTGGCCGATTTCGCTGTTACGTAAGCCTCGAGCAGACGACCGAAGGCGAAGCGAAACACGCCGCATTACAGGCGCTCGCGAGTTCGGATTTCATCAAGCACGTCGTCGTCGTCGACGAGGACGTCGATGCGTTCGACGAAGAAGAGGTCCTCTGGGCGCAGTCGACCCGCGTCCGGGCCGACGAAGATATCGACATCATCAACGGTGTCAAGGGTAACACGCTCGATCCGAGCGTTCGCGGCGAGGTCGCAACATCAAAAATTATAATAGATGCGACCAAACCCGTTGACGAACAGTATCCACCGGTGTTAGACATCCCCGAGGATGCACTCGAACGAATGACGCTAACAGAATACCTCGATTGACAATGGCACGAATATTCTGGGCCGAATGTCCCGAATGTAGCGAGCTCTTCCATGCACACCATGGAGAGCTTCGAAACAGTGGTACCGAACTACTCTGTCCCACCTGCGGGGCGGAGTTCCTCGATACAGACGCAGCACGAATCGTTGAATGATATGTCCACAAAATCATTAAATTCCGTTCGGACGAAGTGGGAAAACGCTCTTATGAGCGTAAAATCGCGTCTGGCTGGAACGTGGTTCGAGCGAAACAGAGGCCTTCTCATCCGGCTGTTCGCGGTGTTCGTCGGACTCACGATCTGGGACCTCTACGCGAGAGGCCAACCCGATTACCTCTTCCCGGGTCTCGAGTTGATCTTCGAGTCGCTGGTCACGCAGTTCCGCGAGGACGACCTCGTCGGCGCGTTCATGAACAGTATGGGAACCATGTTCCTCGGCTATATCCTCGCGGTTCTCGTCGGGGTACCGCTGGGTCTGGCGATGGGGATCAACCGCCACCTCGACGTGATGCTCAATCCGTACATCAACGCGATGTACGTCGCGCCGATCTCGGCTATGGTGCCGATCTTCATTCTGATCGGCGGCCCGACCTTCGAGGTTCGTGTCTTCATCGTCTTCCTCTTCTGTGTGTTCGAGATTCTCATCGATACGTACGAAGGTGTCAAGACGACTCCCGAGGGGTTACTCGAGGTCAGCGAATCCTTCGGGGCGAGCAAGTACTACACCGTTCGACACGTGATCTTTCCACACGACTTACCGTACATCACTGCGGGGCTCCGTCTCGGGATGGGACGTGCAGTCAACGGGATGATCCTGGCAGAGATCCTGATCGAGTTCGTCAACCTGGGTGGCATCATCCGCTCGTGGGCGGACGTCTTCCGCGTCAGCGGTGTGTTATCGATCGTCCTGTTGTTGATGCTCGTAAGCATCATCCTGACGAGGCTCATCCAGCTACTCGAAAAACAGATCATCGACTGGGAGGCTGAGAAATAATGGCAACAGCAGACGAATCCTCGCTCCGACAGCAGCTGACGTTATCGATGGACGACCGAAACCACCAGATCATCCTGCAAGCGGGCTTCGGCGTCTTCTTGCTGGCGCTCTATTCGTTGTTCGCCTACCTCGGGTATCCGAGCGACCGGATACCGTCGGTCCCGATGATCGCAGACGCACTGTACGTACAGGTCGCTGAAGAAGGACTGCTAGAGGCCCTCTGGGACGCACTGTACGCGATCTTTATCGGGTTCTTCATGGCCACGCTCGTCGGCATCCCGATGGGTATCCTGATGGGCGTCAACCGAACGATCGAGGAGTTGCTCGATCCCTACGTCAACGCCATCTACGTCGTTCCCTACGCAGCGATCGTTCCGGCGCTGATCGTCTGGTTCGGAACCGGGATTCGGATCCGCGTCGCGATCTGTTTCCTGTTCGCGTTCTTCCCGATCGTGATCAACTCCTTCGAAGGGGCTCGAACGACTCCTGCGGGACTGCTCGAGGTCGCGGAGTCGTTCAACGCAAGTCGACTCTACACGCTGAAGAACGTCGTTCTCCCCTACGAGATTCCGTACATCCTTGCCGGACTCCGAATGGGTATCGGACGTGCCGTCCGTGGACTGGTGCTGGTCGAGATTATTGTCGCCGTGACCGGTCTCGGTGGACTCATTCAGCAGTGGAGCGCATCGTTCCGCCTCGAGGGCGTCATCAGCGTCGTGCTCGTCCTCATGCTTCTCGGCGTTACCCTGCCCTGGTTGATGGGCAAAATATACGATCGGCTCATCTGGTGGGACGTCGACCGCGCTGGCTTCTGATCGGTTCGATCGTTTTTGATTTTCGAACGTTCGACGCGAACGGTTGAGCACCCGTCGTCACTGGAGTCGCGTTCCGCCCTGGCGATCGGTGTCGGATCGATCGCGACGGTCCGCGTGGATTCGGCTCGCAGTCGGTCCCTCTCTACAAGTCTTTTTCACCGCGCGAACGCGTGGTATCGGTCCGGCCGGATGCGCGTTCGACGCGTCGATCAAAAATCGCTCGGCTATCGGACGTCGTTCCGGAGCGTTCCGACGCCCTCGACTGTCACTTCCACGGTGTCTCCGGGCGAAATTTGACCGACACCGCTTGGCGTCCCGGTCGCGATGACGTCCCCCGGTTCGAGCGTCATATACTGGGAAGCATCCGAGACCAGCTCTGCGATCGAAAATACCATCTCCGTCGTTCGGCTATCCTGTCGCTTTTCACCGTTTACGTGCGTCTGAACGCCGATGTCCGACTCGACATCCGTCTGGAGAAAGGGTCCGACCGGACAGAACGTATCCCGACCCTTGTGTCTCACCCACTGCTCTTCTTTTCCGGACCAGTCGCGGTGTGAGACGTCGTTGAGCGCAGTGTACCCAGCGAGCACGTCGATCGCGTCGTCGGTAGCGACGTTCCGACAGCGTTCTCCGACAACGACGCCGACTTCCCCCTCGTAGTGGACGAGCTCCCCACCGTCCGGATACGCGATGATACCGCCGTGACCGATCACGCTGCTCGGCGGCTTGAAGAAGAAAAACGGAAAGTCCGGAATCTCTCCGGTGCCGATCCCTTTCTCTTTCATCTCGGCGATGTGGTCGTGGTAGTTCTTCCCGGCCGCGACGATTTTCGTCGGCTCACACGGGGGCAGAATCGTCACTTCGTCCACGTCGTACGTCTCTGAGTCCGCAACTATTTCGCCACTTTCGTAGTGACCGTTTCGCACCTGTTCATCAGTTTCGAATCGTACACGTCGCATGACGGATCCATCACGCGGATGGCTCTTATCTGTTTCGTCGGTCGTCTCTCCGGTCACCGTTCGTCTCCGAACAGTCGATACCTATCTAATCTGGACCAACACTTTACCGAAGTCGTTCGCCTCGATCGTGAACCGCTGAGCTTCGGCCGCCTCTTCGAGGTCGAACTTCTGGTTGATCACGACCTCGATCAGTTCGCGACCGAGGAGTGTCGCCAGCCGCTCGAGTGCCCCGCTGACATCTGGTAGGCTCGCAGCGCCGACCTGGTACAGACACAGGTCTTTGCGCCGCGCCGTCGGTGCGTTCGTGAACGTGACCTCGCGTCCTTCTATGGCGACTATCGTCGCGTTTGGAGCCGCGACCTCGATATCGAGTTCGAGGTACTCCCCGAGCAGCGGATCGAGTATCACGTCGGGCGCTCCCGCCTCCTCGATCGCTTCTTGGAGGTCGTCCCGCTCATAACTGATCGCGTGATCCACGCCGAGTTGCTCGAGTTTCTCGAGGCCGTGATCCGTCCCGGCAGTCGCGATGACCTTGGCCCCGCTCTGGCGCGCTAGCTGGACCGCGATATGCCCGACGCCGCCGCTGCCGCCGTGGACGAGACACGTGTCTCCGATCGTCACGTCACCGTAGGCGACGATTCCGCACCAAGCCGTGAGACCGGCGTGGCCGAGCGCCGCTGCGTCGTCGAAACTTACGTCGTCGGGAATCGGCGCGATCGACTCGAGCGGCGCGACCGCGTACTCCGAGAACGATCCCTGGTAGCCGCTTCGTTTGTTGAGGCCGTCGCCGATTATTCGGTCGCCCGGCTCGAAATCATCCACTCCGTCGCCGACCTCGACGACGACCCCGGAGAAGTCCGACCCGGTCGTCATCGGCAGCTCCGGCGGCGAGTAGAACCCGTTCCGAAACTTCGTGTCGATCGGATTGACGCTCGCCGCGTGAACTTCGACGAGCACTTCCTCGTTCTGTGGCGTCGGTTTCGGAACGTCGTCGACGCGCAACACACCGGGTTCGCCTTGCTCGTGGTATCGAACTGCTTTCATCGCTTTCACATCACGCTAATTCACAATACGTGTTTTGGTGACGTGGCTTGCGCCGAACCACCGGTCCTGACGCTGCGTCGTCTTCCCTGATCCCGTCGTGGTCGAACGCCGAACTCTCGTCGCGTTCGGCGCGGCGACTGCCGTGTACGCCGTACACTACGGAAACGATTAATGGGCTCCATATCTATGAAAACGCATGGCAATCGTCGCCGCGGTCGACAGGGAGGAGCGGTCACGTCACGTCATCCGGGAGGCCGAACGGCTCGCCGATTCGTTCGGCGACTCGATCCACGTCGTACACGTCCTGACGAGATCGGAATTCGTCGAAATGGGCGTCGACAGTGCTGAATCGGGCACTGACGGCGTCAGCATGGACGATATTCGCGACGCCGCGACTCGTATCGCCGCAGAGGCCGGCGACGACATCGAGTCCGAGTGGGAAGCCGTCGGATTGATCGGCGATCCGGCAACCCGGGTCATCGAGTACGCGGACGAACAGGACGCTCGCTACGTCGTGGTCGCCCCACGCAAACGGTCGCCGACCGGAAAGGTTCTGTTCGGAAGCGTCGCCCAGACGGTCCTGCTCAACGCGGACCGTCCCGTCGTTACGGTCCTGGAAGGGGACTCCTCGTAATCCTCGAAGCGACAGAATAACGGCGACCCGCTACGCGATCGATGTCGACGACCACGGTACCCGCTCGCGTTGTCGCTCTCTTTGCTCGGTCCGATAGAAATGCCGTTTCGATCGGAAGCGCTCGAGTAAACCTCCCCCTCTTCGGCGGCGAGAGCGCGCGTACGTAGCGAACGATCACCCGGACAGCGCGTCGTCCAGAACGCCGACCGCAGTTTCGAATCCCGCCCGCGTTTCTTCCGGCACGCCGAGGTGTTGGATCGAGACGATCCCGTCGTAGCCGACCTTCTCCAGACTGTCGACGAGGTCGCGCCAGTAGTCGGATCCGTGACCCCGCCCCACCGCTCTGAACTCCCAGGAACGATCGATCCGACGCTCGGATTGCGGAACGTCGAGCATCCCTCCTCGTCGCACGTTCGCTTCGTCCAGTTTGATATCCGACGCCTCGAACGCGTGAATCGCGTCCTCTCGACCGAGCCGCCTGATCGCGTCGATCTCGTCCATCCCCTGCAAGAGCAGGTGCGCCGGATCGAGTTTCGCGCCGATGCGGTCGTTCGTCTCCTCTCGAAGCCGGAGCAATTTCGCCGGCGTGTGAACGAGCGTGTTCACGTGTACCTCTATCGCGACGTCGACTCCGCGTTCTTCCGCCTCGTCGGCGATTTCTCGCCAGAACGGGATCGCGACCTCCTCCCACTGGTACTCGTACCCCTCCGAGATATGCGGCTCCGGTGGAATCGGCATTGTCAGCCAGTTCGGCGTCTCGTCGTCCGGACTACCCGCAGGTAGACCGGAATGACACGACACCGTGTCAACGCCGAGTCGTTCCGCCAGCTCGAGCGTCGCCGTAATCTCCCGCTTACAGTTCTCGGCGACGTCCGGATTCGGGTGAAGCGGATTGCTCCCTCCCCCCAGCATCCCGATCGAAATCTCGTGGCGCTCCAACTGATCTTCGAGCGTCTCTCGAGCGTCCGGATCGTCCAGATGGGTTCCGGGATCGAGTTCGGCGGGTCCGGGTCCGTAGTAATCGTACGTTCCGAGCGAGACGACCGATACCTCGAGTTCGGAGGCGGCCTCGAGTTTCGTTTCCATCGATCCGCCTATCGGAGCGGTCTGGATCGCGAGTTCCATGATCGTGCTATCACCACCACGTCCATAACGATACTGACTCGGTATCGATTGTCACGATACCCGTCCATCGTCGGCGTGTACGAATCCGTCTGGACGCTGACTGGGCCGATGCGCATTCCGATCGTACTGGTTGATTGCCGGACCTGTCGCTCGCCTTTGTGTTTCGGAACCCTCTGTCCTGGACGGATTAGTTCGCACCACTCCCCCGCTCTATTGTGCCGAATCTCCGAGCGAAGGGACAACCGTAGAACGACCGCGATATCGAGTTAAAGGACAATTCCGCCGTAGAGATCGATGTCTGCAAGTATCTGGAACACAACTATCACGAACGCCCAGAGCACTACCGCGTAACCGACCGATCGGTACCAGGATTCGCCGGAGTATATCCGGTAGAAACCGATAGCGAAGACGAGAATCGCAACCGAAAAGCCGATGGCCACGACTAACCCGAGCAGGAGTCCCGTCCAGAGTACCATCATGATAAGTCGTTTCTCGCTGGCCGGCGTTCGTTCGCTCGTGAACGGATCCGACTGCGGCGATTCCCCCTTCTGAGTGTCAGAACTCGCCGCTTTCGAGTGAATTCCGAGCATGTCAGACGACGCGATTGAGGCGGCGAACGCTGCGAACCGACTCGAGAGCAGGGTGGCTAACACGAGTACCAGTAATGCTATCGTCGGAACTGCGATTATCGTTGGAACGAGTCGCGCGTTCCGACGGTAGTCCATCCCCGTGACGACGGCGTATGCGAAGAACGCCAGGAGTGCGACCACGAACGCGATCTCTAGTTTCCGTTCGTTGTTGTAGATCCACTGTGATGCGCTATCGATCGTCTGATTTGCTCTTTCCATCACCTTCACGAACGTATTTCGTGTACTCATTGTATTTTTTCCATTATCTCAGCGTTCGCCTGATAAACGGTGCCGTCAAATTGAGAACGAGTATCACGATGAGAAATATCGACAGCGGACGCTCGAAGAAAATCATGTAACTCCCCCCCGAGACCGAGAGGGACTGGAGGAACGAACTCTCGATGATCGGACCGAGTATGATTCCGATCACGAACGCGATCCGCGAGTAACCGAAGCGCAACATCAGGTAACCGATCAGACCGAAAATTGCCACGACGCCGACGTCTCCGATATGTGTTCGAAGTCCGAACGCACCGACGAAACTGATCACGAGAATCGGTGCGATCAACAGGTTCGTGTCGATCTGCGTGATTTTTGCGACCTGGTTCGCGCTCACGACACCGATCAAGGACGTGAGCACGTTCGAGATTACCAGGGCGAATATGATCAACAACAGGATATCCAGATTATCGTTCAACAGCTGTTGACCCGGAGAGAGTCCGTGAAAAATGAACGCCCCAAGTAACACGGCGGTGGCGACGCTTCCCGGTATGCCGAAGACGACGGTCGGAATGAGCGCACCGCCGTCCGAGCTGTCGTTCGCGGCTTCCGCCGCGATGACCCCACGGACGTCACCGTCCCCGAACTTCTCGGCGTTATCGGACGTTTGGACCGCCTGTGCGTACGAGATAAACGTAGCCAGCGCGCCTCCGGCCCCAGGTATCATTCCGACGAGCGAACCGATCACCGACGACCGGAGAAAGAGAAACCAGTGTTTGAACGGATTCTTTATTCCCTGTACGATGTCCGATCGGTTGGCCTTCGTTTTCACCTGGGATATTTTACCCTCCTCGGTTGCGAGGTTAATCGCCTCACCGACGGCGAATATCCCGATCAACACTACGATGAGTTCCAACCCGTCCCACAGAAACGTCGTTCCCAGCGAAAACCGGTACTCGGCCGTCGCTCCTTGATAACCGATAAACGACAGCATAAACCCGAATCCGCCGGCAATCATTCCTTTGAGCGTGCTGCCGCGCGAAATCGTGGCGATCACCGAAACGCCGACGACACCGAGCCAGAAGAATTCGGGCGACCCGAACGCGAGGACGATCTCCCGCGCGACCGGAAGCGACGCGAGGAGAACGATCACTCCGAAAACCGCGCCCAGGGCGCTCGCAGTCGCGGACGTAGCCAGCGCTTCGCCCGAGCGACCCTGGCGTGTGAGCGGAAATCCGTCCAATAACGTCGCAGCGTTGGGTGGCGTTCCGGGCGTGTTGATCAAAATCGCCGAGATGCTCCCGCCGAATGTCGCTCCGCCGAGGGTGGCCGCGAACAGAACCATCGCCGCCGACGTGTCCACTCCCCACGTGAGCGGGATGAGTAACGCGATCGCCACGGCCCCTCCGAGACCCGGAATCGCACCGAATATCAGCCCGATCAGTGTGCCGAGTATTAAAAATCCGATCGTCGGCCACGTGAATAACACCTCGGCGGCCTGCACTGCGGCGCTTAGAATCTCGGACATCTATGGTAGAATGTATCGTTGTTCGACTTAAACGTTGCTTCAGTCGTCCAGATGTTCCTGGATCGTATCCTCGTGCTCGTTGATGAGATCGTGGATCATGTCGATCTCGTCCGCGATCACGTCGGACGGCGCCGGATCGACGAACCGACCCTCGTCTTCGTCGGCCCACTCCTGCATCTCGTCCGATTCCATCGTATCCATGAGCGCGTCCTCGAGGACGCCGTGGATGTCGTCCGGTAGATCCGGTGGAGCGAAGAATACTCGCTGGACGCTGGTGATGTCCAGCTCGGAGTAGCCGAGGTCGTGGGTGGTGTCCGCAATGTCCAGTTCCTGCGTGTACGGAAGGTAGTCTAGCGGGCCGTCATTGTAGATCATCACCGGTCGCAGATCTCCTTGTGTGAGTCCGTCGGCCATTGGCGTCGAGGATGCCGAAAACGCGGTTATCTCGGTTTCACCGCGGAGTGTGGAGGCGATCGCATCCGGTGCGCCGTCGTATGGAACGATATCGGCGGGAATACCCATCTCGTCGGCCGTTATCACCGCCTGATAGTGACTGTCGGTTCCGCCCACGACTGCCCACCGTAGGTCCTCGTCAGTCGTTTGGAGGTCGTCTACCGTTTCGTACGGTGTATCCGTGTTCGCTGCGAGAATCGCCCGATCTGCGTGGATTCGAGGTAACGCCGTCATCTCCGCGATAGAGAAGGGCGCGTCCAGCATGAGCTCCTGAACGGACATGCCAAGTAGCATCGATGCGCCGATTTCGTATCCGTCTGGTTCGGCATTGTAGATCGCTGCCGTTCCCTCCGGTGCCGGACCCTGGTTGTCCGGAATGACGTCCACTTCGTTTGGAAGGTGGCCCGGAAGGAATTCGATGACACCCCGCACGAAGGTATCGAATCCGGTTCCCGTATCGAACGGGATGATTACGTCGATGTCACCCGTCGGGTACTCTTCGTCGTCGTCGTCACCGTCGTCGTCACCGAGGCATCCCGCGACACCTGCTGCCATCGCCGACCCCGAAAGTGCGAGTACTTTTCGCCGCGACGTTGCACTATCTGCCCCTAGTTGATTGATATCGTGTACCATCGCCAACCTGGTATTAGCGGACCTCCTATAAAAGTATTGTGTAGCGATCGATATTCAGACGATATGTCACCTGGAAACTAACCGAACTGATCGTTACTCCGTCTCTTTATAAGTCTGATTCGAAACACGTTCTCATTATCGTCTCGAGGAATCGACTGGTGCCGGCTCGGTTCCCGAAACAACGGTACCGTTTAATAGACGGTAACACAACTCACGTCCAGTAACCGATGCGCCTTCCTACCGAACGGGTCTGGGCCGTTTGGCGGCGTGTGTACAGCCTGTCGTGGCCGGTGATGACTGAACAGGTGCTTCGCACGCTCATGCGAACAGTGGATATGATCGTCGCGGGCTTCTTTTCTCCCGCCGCCGTCGCCGCGGTCGGCCTCGCGGACATCTACGCACGACTCCCGCTCTGGATCGGCCTCGGAACCGGCGATGCCGCGATCGCGCTTTCGAGTCAGGACACCGGCAGCGGCGCAACGGCGAATCGAAACGAAGCGGTGACGCAGGCGCTGTTGCTCGGCGCGCTTACCGGTATCCCGTTCGTGTTGTTCGGACTTCTGTTGAACGAGTGGGCAATCGGCGTTCTCGGTGCCGAATCGGAGGTCGTTGCACTCGGCGCTGCGTACCTGGCGATCATCCTCGTTAGCAGTCCCGCACGCCACGTGGTGTTGATCTCCGCCCGATCGATCCAGGGAACTGGCGACACGCTCACGCCGATGTACGTCAACGGGGCCACGAACGTGTTGAACATCTCTCTGACGATCGTCCTCGCGTTCGGTATCGGTCCGGCACCAGAGCTGTCGGTGATCGGTATCGCCGCGGCGACGGCCGCTGCGGACGTTCTCTCCGCGATCGCGTTTCTCGCCGTGATCGCCAGCCCCCGCTGTGAACTCGAGTTCGCACTTCCACGCCAGTGGATCATCGCGAAGCAACTGGTCGTGATCGGAACGCCGCGGGTCGCGGAGGGTCTCACCGAGTTGGTGGCCGAATTCCCGTTCAACGCGATTCTCCTCGTCTTCGGAACGGAGGTGAACGCCGCGTACCACATCGGTCGTCGGATGTATCAGCAGGTCGCCGATCCGCTCGCTCGGGGGTATTCGGTCACAGCGAATATCCTGGTCGGGCAGGCGGTCGGCCGCGGCGAACACGACGTCGCCTACTTCAACGGCTGGTCGACGGCGTCGCTTGCGGTGTTGACCATCGGCGGATTGAGCGCCGCACTCTTCGTCGGCGCTGAGCAGTTTGTGCTACTCTTCACGCGCGATCCGGCGACGGTCGAGTACGCGGCTAGCTTCGCGCAAGCGTACGCGCTGGCCGCCGTCTTCATCGCCCTCTTCGAGTCCGTATCCGGCGCGCTTCGCGGCGGAAGCGAGACGCGATCACCGTTCGCCGCGAAGCTGACGGGTACGTTCGGGATGTTACTCGGTGTCACGTACGTTTTTGGAATTCAACTCGAGTACGGCGTCGTCGCCGCGTACGTGGCGATCGTTGCCGACTTCCTCTGGCGAAACGTCGTCGTCTGTACCACGTTCGTCCGTCAGTCCTGGCTCGAGCGAGGCGCAACGATGATGAGCGAACGGGGAAGTGCGCCGGCGGACGAGGATTGATACGGTCTGACGTAGCTGCTTATCGGAGCGACCGTCGGGGGGACTCGGTCGCCTCAGGATGACTTACAGTGGTCCGTGTGAGGGAAGCGGACCGGCCCAAATCGCACTCCACGTCGTCCCGTCTCGAGACGAACCTTCACTATCGTCTGGTGTGTAACCGAACAACATATTTCTAATTTACTCGCATACTCCTGTAAATTGGTGTTCGAATGTCTTCTCAATACCCGGTATTAGCGTATAATCTCCCAATTTTATCATCCGATACTATTTCGTTTCGAAACTCCTCGTGGTAACTCGAAACGCTCGTTTCTTCAGTTACCGACCGATGATCGAAAACTCGAGGCTGCACTTTTCGACACGAGAGCGGACTCGGGATCTCGCGCATCGGACCGCGTTGCGTATCGACGTTTGCACGATCCGCTACGGATCTCCCGTTCGTACCAGCAACCCTGGACTGGATCCGAAAAATACCGCAAGTTCGAAACTGCGTACGTTCGGTTACGAGCCGTCTTTCCGGTACGATTCCGGCGGATGGACGCCTCCCCACGCCGTGTACCCTTCGCCGGGCTCACAGTAGTTCGTCGGCGTATTCGGATCGAGCGTCGCCATCTCGGCGCAGATCTCGAACCGATTTCCGCCGGGTTCCCAGAAGTACGCGGCGAGATTGTCGCCGGCGTAGTGGCGATGGATCGTCACCTCGAGTTCGTAGCCGGCCTGGGCTAAGTTGTCGATGAACGCCTTCATGTGGTCGATGCTCGACATCGTCCAGGCGATGTGACGCAGGTTGTACTCGGTTCCGTCGGGACGACCGAGGACGGCGACGTCGTGGTGGTGGACGCCCCACCTAGTGAACGCACCGCGCCAACTTTCGTCCTCTTTCAACAGCACTTCCGAGACGTTGAAACCCACAACGTCTTCCAGAAACTCCACGTTCTCCTGGGGATTTAACGAACCGAGAGTGATGTGGTCAATATCTACCGGACAGACGCTCGAGCGTCCCGGAACCCTGGCTTCGTCCGAATGTCTGTACCCCATGTCCTCGACGAGAACCAGCTCCATGTCAACGCCCATCGGCATCGAAAACCGAATTCCTTCGACCTGGTTGGGTTCCTCACCATCGACCCGTTTCGTCTTCACACCTTCTTCGTCGAGGTTTCGTTCGTATCGAGCGAGCTCGTCGCTATTGTCGACTCGGACTGCGAAGTGTCGGGTCCCCGTCCCTCCTTCCGTGACCGCGATATCGAAGTTCTCGTCCAGCCCACATCCGAGGTAGACCGTGTCGCTGCTCCGTTCGATCTCAATCATACCCATAACGTCCGTGTAAAACGACACCGCGTCGTCGAGGTCCGTCACTCCAAGCTCGGCGTGCTCCAGCCGTTGTTGTCCGACCATGAGTTCAGGTAACACTATGCACCTTCATAACATTTCTCTTTTCGTCGAACCTGACGATTCAGCCACTTCCGACGATCTCCTGTCGGTCCCGGTGCTAAGGCGGACTTCCAGTGGAATGGTTCTTCGTTTCTGGACTATTCATACGATCGCGTTACGTCGTCAACGAAACGACGGTCGCTCCGACGACGACGATCGTCGCAGCCGCAATCAATCGCGGTGTCACACGTTCGAGGTGAGAGAGAAACAGCAACGAGAGGACGACGACCACGAGGGGACTCGTCTGGACCAGCGGCACGACGAGGATAACCGGTGCGGTCTCGAGCGCCGCGTAGTACGAGGTGAGAAAGATCGTATTCGAGATGCCGGCGAGGGCGTACCACTTCAATACGACGGGTTCGGTGGAACGGAGTGAAAACGACGGGAAGTTATTCCGCACTCGCAAATAGAGCGTCATCGCGGTCAGCCCGGCGACCGTTTTGACGACGAGCGCGACGAGAATCGGCGTGTCCTCTTCGAACCCGATCTTCGCGAAGATCGGCTCGATACCGAAGAAGAACGCGGCACCGAGTGGGACGACGAGCAGTGCGGGTGAGACGTTGTCGCTTCCACCGACGTCGTCGTCGTTGACGATCTCGCGAGAGACGAGCGCGAGTCCACCGATCAGGAGGAGAATCCCGAACAGGTTGGTCGCGGTCAGCGCTTCACCGAGAACGAGTGCGGCGATTACGGCGGCGTGAAGCGGTTGCGTCGCCTTTATCGGCTCCGTTCTGCTCGCCCCGATCGTTTCGATACTCTTGTAAAAAAGCGCCCGACCGAAGAACGTCCCCATCGTACCCGCCATCGCGAATGCAACGATCGCTCTGGGCGTCAACCCGAAATTGGGGTAGTACCAGTAGAGCGTGATCGGAACGACGAACGTGAGGTTGGCGATGAAGGTGACGATCACGATCTCGTTCGACTTCCCGCTCCGGGAACCGAGACGTACGAAAATCGACGTTACTCCGAGAGCGAGGGCCGCCAGCACCGCGAACGTTAAGCCGAGAACGTTAACCATCGTGTCACTTCCACCTCTGCACTCCGCAGTCGCTCATCCACGTCCGTTCGAGTCCACTCGCAGTCACTGTCATCCGCCCAGCCGGTTGTACTCGTGCGTGTAGTTTCCGTCCCGTCATTGTCCCTTTCTCACGTCTCGAACCGACGATCGTCACAGTATACCTCGAGACACGGGCGCACGCTCTCCTTAAGGCTCGTAATACGGCAATGCTGTCTCCAATCCGGTGACGACGCCGGAATCGAACCGCTCTGACCGGTTTTCGTTCGTCACTCGAGCGGACGCGAAACCTCGAATACGTAACCGTCCGGATCTTCAACCAGCAAAATCCGTCGACCCCACTCGACGTCCGCGGGACCGAACGGGGTCGTCGCCCCGGCCTCCGTTGCCCGCTCGTAAACGGCGTCGACGTCGTCGACTTCGAGGACGGCGATCGCGCCGTCGCCTCGACTGTCACCGGGCGGTGAGAGCCCGAACGCGGAGAGCGTTTCGTCGTCGAACTGCTGTTCGAGTTTGAGCTCACAGCGGCCGGTCTCGAACGCGACGCTCTGTGAGCCGGTTTCAGCGATCGGTAGGTCGAAAACCGTCTCGTAGAACTCGCGCGATCGCTCGAGGTCGGTCACCATCAGATACACCTGTGAGAGCGTCGGTGTCATGGATACGACTCGTCGGAGCAGATCGATAGTAGTACCGGTTTGTTTCTCCGGTCACCGACGCTGAAGACCCGTCTCGAAGGCCAGGCGAACCGACGGCGAACGTCGCGTCTCAACCGCGGTGTTCCTCCGACGGGCCAATAGACGGAACAATTTTCACGGTGTGCACGAATCGTACCAGTATGACAATCGTAGCGGCGATCGACGGCACGCCTTCCTCTGAGACGGTCGTTCAGACGGCCCACGACGTCTCGAGTGCGTTCGACGAGGAACTGATCGTTCTCCACGTCATGGAACAGGAGGAGTACGAACGGATCGCAGAACGAGCCAAGGGACCGACGAGTGGAACCCCGAGTTATCCGTTCACGCCGTCGGACAGTTCGGTGACGCTTTCGACCGGCGGCCAGAGCGCTGAGGGCTATCCCATCGATACCGCGGCCGAGGACGCAACGACCGTCGCCCGAAGTTTCGCGGAGGAAGCGCTGCCGGCCGACGCGGCGTTTTCTGCCGATGGTCGCGTTGGCGAGCCGACGAAAAAGATCCTCGAGTCCGTCGAGCGAAACGACGCACACATGCTCGTAATCGGCGGCAGAAAACGCTCGCCCGTCGGGAAGGCGCTGTTCGGAAGCATCACCCAGTCGGTACTGCTCAACAGTGAGCGGCCCGTACTGACGTGCATGCACGAATAACGTGTTGCGGACCTCTATCGCGATCGAGTACGAAAGCGCTGACCGTGTCAGCGAAGCTGTTGTGAGCGGATCTATTCGGGAACGTACCATCCACAGCGGTACGGGGCGATGAGCAATCTGGCGGGTATCGCGTTGGCCGTACTGGCAGCGCTTGGGCTCTCGATCGCGGTTATTTGCATCCGTATCGGGACCGACGACGGTCGGTCTGTCGACGCGCTCGTCGTCGTGTTGCTTACCAACATCGCGATACTGGTTCCCGTGACGCTCGCGCTACAGAATCCGCTGTCGGGACTGACGAGGACGTCGCTCGTCTCGTTCGCGATGGCGGGACTGGTCGGGACGTTCGTCGGCCGAGCGTTCTTCTACGCGAGCATCGAACGCGTCGGTGCCAGTCGATCGGAACCGATCCGTGCCTCACAGCCGATTTACGCGACCCTCGCGGCGGTTATCGTGCTCGGAGAAGTATTGACCCCCGAGCACTTCGCCGGTATTCTGTTGATCGTTCTCGGCGTCGGCGCGATCTCGTGGGAGACTGCTTCGGGATCAGTTCAGCAGACGGGGCGATCGTACGATCTGGCGTTTCCGTTCGTGGCGGCGTTTTTTTACGGAATCGAGCCGATATTCGCGAAGATCGGGTTCGCGACCGGAACGTCGGTGCTCGTCGGTCTCTCGATCAAAACCGTCGTGGCAACTGCGGGCTTTCTCGCGTATCTCAGGTGGCGAAATGCGTTGCCAACCTCGACGGAGCTCGCGTCGTCTTCGCTCCGCTGGTACGTCGGTGCCGGCATCGCCAACACGGTCTTTCTCCTCGGGTATTACGCGGCGCTCGAGATCGCGCCGGTCGTGCTCGTCGTCCCGATCATCCAGATCTCACCGCTGCTCGTCGCTGTTCTCTCGTTCGTGTTCTTAAAACGGCTCGAGACCGTGACAGTTCCGCTGATTCTATCGGCGGTCGTGGTCGTCGTCGGGGGTATTCTCGTCTCGATTCACGGTTGACAGCTACGCGCTCGTTTGCACACCCTCTAGTGTGTTTGAAATGAGCCTTCTCTCCGATCGATACCCTATTCGTGGTGATCGGGTTCGAACGAGGAAATGGTTTATAGCACTGCACTGCCACGGGAGACGTACACCGTTTACATATGCCACGCGATAGATCCACGACACTCACCGACGCCGTGGAACGAATCGAGCCAGGAAGTTCGATCGCCATGGGTCTCGCACTGGAGCACGCGATCCCGTTCGCGGTCGGTCACGAACTGGTGAGACAACAACGAGATGAACTGACGCTCGTCGGGCCGATCAGTGACGTGCTGTTCGATCAGCTCGTCGGTGCGGGCCTGGTCGACCGAATCCGAGCCGCCTGGATCGGAAACGCGAGTGCGGGCAGCGGCTACTGCTTCCGCCGTGCCGTCGAATCCAGCGATCTCGAGGTCGAGGATCACTCCAATCTGAGCCTCGCGATGGCGTTACACGCCGGTTCGCTGGGCGTTTCGTACCTTCCCACCCGTTCGCTGCTGGGTAGCGATCTCCTCTCGAGCGAGTCGCCGTTCGAAACGGAAACGTGTCCCTTCACCGGCGAAACACAGGTGCTCGTTCCGGCGATAAAGCCGGACTGGACGGTCGTTCACGCACAACGTGCCGACCGTTACGGCGACGTACACTACTGGGGGAGCCGTGGCGTTACCGAAGAAGCGATCGGAGCCGCGGATCACGTTCTCGTCACCTGTGAGGAACTCGTCGAGCCGTCGGTCATCAAGAGCGATCCCGATCGCGTCGTCGGTACCCGAGAGCAGGTCGACGCCGTCGTCGAATGTCCGATGGGCGCACATCCGAGCCCGCTGACGGGTTGTTACCGGCGTGACCACGACCGATACGTCTCGTATCACGACAGAACGGAGACTCCCGAGGGCTATCGGGAGTGGGCCGACGAGTGGGTTCACGGCGTCGATCGCGAGGAGTACGTCGATCGACTCGATCCCGATCTCCGGGATCTCGAGGAGACGGTCGCCGCGGAGGTGCACTATGGCTACTGAGTACACGAGCCGGGAGCTAATGGTGACGACCGCTGCGAACGAGATACGCGACGACGAGTGTGCGTTCGTCGGGATGCGACTGCCGTTGCTCGCCTACCAGGTCGCGGTCAGCACACACGCTCCGAACTCGGTTGCGGTGTTCGAAAACGGCACCGTTCGCGATGCACCGTCCGACGAACTTATCTACACGATGGGTGATCTCGCTCACCTCGACCGATCGGTCAGTACGACGAACATGATCGACGTTATGAGCCGTCTACAGCGGGGGGACGTCGATATCGGATTTATCGGCGGTGCGGAGATCGACCGATACGGTAACCTGAACACGACGCGCGTTCGCGCCGGCGATCGAACGATTCGCCTCCCCGGAAGCGGCGGTGCCTGTGACATTTCGGTGCTGTCCGATCGGACCGTCATCATCATGCCACACGAACCTCGCCGGTTCGTCGAGGAGGTGACGTATCGTACGAGCCCCGGTCACGGAACTGGAGGCGACTGGCGAGCGGCGGAAGGGCTTCGTGGCGGCGGACCGGACGCCCTCATCACGACGAAGGGCGTCTTTCGCTTCGAGAACGGAGAACTGACGCTCAGCTCCGTCCACCCCGGCGTTTCAGTCGACGAAATCCACGAGTCGATTCCGTGGGAGCTTCGAACGGCCGCGGACGGCGACGAAGAAATCGAGACGACTCCGGAACCGACGCCGACGGAACTCGAGTACGTCCGCGAGTTCGATCCGGACGGCTTCTGGACCGAGTGAGCGAGAGTCGATCACAGCGTCGCTTCGGTGTCCACGTTTACGGAGTCGGTGACACGAGCACGGGTCGGTCTGCTCCGAGCAACACCTGCTGGGAGACGCTTCCGAACAGCGCCTTTCCGGCGGGCGTCCGCTTTCGACCGCCGACACAGATGAGGTCGGCGTCCTGTTCGGTCGCATACTGGACGAGATATTCCGATGGCTCTCCGTCCCCCTCGTGGGTGTCGTGTTCGATTCCCTGTTCGTCGAGGTGCGTGCGTACGGCGTCGACGGCCTCGATATCGTCGATGGTCGTTTCCGGCTCTTTGAACGTAAACGTATGAACCAGCGTTACGCTGACTTCCTCGGGTGCGCTGGGAAGGGACGCGATCGCTTTCGCTTGCTCGAGTGCCCGTTCCGTGTTGTCGTCGATGCCGGCAACTACGTGAAACATACGTGTTAGCTGAGTACCGCTACCCACATAAATGGAATCGATAGTTCCCATTCGGTAGACCTGAGCTAGTATGTAGTTTCTCGCACCTCATCGGCCGAGTTCGGACTATGACAACCGTCTAATAGATAAAGAAACGTTCATGGTTGAGGATGGTATATACGTGAGGTATGGTAGCATATCCTAACCGCCGAACAGTGCTCAAATCGACCGTCGGTGCCGGCTTGGTGGGTGTCGCCGGCTGTCTCGGTGACGAGAACGGTGAGACGGACGATGGTGAAACTGACGACGGAACGTCGGACGACGACGGTGGCGCGACCGACGACGGTACCGGCGATGAGGGTGACGTGGCGTTTCCGGACGAGATACAGATCGGCGTTCCGTCCCCGACTGAGCCGGTGTACGCGTTCCCGATTTACGGCGACTTTCAGTCCCAGTTAGACGAACACGGAACGTCGCTCGAGCGAACGATGTTCAACGGGTTTACCCCGATGGTGGCGGCGCTCATGAGCGGCGAGATCGACTTCGGTTACCTCACGGTCGAGGGAATCGTCGGAGCGATCAACGAGGGGTTCCCGATCGTCGCGTTCAGTGGGTTCCTCGATGAGTACGTGTTCGTCATGATCGCCAGTCCGGAGATCGATACGTGGGAGGATCTCGAGGGTGGTCGAGCGGCGACGCACTCGCCAAACTCGATGTCGACCGTGGTCGGTGAGGTAATGATCGACGAGGAACTGGGATCCGACGCCGTCGACCTGATCAACATTCTCGGTGCGACCGACCGACTCGCTGCGCTCGAGGCCGACGAAGTAGACGCTGCGATCGTTCCCTACAGCGCAGCGCTCAACGCCGAAGACGAGGGGATCGGATCCATCCTGGCTGCTCCCTGGGAGTACGAAAAACTCCAGTCGAATCTCGCTTCGGCCTGGATCACGCTCGAGGACACGTACGACGAAAACACGGACCTCTACCGGACGATGGCTGACGAACTCAGCGTCTCATACGAGGCTACCTACGATGGAGATCTCTCCGAGGTGACCGAGCAGGCGCTCGCCGGTGGCGGTGAGGTCTTCCCCGATTACGGCCAGGACATCTGGGAGCAATCGCTGGAGACGGTTCGTGAGATCGACGTCTGGCCGCGCGACGGTGACATCCCGACCGAGAACCTAGAGCGCAGTCAGGATCTCCTGGTCGAGACGGGCATTCTCGAGGAGGACGATCGTATCGACGACGGATTTATTCGAATCTGATCGCGTGTTCCACGACCGGTGGAACAGCGGGAGGCACCCCCTCAGGCGGCGGTTGTCATCGATTAAGTTCGGTGTGTCCACAACCGTTCGTGCTTGCCTATTTCTAAACGATTAAACGACTCGTTGCTCCTCTATTCAGACCAATGCTTCGCTCTCTCGTTTCATTTCTCGCCGGCCTCTTAGAGCGCGGGAACATCATCGAACGCTCGCGACTCCGGGCGACGGTCGACCTCGCCTGGCCGCGCGTGGTGACGGGATTTGCTCGCATGTCAAAGCAGACGGCGGACGTGGCGATGGTCGGGATCGTACTCGGTGCTCCGGCGATCGCTGGCCTCGCGTTCGCCTACGCGTACTGGCAACTCGTTGCCCGACTCTCCCTTGGACTTTCGGGGGGGACGATCAGCCTCGTTTCACAGTACTATGGCGGCGATCAACCGTCGCTGGCTAACCGGGCGATTACACAGAGCTGTCTGCTTGCGACGGTGTTTTCAGCCCCGTTTATCGTTCTGTTCGCTTTCGGTTCGGAGGGGCTGATCGGGCTTCTCGGTGCCGAACCAGCCGCACTCGAGTACGGGACCATCTATCTGACGCTGCTCGCACCCGCACTTCTGTTCGAGTTCTACAACAAGATCGCGAGTCGCGTCTTCGCCGGTATCGGTGACACGCTCACCCCGATGGTAATCCGCGCGGGCGGTGCGGCGCTCAATATCGTTCTGAATGCGATTTTGATTTTCGGACTCGAAATGGGCGTTGCCGGCGCTGCTATCGGTACGGTCGTCGCGACCGTTCTCATCACTGCTGGACTGGCGTGGGGACTGTTCGGTCGTCCGTATCCACGTCGTGGTCGACTCCCGGTTAGGCTCACGCTTGCCGGGCCGACTGTAGATATGACTCTGTTGCGGCCGTTGGTCCGGGTAAGTACGCCGTTGATATTTCAGGAGGTCGCCCGAGCAGTCGCCGTCTTCCCACTGTTAGCTATCGCAGGAATCTTCGGTTCTACCGTCGTCGCTGCGTACGAGATCGGACGCCGTATCCGAGACCTGATGAACAGCCTTTCCTGGGGCTTTTCGATCGCCTCGAGCAGCCTCGTCGGAAGACACCTCGGTGCGAACGAGGAAGAAATTGCAACGAATTACGGCGACGAAATCATTCGATTTTCGCTCGTGGCATACGTTATCTTCGCGTCACTGGTGATTTTCTTTGCCGATTCGATCGCTCACCTATTCGTCACCGATCCGGAGACGCTCTCACTCGCGACGACGTTCATTCAGATCGCTGCAATCGCGACGATCGGTCTCGGTATCGACTCCTCTGCAACCGGCGCACTCCGCGGTGCGGGCGACACTCGATGGCCGTTTTACGGCGCTTTGATCGGTCTTTACGTGTTCACGCTCCCGATCGCATACCTCGGCGTGATTACGCCACTTGGCGTGGCCGCACTCTACGTCGCAATGCTCACCGAAACCTACATCTCGGCGGCGATCACCTACTACCGCTACCGGACCGGTGCCTGGCGCGGTGTCAGTCGCTCGATCCGCGAGCGGGCAGGGCAGTCGACGGACTGAACATCCCAAACTATTTGCTCGCTGCGGGATACTCACGGGTATGACGGAAGCGTACGTGATCGGTGCCGGACAGACACCGTTCGGAGCGTTCCCCGACGAGAGCTATCGATCACTCTTCCAACGAGCCTATGAATCGGCACTCGAGAGCACTGACGGAACGATCGATTCCGACGCCGTCGACGAGGCGGTGATCGGAACGCTGGGTGTCGGTGGCCGTCAACTGGGTCTCTCCGGGCCGGCAGTCACCGAACACGTCGGTCTCGAGGGTGTCCCCTGTACGCGCGTCGAGAACGCCTGTGCGGCCGGCGGATACGCCGTTCGACAGGCCGTCCAGGCCGTTCGAAGCGGGATGGCGGATCTCGTCGTCGCCGGCGGCTTCGAAGTGATGACCGATATGAGCGGCGACCTCACGAAGTACTGGCTCGGCGTCAGCGGCGAGACCGAGTGGGAGCGCCTGACCGGAACCACCTTCGCCGGCGTCTACGCCCAGATGGCGAGCGCCTACATGGACCGATACGGCGTCGACACCGAACCGTTCTCGCGCGTCGCCGTGAAAAACCACGCCAACGGCGCGAAAAACCCGAACGCACACCTCGGGTTCACCTGTTCGCTCGAGGACGCAGAAGGCGGCGCACCGGTCGCGGATCCGCTGAACCTCTATCACTGCTGTCCGACCTCCGACGGGGCGGCGGTCGCCCTCGTCGCCAGCGAGGAGTTCCTCGAGGACTACGACGGCGAGCGGATTCGCGTCGCCGGCGTCGGGGCCTCCTCCGATCCGGTCGGACTGGCCGACCGCGACACCTACACGGGGATCCCCGCGAGCGAGCGAGCAGCCGAGACGGCCTACGAGATGGCCGGTATCGGTCCGGACGACGTCGACTTCGCGGAGGTCCACGATTGTTTCGCCATCGCGGAAGTCCTCGCCTACGAGGACCTCGGCTTCTGCGAGCGAGGCGAGGCACCGTCGCTGCTCGAGAACGGAACGACCGATCTCGACGGGGACCTCCCGGTCAACCCCTCCGGCGGCCTCAAATCCAAAGGCCACCCCATCGGCGCGACGGGGACGGGCCAGGTGGCTGAAGTGTTCAAGCAACTCACCGGAAACGCCGGCGATCGACAGCTCGATGATCCACAGCGGGGGTTGACGCACAACGTGGGTGGGAGCGGCGGTGCTGCCGTTGTTCACGTCTTCGAGCGGGTGATGGCGGAATGACCGACCGTGCTATCGCGGGCGTCGGCGCGTACGTCCCGTCCGACCGGATCGCTGCACAGGAGTTCACCGAGGCGCTCGGCACCTTCGGCGGCACCGGTATCCAGCAGAAGTCAGTCCCCGCGGTCGATGAGGATTCGCTGACCATGGCTGCGGAGGCGGCGACCATCGCTCTCGAGACGACGGGGATCGAGCCGGAGTCCGTCGACGGACTTTCGCTCGCGACCACGACGCCGCCGATGGACGAAGAGGATCCGACGCCTCGGCTCGCGAGCATGCTCGCGCTCGACGACGACGTCGAGACGACTCTGCACACCGGAAGCACCCTGGCCGGCGTCGAAGCGCTGACGACCGGTCTCGAGCGCGATGGGGACGACGCGACGCTCGTCGTCGCCAGCGACGCGCCACGGGGTGCGCCCGATAGCGCGATCGAACACGCCGCCGGGGCCGGCGCCGTTGCGTTCGTCCTCACCGATGACGGCGCTGCGACGGTCGTCGACCGAGGAACGGCGTCCGAACCCTATCCTGGCACCCGATTCCGTGCTCACGGCGAGCCGGAAACGGCGAGTCTCGACGCGACCGCGTACGAACGCGCGTCGTTCAACGACCTGCTTTCGGCGGCCACAGCGAACCTCGAAACCGATTCGATCGACGCCGCCGCGGTTCAGGCACCGAACGGAAAACTCCCCTACCGCGCCGCCGGCTCGCTCGGCGTCGAGACGGGCGACATCCAGGCGTGTGCGACCGTCCACGACGTCGGTGACGTCGGCGCGGCGAGCGCGCTGCTCTCGCTGGCCGTCGCCGTCGACGACGACGCCGAGCGCGTCCTCGTCGCGGGCTACGGAAGCGGCGCGTCCGCGACCGCTCTCCTCGTCGAGAACGACGGCGTCGACGCGACCCTCGAGATCGACGCGGACGGTGAGGGACTTTCCTACGCCCACTACCTCCGTCGCCGGGGCGAGCTCACGAGCGGCGAGCCCGACGGCGGCGGCGCGTACGTCAGCGTCCCGACCTGGAAGCGCTCGATCCCCCAGCGCTACCGTCTCGATGCCGGGCGATGTCCCGACTGCGGGGCGCTTTCGCTCCCGCCGGACGGTGCCTGCGACGGCTGTGGCGCGCTCGTCGAGTACGAGTCGGTCCGGCTAGCCGGAACGGGAACGGTAGAGGCCGTGACGACGATCCAGCAAGGCGGTGCACCGCCGGAATTCGTCGAACAGCAGGCTCGGGACGGTGCGTTTCAGAGCGCCGTCGTCGCCTTCGACGGGCCGGGCGGAGAGACGGTAAGTCTTCCGGCACAGGTCATCGGTGAGGTCGACGTCGGGGACGCCGTCGAATCGACGATCCGACGGGTCTACGAACAAGAGGCCGTCATCAGGTACGGTCTCAAGGTTCGACCGCGGTAATCTCTCCTGTAACCGTTTTATAGATCGGCTCGCGCCCGGACGCGAGCGTCTCCCGTGATGATAATCTCTTTAGTGGGCGCTCACAGATAGACGCATATGGACGTTACCGTACTCGGTGCCGGAACGATGGGGCACGGAATCGCACAGGTCTCCGCGATGGGTGGTCACGACGTCACCATTCGGGACATCGAACAGTCGTTCGTCGACGACGGACTTGCTGCGATCGAGAACAACCTCGAGGGCGGCGTCGCCCGTGACAAACTGACCCGGGAGGAAGCCGACGCAACGCTCGACCGCATCGACGGATCGGTCGACCTGGCCGAGGCCGTCACCGGGGCCGACCTCGTGATCGAAGCCATTCCCGAGCAGATGGACCTGAAGGTCGACACTGTCGAAACCGTCGAGGAGAACGTTTCGACCGACGCGATCATCGCGTCCAATACGTCCTCGCTGTCGGTCACCGAAATCGCGAGCGCGGCGGACCGCCCCGAGCGGGTGATCGGGCTGCACTTTTTCAACCCGGTCCACATCATGGCGCTGGTCGAGATCGTCGTCGCAGAACAGACCGGCGACGAAACCGTCGCGTTCGCCCACGAGTTCGTCGAGGGCATCGAGAAAGTTCCCGTCGAGGTCATCGATACGCCCGGCTTCGCCTCTTCGCGACTCGGCGTCGCTCTCGGCGTCGAAGCGATCCGGATGGTCGAGGAGGGAGTCGCCAGTCCCCGGGACATCGACACCGCGATGGAACTCGGCTACAACCACCCGATGGGGCCGCTCGAACTCACCGACGTCGTCGGCCTGGACGTCAGACTCGAGATCCTCGAGTACCTTCGCGAGGAACTGGGTGAACGGTTCAAGCCGCCACAGGAACTCAAACGGAAGGTTCGAGCCGGAAACCTCGGGAAGAAATCGGGAGAAGGATTCTACGTCTGGGAGGACGGTGAAATCGTCGACGAGGAGGGCGGCCGATGAGCGAAGCCGACGACGTCCCCCTCGAACGCGTCGACGAGGAGTTCGAGACCGTTCACGTCGACGTCGGTGATCGCCTCGAGAACGTGGCCACGGTCACGATCGATCGGCCGGACGCTCGCAACGCGCTCGACGCGACGGTTCGCTCGGAGCTGAAGGCTGCGTTTCGCGCGATCGAAGGCAGCGACGTTCGTGTCGTCGTCCTGACCGGTGTCGACGAAGCCAAGGCGTTCGTCGCCGGGGCCGACGTCTCCGAACTCCGCGAACGGGACGCGATCGAACAGCGCGAAGTCAGCAAGCGGCCCCGCGTCTACGAGGTCGTTGCCGACCTCCCACAGCCGGTGATCGGCCGACTGAACGGACACGCCCTCGGCGGCGGTTGTGAGCTGGCCCAGGCCTGTGACGTCCGAATCGCCCACGAGCGAGCGAAGCTCGGCCAACCAGAGATCAACCTCGGAATCATCCCCGGCGGCGGCGGAACACAGCGCCTCCCCCGCCTCGTGGGGGAGGGACAGGCCCTGCGGTTGATCCTCTCCGGAGAGCTGATCGACGCCGAGGAGGCCGCCGAGATCGGTCTCGTCGACGAAGTCTGTGACGACGAATCGCTCGACGATCGGGTGTACGACCTGGCCGAGTCGATGGCCACGAAGAGTCCGATCGCACTCGAGTTCGCGAAAAAGGCCGTGACGGCAAGCTCGCAGCTATCACTCGAGTCGGGAATCGAGTACGAGGCGGAGCTGTTCTCACAGCTGTTCGCGACTGCCGACAAGAACGAAGGAATCGACGCGTTCTTCGAGGACCGCGAACCGGAGTGGGAAGGGAGATAGACGAGAGAGCTCGGTTCTCGAGTTCAGGCGCACTGATCGCGCTTTCCGGGCGGAAGCTGGGACTCTTTCGCGATCGGCTTATCGAGCGAGAGCACCATTTCGACTTCGGAAGCGTTCGTCCCCGTCACTTCGAAGTCGACGTTCCTGTAGACGGTGATCGCCCGCCGGTTCTCGCGGGCGACGTCGAGCGTCAGAGCGTCGTAACCGCGATCCGACGCGTAGGCGATGACGTGTTTCATGAGCTCGGATCCCAGCCCGCGGTTTTGATACTCCGGTGCGATGAAGATCACGAACTCCGGCTCGTCGGACTCCGTCGGCGTGACTCCGACGTGGCCGACGACTCGGCCGTCGTGTTTCGCGATGAGGTTCCAGCCGTGGCGATACAGCCGTTCGATCCAGGACTCGACTCTCCCTCGGGTGAGTGGTGGAATTCCCATCGTTTGCTGTTCCGCCCCCATCTCGTCGTACATCGAAACGAGCGGATAGTAGTCCGCTTGCTGTGCCAGTTCGACGATCATCGCCTCACCGTCCCTGTCGGCGAATCGAGGGCAGCGCGGCGGACAGAACGGCGTTCCGGTGCAATCGCTGTTGTCCCAGCGACCACAGGCGGCGTCGTCAGTTGCGTCCATACCGAGCTATTCGGTCATTACTCACATAATGACGCTCCCGAATACCATCGGCTGGGAATTCTCGAAAGCGACCGGCCGGCTATCGAAACTCGGGATCTCGCTTCTCGAGGAACGCTGAAACGCCTTCCTCGTGGGCGTCAGTTCCGTACGCGAGCGACTGCAGGAGGGCCTCGTACTCGAGTCCCTCGTCGAGCGATTTGTGGATGTTCTCGTGAAAACCGCGTTTCGTCAGCGCAAGCGTTTGCGTCGGCCTGTTTCCGAGCGTCGCCAGCAGCGAATCGACCTCCGCCTCGAGATCGTCGGGGTCGACCGCTCTGTTGATGAGGTCGAGCCGTTCGGCTTCCTCGGCGTCGAAGATCTTGCCGGTCATCGCGAGTTCCTTTGCCGTTCGGAGTCCGACGAGTCGCGGAAGGATGACCGTCCCGCCGCTGTCGGGAATTAGTCCGACGTTAACGAACACCTCACCGAACCGAGCGTCGCGGCTGGCGATCGCAAAGTCACACGCTGCGACCAGGTTCGTCCCCGCGCCGATGGCGTCGCCGTTGACCTTGGCGATGACCGGAACCGGTGCCGAAAGGATCGTCTCGATCACCGTATTCATCGTTTCCGACATCCGCGTGTAGGACTCGAGTGGCGTCTCCTCGCGTTCGTTCATCGATTCGACGTCGCCGCCCGCGCTGAACGCGTCGCCGTCCCCCGTAATAACGATCGCACGGATATCGTCCGTGAGCGCCGCTTCGAGCGCCTCGATCGTCTCACTCGCGGTGTCGGGCGTGAACGCGTTCTTCGACTCCGGGCGATCCAACGTCAGCGTTCGGACGCGACCGTCCGTCGTGGTTCGTACCATTGAGACGTCGTTCGTTCGGGCCCGGAATAAAGATATCCTCCCGGTTCCGGGTCAGTCGTCGGACGCGACCGCGCGTCTGCCGAACGTCTCGAGTACGTCGTCAGCCGTCGCGAGCGTTCCGACGCTCGTTCCCATGATCGTACAGACGGTTTCGTGGATCTCCTGGGCGCTTCGCTCGCCGTATCCCTGATCCGGGTAATCGAACGTTCCGGTCAGGTCCGCGAGGAAGACCACGTCGTAATCGCGAAACTGCGCCGCTCGAGCGGTCATCGCACAGCAGTTCTCGGTCGTGACGCCCGTGATAACGACGTTTTCGATCCCGGAGTTTCGGAGGATTATGTCCAGATCCGTCCCGTAGAAGCCGCTATAGCGGTGTTTCTTGATGAGGATATCGTCTTCTTCGGGGCTGATCGGGTCGTATATTTCGACTCCCTCGGTCTCGTCGACCAGGCCAGCCTGCTGTTCGATCGGCACCCAGATGTCCGCCATCGTTCCCATATCACAGCCGGACTCGCGGTGAACGTGCGTCGTATACACGATCTGCGAGCCAGCGTCACGACACTCGGTGAGGAACGTGTTGAGTTCATCGACGAACGCCCGTCCCATCGGCGTCTCGAGCGGTGCTCCCTCCGCGACGAAGTCGTTTTCCATGTCGACGACGATCACAGCCGTGTTCTTAGCCTCGAGTTCGAGGTCCGCCTGTATGTCCTCAAGTGACATACTGGCCCATCAGTCCGTACTCTCATATGTGTTTTGCCGAGTCGAAAACGAGTTCGATGGGGATTCGGCAGTCACCGAACGTATTCTCGAGGTACCCGTTGCAATTGCTTCGGATCGACCAGTTCGTCACTTCGTACGCTGCTTCGAGATCGACCGTCTGCTCCCGAATCGACCGAGGAGTATTCACCGGCGTGAATAGCGCGTTCATCAAGTAGTCAATTGTTACCACATAACATGTAGTTAAACGTAGATTCATCATTGTTGATCGTGCATGACGGATAAGGCCAACAGGCGGAACGTACTAACAGCCGTCGGTGCGGGGTTGACCATCGGTGTTGCAGGATGTGCCGGTGACGACAACGGCAATGGGAACGGAACTGGCAACGGAAACGGTAACGGCGGTGCGACGGGAGACGACGACGGCAACGGCGACGGCGACGATGTCCTTCCGGACACGCTACGCCTGGCTCACCCGGGACCGACGCGGCCGACGTACGCCGCGCCACAGTACGCGTACTTCCTCGAGGAGATGGAGTCGCGCGGCGTGACGATCGAACCGGTGACGTTCGACGGCTTCAGTCCGATGATCGCGGGGATGATCTCCGGGGACGTCGAAATCGGCTACGTGACGCCGCCGTCGCTCGCGAACGCGATCGCGGAAGGGTTCCCGGTCAGTTCGTTCATGGAACTTTCGCAGGCGTTCAGCCAACAGATCTGCACCGCACCCGGTATCGACAGCTGGGACGAGATCGAAGGCGAGACGTTCATCCTCCACTCACCGAGTTCGTTCTCCGCGATGGTCGGCAGGAACGCCGTCGAGGCCAACCTGGGCGATCCCGAAGCCGTCGAGTACCAGTACATCGCCGGAACGCCGAACCGCGTCGCCGCGATCGAGGCCGGTGAAGGGGTCGCGACGACCGCCTTCCTTGGCGGCGTCCTCGACGCCGAGGAGGAAGGCATCATCCAGCACTTCTCGAATCCGAACGACGACTTCGATCACATGACGCTCGCGACCTGGGCGACGCTCGACGAGAACCTCGATCAGAACGAGGAGATGTTTCAGATCTTCGCCGACGTGATGCTCGAGGCCTACGAGGACATGTACGAGCGCGATCTGACGGAAATCGTCGAACTCATCGAAAACGCCCCGACCGACTTTCCGGGCTACAGCGAGGAGGTTTGGGTCGACACGTTCGAAATCGCACTCGAAAACGAGATGTTCCCGCTCGATCTCGACGATCACATCACCGACGAGAAATTCACTACCTCGCTGGAACTAGCCGAACGCGCCGAGCTGATCGAAGAGGTGCCCGATATCGACGATCTCGTCGATCGACGCTTCCTCTAACGATCGCGTGATACGGTTTACTGTAAGTCGTTACCGGCGCACCCGCGATTCGGGCGGCGGGTGCGCCGGTAAATCGTTACAGCAATCCGTATGAGAGGCCCGACAGGCTACTGTCGGTGACTCTATCCGTCTGCCGATCACCTTCCGAACTCCGTCGGTTGATAGTCGGCCGACCCGCCGCCGCTAACCGGTGGAGCGATGCGAATCGTATCTCCGTCCTCGATCACCGTATCGACGCCCTCGAGTTGGCCGATGTGTGCCTTGTTTTTCGTTATCGCGATCCGGTGGACGAGCTCGTCGTCATCATAGAGGTAGTGTTCGACGGCCGGATGGCGTTCGACCAGCTCGGTGAGAAGATCGTCGACGGTCATTCCCCGTGTCACCGGCCACGTCACGTGTTTCCTCCCGACGACGTCACGAAACGGGCCAAAGACGCGGATTTCGACGGTCATAGAGACGTCTTGTTCGGGTCGGTACAAAAGCGTCACTACCCGTCGAACGCGGCGAAGCGATCTCCGAATAGAGGGAGAGCATTTATACGATTGGGAACCGATCCCCGAGACAATGAAACGCGCTATCGGCCCGCTCCTGCGTATCGATGTCGACGAGAGGACTGCGACGACGGAACCGATCGACGACGTTCTCGAGCGGTTTATCGGCGGTCGCGGCGTCGGAACAAAGCTGGCTCACGACAACATCCCGTTCGACGCCGATCCGTTCGGTCCCGAGAACCGCCTCTATCTCACGACCGGTCCGCTCCAGATGTCCCAGATGAGCTTTACGGGCCGAATGAGCATGACCACGCTCTCGCCGCTGACGAACGGTATCTGTTCGTCGAACGCCGGCGGCTTTCTGTCTCGAAACTTCACCGGAACGGGCTACAGCGCCGTCGAGATTTCGGGTTCGAGCGACGAACTGATCGCGATCCACGTCACGGACGACGGCGTCGAGTTCGAGGAAGTGGCGTCACTGGCCGGCGCGACGGTCCCGGCAGTCTCAGAGCACATGGATGATGAACACGACCTCGAACCGGACAACCTGGTCTCGATCGGGCCGGCCGGCGAGAACCAGGTCCGGTTCGCGAGCGCGATGACGTTCGATTCGCGGGCGTTCGGCCGCGGCGGGCACGGAGCTGTCCTGGGCTCGAAAAACGTCAAATGCATCTCGTTCCGCGGCGACAGCACCCCATCGGTCGAACTCGACGGCGACGTGGAGATGAGCGTTCACAGGGACGCGGCGACCTCGGACGATATGAAACGCCGCCAGGGAACCACGGCGGGGACCCTCTTCATCAACGAGAACTACTCCGTCCCGACGCGGTACTTCTCCGAGATGGGCTTCGAGAACATCGACGGTATCAGCGGCGACCGCGTCGAGGAGAAGAAATACAAGAAGGGGAGCTGTTCGGTCTGTGCGTTCGCCTGCAAACTGCCGACCCGTGACGAGGAGACCGGCCTCGAGACGGAGGGTCCCGAGTTCGAGACGGTGTTCTCGTTCGGCGCGAACTGTGGCGTCGACGATATCGTCGCCGTGATGAAGTCGAACGAACTCTGTGACACGCTCGGCATGGACACGATTTCGGCCGGAAACGCCGTCGCGGCCTACCTCGCGAGCGAAGACGAGTTCGGAAACGCCGATCTCGTCCACGAACTGACCGAGAAGATCGCCCACCGAGAGGGGATCGGCGACACGCTTGCCGAAGGCGTCGCCCGTGCCCACGACGAACTTGGCGTCGAAAACTGGTCCGTCAAGGGGATGGACTTCGCCGCGCACGACGGCCGCACGCTCTGGGGACAGGGGCTGAGTTACGCCGTCTCGAACCGCGGGGCGGATCACCTTTATACGTCGATGCTCGTCCTCGAATACGGCGACCTCGAGAACGAGACGTTGGATGGGAAACCCGAACTCGTCATCGAGCGTGAGAATCACCGCGCGTTCGAAGACTCCGCGATCATCTGTCGTTTCTCCGGCCGACACGTCGACGAAGCCGTGTACGAGGGTTTGCTCGAGGCCGAGTACGACGAGTTGCTTTCGGTCGGAAACCGGATCGTCGAACTCGAACGGCACTTCCACAACGAACGCGGCGTCACGCGCGAGGACGACACGCTGCCGTACGAACTCGACGGATTCGAAGACGCGCTCGAGCAGTACTACGAACGACGAGGCTGGAACGACGACGGCACTGTCCCGGAGTCCGCGTTCGCGGACGAAGTCGTTACTTCCTGAATCATCGGGATCAGCTGGATGCTCAAGGAAACCGCTTTCTCAGGGTGTTTCCCGTACCTCGACCATACCGGTATCGACGAACGAGATGACGTCGTCGCCGTCCTGGTTGCTGGCGGTGACGTCCAGTCGAAAAATTCCCCGGTTCGGATCGCTCTCCGACGTGCGCTTTTCGAGGACCTCCATCTCCGCGGTGAGCGTGTCCTCCGGTCTGACCGGATTGTACCACCGGAGGTCGTCGATTCCCAGTCCGGCGATGACCGCCAGGTTCGATTTGAAGTTCTCCGTAACGATCCTGTTGGTGGCAGCGAACGTGTGGAAGCCGCTCGCGATCACCCCCTCGTGGCGCGACCGACTCGCCAGTTCGGCATCGGTGTGGATCGGAAGGGGATCGTACTGTTCCGCGAACTCCTTAATTTCGTCGTCGGACATTCGATACGATCCGAGTTCCCGTCGAACGCCGACCTCGATATCTTCGAAATAGTCGACCATACGCGACAGAGTGTGGCGTCGAGGCATAAATCATGTGTCTCGAGCGAAGCGTAGACGATCGGACCCCATCAGGAGTCGTCGACGGGGTAGCCACAGACGCGCCGAAGGATCGATTCCGCATCGTCGGGACAGCGCGATCCACGCCAGGCGACGTGTTGATCCGGTCGCACGAGGAGTAGCGGCTGTTCGTAGCTCCGGGCGACGTCCTCGTGGTCGACGTCGACGACCTCGAGCGGGATACTCGTCGTCTCGGAGGCCGACATGAAGGGGGAAACGTCTATCTCTCGATCGAAGCGGACGAGCGACAGCCCCTCACCCAGCAGATCGTAGATCGAACGGTCCTCGCTCAGCCACGAGTGTGGCAGCCTCGAGCCGGGATAACTGGTCGGGTGGTACTCCACCGTCCCTGTCTCCGGAAGCGCCGCTTCTTCTTCGACGACGATCGGTGAGCCGTCGTACGCGTATCCGAGGATCAATCCGAGGCTGTGGAACTCCAGTTTCTTCTTCTCGTAGATCTCCTGTGCGATGTCCTCGTAGGAATCCTCGTCGACGTTTTCGTCCGAATCGAGCTCGCCGGAGATCAGATCGGCCGGCGACGACTCCATGTTCGTCGTGGAAATGTCGATGACGTCCTCGTGGACGTCGCGCCGTTCCGCCTCGTAGGTGTCGAGGAGTTCGGGCCCGCCCCAGCCGTTGAGGACTGCAGCGACTTTCCAGCCGATGTCGATTGCGTCACCGACGCCGGTGTTGTAGCCGTGTCCCCCCCACGGCGGGTTGAGGTGGGCAGCGTCACCGACGAGGAACACTCGCCCGGAGCGAGAGTTGTCCACGAGCAGCATTCGGGCGGACCAGGGATCGGTCGTGAGCACCTTCGCATCGACTTCGTCGCCGGCCATCTTGGTGATGATCTCGCGCGGATCGACCGCGTTCGGATCGTCGACACCCACGGCGATGAGCCACCACTTGTCCTCGAGATCCAGCCGACCCATGAATCCCTGGATCTCGTTGTTCAGCGTCCAGTAGTGGACCGCCGGTCCGTGGTGGTGTCGCTCCGCGAGGTCGGGTGCGCGGAACACGACCCCGAGGTTGTTCCGTGGATTGACGTCCCCCTCGAAGGAGGATCCGATCTGGTCCCGAACGGTGCTGCGAGAGCCGTCACATCCGAGGAGGTAGTTCGCGCTGATCTCGCGGCGTTCGCCCTCGGAAATGGAGTGGCGCTCGATGCAACAGACGACCGTCGCACGAACGCCGTCTTCGTCCTGTTCTATGGATTCGACTCGCCACCCCGTCTCGAGGGACACCGACGACATCTCACGAACTCCCTCGCGAAGCGTCTCTTCGACGAGATACTGCGGGATCTGCTGGGCGGTCTCTGCGTACTGCTCGGATTCGTTCTGACCGAAGACGTTGTCAAATCGGGCGAGCTCGTCGCCGAGCAAACTGGTACAGAAGACGACTTCCTGTGACCAATCAACCGGCAAGTTCGCCGCCTCGCGGATGTCGTCCGCCAGGCCCAGCCGGCGGAAGTGCTCCATCGTCCGAACGTTCGTCAACTTCGCCCGCGGATTGGTGTGGCTGACGTACGTCCGTGGTTCGACGATCACGGTATCGATACCGTGCGTCTCGAGTTCGGCGGCAGCCGAGAGCCCCGTCGGACCGCCGCCAGCGATCAGTACCTGCGTCTCCGTTTGTGGTTCGCTCACACGTTACACCTGATATCGTGATTACCGATAGAAGTACTTATACGCACCGTCTCGAGCGGGTTCTTCCGGTTCGACTCTCCGTTTCACTTCCCGCTCGTCGTCGCTCACCCGTCGACGTCCACGAGACTCGGCGATCGCTTTGGGCCGTACTCAGATGGCTTCCGTCCGGTCGATCCCGGCAGACCAGTCGAACACTACACTACAGCAGCGACTGGACGTTCCCGCTCGAGATTGCCTCGTAGGCGTCGTCGTCCTCGACGCTGTCGACGACGTCGACGGCCTGTTTCATGAACCGTCGTCCGCCCTCGGGTCCGAACGGGTAGTCCGTCGCGAAGACGACGCCGTCGTCTCCGAAAAAGCTCCGTCCGCACTCGAACGGCGGAACTTCGCCACCGATGACGGTGTCGCCGTAGAAGTTCTGGAACTGCTCTCGAACGGTGGTCGAGAAGTCGGGGGCCTCGAACTCCGGATACATGTCCGGATTGTTCACTCGAGCCTCGAAGAACGTCGTGATTCGACCGATGAAGAACGGGACCATTCCGCCGAGGTGGTGAACGATGACGTCCAGGTCGGGGTTCTGTTCGAACGCGCCGCCGAAGACCATCCGGGCCATCGCGGCGGTCGTATCGAACGGCCACCCGATCGTCCGGTGGATCTCGTACTCCGACAGCCAGTCGTACCACTCGTGAAGCTGTGGATGGATCCAGACCGGAACCCCGGCGTTCGCCGCGGTCTCATAGAGCGCCATGTGCCCCGGAGAATCGACCGGACGGCCGTCGACGTTCGAGAAGATCTGAACGCCGTGCATGTCGAGATCCGTCAGACAGCGTTCGAACTCCTCGACGTACTCCTCGGTCGCGAACGGAATCGTCGCAACCGGAATGAACCGGTCCGGGTGATCGTCCGCGACCTCTCTGACGAGATCGTTCGCCAGCCGCGTCAGTGGGAGCGCATCGTCGGGGTCGATCCCGCGCCAGATCGGCGGGTTCGCGAGCGTGAGCACCTGCTTGTCGATGCCGTGATCGTCCATGTCCTCGAGGCGCCGATCGACGTTCCAGATCGGCTCGAAGTACAGGTTGTGAAGTGCCGGCGTCGAGTGGACGTCACTCATCTCGTCGTAAAATTCGGGTGGCGTGATGTGTCCGAACGCGTCGATACGCTGAACCATGGTCTGGTATCACATCCCGACGGTATAACGATTGTGTCTTTCGATCCTTCGTGGCCTGGCCGTTCGAGCGATGGTAGTGGAGAGTCGATCATCCAGGATCGGGAATCCGCGAGAGAGGCGATCGCCTCGAGCCGAGCGATCAGTCGTCGCCGCCGGTGTAGACGCCGTCCGGATCGAGTTCGTTCCTGATGAGGGCGATCTCGTCCTCCGTCGGCGGTCGCGTTTCGTCGAGATCGGACGCGAACTGGATATCCCAGCCGGTCGCTTCCGCCACGTCCGCTTTCGAGACGTCGGGGTGGATCGAGTCGACGGTCATCTCACCGTCGTCGTCGAAGTGCATGACCGCCATGTCGGTGATGACGGCTTCGGGACCGCCGCGTAGTCCGAGTTCGGCGCGGTTGTCGCGTCCGCCGACGTAGCCGGGACTCGTGACGAAGTCGACCTCCGGTGGGAACCGACGTCGGCTGTGGGGCGCGATGATGATCGTCCGGTCGGTGTTACTCGCGATCTCACAGGCTCCGCCGCTGCCGGGAAGACGAACCGTCGGGTCGTCGTAGTCACCGATCACCGTCGAGTTGATATTGCCCCAGCGATCGATCTGGGCACCGCCCAGAAAGCCGACGTCGATCCGACCAGCCTGTAGATAGTACCCGAACCCTTTGGTCATCGGGACGACGCTCCGAGCGTTCGTCGCCAGAACTGGATCACCGATCGACAGCGGTAGCCGCGAGGGGTTCGAGCCGATCGTTCCCGACTCGTAGATCATCTCGAGGTCGGGCGCGTGGGTTCGCTTGGCCAGATTACACGCGAGATTCGGGACGCCGACGCCGACCAGCGTCGTGTCGTCGTTTTCGAGTTCCTGTGCGGCGCGAGCGATCATCAGTTCGGTATCGGTGTAGGCCGTCATGGTCAGTACTCCCCCATATCGATCGGTGTCGAGAAGTTCGTCCGCGGCTGTAAGTCGAGGAGTCGCTCCGTCTCGAGTTTCGCGACGTACTCCCGACGACCGTCGACGCCGTGGACCCACTCCGATAGCCACTCCGTCGTCGACTCGTGGGTTTCGCTGATCTCGTCCCACTCGAGGTAGGCGACGTTGTCCCGGTCGTAGTATCCCTGCGCGTAGGAGGGATGAGAGCCGTAGGGCTCCTCGACGACGTGATCGACGATCGTTCCGGGAATGGCCGTCCGGTTCGGATCGCTTCGGATCACGTCTCTGTCGACGAGTTCCTCGACGCTCAACACCACCGTGTCCGCGGCGAACGCCGCCTCCACCATCTCACCCGTGATTCCCCACAGGTGGGCGTTTCCCTCGTCGTCCGCTCGCTGTGCGCGAACGACGGCCACGTCCGGCCGAAGTGGCGGGACGACCGCGATCTCGTCGACGTCGTCGTCGTAGGGGTTCGCAACCATCCGGATCGAATCGTTGTGGTCGGGATAGCCGGAACCGACGTAGCTCCGGAGCGGAACGAAGGGAAGGTCCTTCGCCCCCGCCTCGAGGCGCGAGACCAGTCCGAAGTGGGAGTACTCGTCGATCGAGAGTTCGTTCGGCACGCCGTCCTCGATGGCGCGCCGGAACGCTCGCAGGCTTCCAACGCCGGGGTTTCCAGCGTAGGAGAACGTCACCGCACTCGCACAGCCCGCCGCGATCATCTGGTCGTAAATCAGATCCGGCGTCGCTCTGATGAGGGTCAGATCTTGGTATCCCTGTCGAATGATCTCGTGACCGGCCGCGAAGGGGATGAGGTGGGTGAATCCACCGAGGTACACGCTCTGTCCGTCTTCAATACTGCGAGCGATCGCGTCGTCCATGTCGACGACCGCCGTCATACTGACACCCGTCTCTCGGCTGCGAGATCGATCGTCTGTCGACCGTATTCCATGTAACCCGGTACCAATCCAACGATAATAAATACAGGTCCTCGAGCGTCCCGAGCGACGAACGACTGCCACTCAGACGAGTTCGATTCGACCCACGCTCGAAGGCACTTTCCCGACCGTTTCGTACGTCCCATCGTCGGTTCGGCGCATAATCCGCCCGTCGAGGTCGTGACGCGGATCCGGAATGTCGAACAGTCCGCCGCCACAGAGGAGGGTCCCGTCGTCGTCGACCACCCAGTCCTCGATCACCTCGTTCGGTTCGCCCGGGTACGAAACGCGTTCGAACGTCCGGCCGAAGTCCGTCGACTCGAAGAGTGCGGCTTCGTGCTCGTCGTTCTCCCAGGCGGGCGGAGCGCCGTTGGCACCGCTGAAAATCACCGTCCCGTCGTGCGTGAACGCCCGCCTGATGTAGGAGTACTCGTTGCCCTGGTCCAGGCGCTTCCAGGTTTCTCCGGCGTCAGTCGTCCGATACAGCCCACCCCAGCCCGTGGCGTGTCCGAGCCCGGTCTGCAGCCCGACGTGCTCGAGTTCGAGGTCGAAGTAGCCGGTCGCAGCCAACCAGCAATCGGCAGTCAGCGGGAGAACGTGATGAACGTCGTCCTCGATGTTCTCCCGACGGTCGATCCACGTCTCGCCGCCGTCGTTGCTGACGTGGACGCCACCGACTTCGAGGCTGACGATGAGTCGATCCGTCGTGTTCGGTGCCGATTCGATGTTTCGGATCCGCGCCCGCTTTGGATCCTCCGGCGACTCCCAGTGGGGGCGCGACGGCAGGTCCTGAAAGCCGCGCAGTTCGTGCCAGGTCTCCCCGTCGTCGAACGACCGATACAGGGCCGGCAAGTTCGTCCCGGCGTACAGCGTGCCGTCGGCGGTGGCCTGTAGCGAAAAGACGATGCTGTCGCCCTCGAACCAGTACCGTCCGCCTTTCGGTACCGCGAGTTCGGACCACGTCTCGCCGCCGTCGAGCGATCGATACGCACCATCGCTCGAGCAGATGAACACGCCTTCCGCGTGGGTCAGGTCTTCGACCTGCGTCACCCGCCCGCAGTCGAGGATCCGTTCTGCGTCTGCTTTTTCGAAGGGAACGTCCTCCGCACGGAACAGTCCGTCATCGGTACCCATCAAGAGCGTCATGGCTTGTAGATGGGACAGAGCGCATATATAACTACTGTTAGCCCATCTCTCGCGTGGTTTTCCTTACCGCGAGCGTTTGACCAACGTGATACCGATCAATCGGATGATTACAGGAGTCGACGTGCAGCGGATCAGCCACGTACTCAGTCAAACCCCATCGAGCCGATCGACGATCCGTCGACGATAGCCGATCGGTCGACGTTCGCGATCGAGTCGTACCCGGAGAGCCCGACGACGCTGTCCAGTTCCGCCAGAACGTTGTGGACGACCTCGTATACCCCTCGCTGCCCCGCGATCGTCAATCCGTACAGATACGGCCGTCCCAGAAACACGGCGTCGGCCCCGAGTGCGATCGCTTTGAACGCGTCGGCACCCCCGCGAACGCCGCTGTCGAAGAGTACCGGAACGTCGGCACCGACGGCGTCTGCGACGTGTGGCAGGGCGGTGATCGCCGCGATCGAACCGTCGACCTGTCGGCCGCCGTGATTCGAGACGACGACGCCGTCCATCCCGTGTTCGACGGCGAGACGCGCATCCTCGGGGTGGGTGATCCCCTTGAGATAGATCGGCAGCGTCGTCGCCTCCGTCAGAGCGGAGAGGTCCTCCCACGACAGCGACTCGTCTCTGGCGAGCGGATCGGCCGTCGTGTCGCTCACGGAATTCGCTGGCGAATCTGCCGACAGGTTCGCGAGGGAGCTCGCATACAGCTGATCGTTGGTCCGGGACAACGTCTCGGGGGACCACCGCGGAACCTGAAAGTCGACGGTGAGCAAGATTCCGTCGTACCCTGCTCGCTCCGCCCGCTCGAGGAGGTTCACGGTCGTGTCGAAATCAGACGTACAGTACAGCTGAAAGAGGAGGTTCGAATCGTCGGTTTCCGCGACGTCCTCGATGGAGTACGAGGATGCGGTACTCAGCGCGAACGGGACGCCGAGTTCCGTCGCTGCGCGGACGCTCGCGAGTTCTCCGTCCTCGTGGTACTTCGTCTGTCCCCCGATCGGAGCCAGCAGTAGCGGCGAGCGGAGCGTCTTCTCGAAGAGGTCGACGCCCAGGGATCGATCCGAGACGTCCCGGAGGACGCGAGGAACGATTCGCCACCGATCGAACTCCCGTCGGTTCGCACGCCCCGTCTCGCCGGTCCCCGCGGTAGCGGCCACGTACGACGCCGATGCCGACGGAAGCCGCTCGAGTGCAACTCGTTCTAACTCGTCGTAATCGAACGGAACGGCCGTTCGCTCGGTCTCGATCTCCCGTAATCGGCGCTCGAGCGGCGACTCGGATGCGTTCGTCATAGCCACACGCCAGGTCGAATTCCACTCATTATTGCGTTTGGCTCTCGAACTCAGCCGGTCACGTACACTTCGTCGTCCTCGACGACGACATCGAACTGATCGAGGCAGATGCTATCGTCGCCCAGGTGGATTCCCGTTTCGATTTCGAACTCCCAGCCGTGCCACGGACAGGCGACGACCAGATCGTCAGAGATCCGCTCTTGCTTTCGTTTTCCGGGCTCGGGAATCTCCGCGACGATTTCGCCGCCGACGCGCCCGGTGCAGGCGGGTCCACCCTGGTGTGGACACTCGTTTTCGAGGGCATAGAACTCGCCGTCGACACAGAAGACGCCGACGGATGCGCCGTCGACGGTGGTGATTTTCCGATCCCCGTGTTCGAACTCGTCGACCGATCCCACGTGGGTGGAGCTCATATTCCGAACACCTCCTCGGCGGTACCCGAGAGAATGCGCCGTTTCTCGTCGTCGTCGAGGAACGGGCGCTCCGTGATCACGGAGGGACGGTCGTAGTCCCAGTGTGGGTAGTCAGACGCGTACATCAGTCGGTCCGGGCCGCCGATCATCTCGATGATCTGCTCTAGGTACTCCTCTTTTTCGGGAAGCTCCATCGGCTGGATTCCGTAGTAGAACTCCTGCATGTACTCGCTCGGGCGCTTCTCGAGCAGCGGAGCCTCGGACTGTCGTTTGAGGTACTCGGCATCGAGACGATGCATGACGGTCGGAACGTAGAACAGCCCCGACTCCTGGAACGCGATCTTCAGGTCGGGGAACTTCTCGGGAACGCCCTGGACGACGACGCTGACGATCTGTGAGGCGTTGTTGTAGAGGAAGCCCAGCGTGTGGGTTTCGATGAACTTCTCGTAGCCCTTCTGGTGGAACTCGTCGAGGCCACCGCCGCCGGTGTGGAAGTTGATGGCGAGATCTTTCTTTTCTGCGATCTCGTAAATTGGATCGTACTTGCGATTGCCCATCGGCGGTTCTGCGCCGCCCGTGATCATACACGCACCGCAGATTCCCTTCTCGTCGCCGTACTCGTCGAGGAGTTCAACGGCGTACTCGGGATCCTGCCACGGGACCGGAATCATCGTGTAGACGCCCTCGTCGGGGTCGACGATCTCGTCGAGCATGTACTCCGTGTACGTCTTTGCGAGGACGTTCGCCCGCTCGTCGTCCGCCTTAAGCCGGGCGAACGTCAGCATCTTCTGTGAGAGGAGCACGCAGTTGTCGAGGCCGAGGTGGGCCATGATCCGCGGCACGTCCTCGCCCGACATCTCCTCGCCGGGATAAGAGACCTCGTCGCGCTGAATCCGTCCGTACAGGTTTCTAGATCCGGTACTCGCGGGGAAGATGTTGACCGGGACGCTACCGATGTCCTCTCGGTTGTCCTTCGAGTCCCCCCCGAACCGTCCTTTCCAGGGATTGTCGTCCTCGAGATACTCCGATAATCGACTCAAGTCTTCTAGATAGTGTGCATCCGCATCCGTAACGGTAAACGATGCCATGATAGCAGCTATCGCTAGTGGAGTATAAATTATTCGGAAGGGGGTCTTCTCTGACCGGTCCGGATCTTCTTTGGCGAAGGACCGACGTTCGAAGAGGATGGCCGGCGACGATCGATAGCGTCCGTGTGAATGTTTATCTATCTGCAACCGGCTATCCCAGAGTATGGCATCGCCAGCAGCCGACGACACAGGACCGTTTATCAACGGCGAGTATCGAAGCGCGGCCGAGACGTTCGACATCGAAAACCCCTCGACCGGCGAGACGATCGCGACCGTCGGGATCGCAGACGAGGAAACCGTCGACGACGCCATCGAAACCGCTCGAGAGGCACAACGCGAGTGGGCGGCACTCGACGCATCCGAACGTGGTCGCGTGCTCCGACGCGTCGGCGAGCGTCTTACCGACTCGGTCGACGAGCTTGCAGAACTCGAGAGCCTGGAGATGGGGCGACCGATCGGACAATCGAACGGAATCATCACGGACGGACTCGGCTACTTCGAGTACTACGGTGGACTCTGTGACAAGATCCAGGGGGAAACGATTCCGGTCGATGGAAATCGATTGGATTACACGCAGAAAGAGCCCCTCGGCGTGAGCGCACAGATCATCCCGTGGAACGCCGCGGTCATGCTGGGAATACGCGGCATCGTCCCCGCACTGGCGGCAGGAAACGCGGTCGTCGCCAAACCGTCCTCGGAAGCGCCGCTCTCCGTGCTCAAATTCGCAGAGCTCGCCACGGAGGCGGGGATACCGGAGGGGTTGTTCAACGTCGTTCCCGGTCCGGGATCGCGGACCGGAGCCACCCTGACCGAGGATCCCCGGATCGACGAGATCACGTTTACCGGATCGGTCACGGGCGGAACCATGGTCGGAAAAGCGGCGATGGAGAACGTCATACCCGTTTCGCTCGAGCTGGGCGGCAAGAGCCCGAGTATCGTCTTCGAAGACGCTGATCTCGACGCCGCGATCGAGGACACGCTGAAGGTGTTTTTCAACAGCGGGCAGGTCTGTTTCGCCACGACGCGCGTCTTCGTTCACGAGGAAATCTACGACGAGTTCACGTCCCGGCTCGCGGCGGCGACGGAGTCGATGTCGATCGGTCCCGGAATCGACGGCCACGACATCGGTCCGGTGATCTCGGCCGACGCGCTAGACGACATCGAGGAGTACGTCTCGACGGCGAAAGCGGACGGTGCGCGGGTGTTGACCGGCGGTAGCGTCGTCGAACGGAACGGGAATTACTTCGAGCCGACGCTCATCGATTCGGTCGACGACGATGCGCCCATCTCGTGTGAAGAGGTGTTCGGACCGGTCATCACGCTGTACGAATTTTCGGACGAAACCGAGGTCATTCGACGCGCGAACGACACCGAGTACGGTCTCTACGCGGCGGTGTGGACCGACACGCTCGATCGCGGCCATCGGGTCGCAAACGGTCTCGAAGCCGGAACCGTCGCGATCAACGAGTTCCCCGCGACGTTCCCGCAGGCACCGTTCGGGGGATACAAAAAGAGCGGGCTCGGCAGGGAAAAGGGGATCCAGGCGATCGATCACTACACGCAACTCAAAAACGTCGTCGTCTCCCTCGGGGAATCGGACGGGACGGTCTTCGACAAGTAACTCGAGCGACCGGTGAGAGTGGACGGTGAAATGTAGTATCGGACGACCCCGTCGGATCAGAGAACGACGTCTCGTTTTTGCATCCCGACCGTCGCGACGAGGAAGATACCCAGTCCGAGCGTGATCGTAAGGAGGGTCGCCTGAAACGCCAGCAATCCGAAGACGAACACACCAACGACACGCTCGACGCTCGAGATGCGAGCGAGTCCGTTGTGTCCGACGATCGCACTGGTGAGCATCCAGATAGCGACGACGAGGAGCAACAGCGTCGGCACGGTTTCCGAGACGCTCACGAAGATGATCTCGTTGTTGAAGACGAAGATATACGGGATGATAAACGCGACCGCACCGATTACGAGCGCCTGTTTGGTCGTCGCGAGGAAATCCGTGTGCGAGATATTACACGCGATCGCAACGGCGAGGGCGACCGGCGGCGTGATCGCGGACAGCAGCGCGAAGTAGAACACGAAGAGGTGAGCGGATAGCTGTGGCACACCCAGCGAGACGAGTTCGGGTGCGATGATCGTCGCCACGAGAACGTAGGCGGCGGGCGTCGGCATACCCAGCCCGAACAGGAGACTCACGATCATCGCCAGCACCAGAAAGATCAACAGCTGACCCCCCGAGATCGCGATGAGCTGGGTCGCAATCCGCTGTGCCAGTCCGGTGACCGTGATGATGTTGATGACGATTCCGAGCGACGCGAGGATGGCCATGAACGGTGCCAGGTTCTTCCCTCCTTTCTCCAGGCCGTCGATCGTGTCCGTAACGAACTGTTTTCCCTCCCGTTTCGGTGCCAAAAAGACGAACCGGGTGATCAAGAGCGCACCGATAGACGAGATGCCGGCTGCCATCGGACTGACCTGCTGGATCATCAGTACGTAGACGAGAACTCCCAGCGGGACGACGTACTGAACGCCCATGATTGCGAGCTCTCGAGACGAACTCAGCGACTCGTCGTCAGGGGAATCGAAGTCGATCCCGCTGGAGCCGATGATGTCCTTTTTCACCATGATGAAGTGAATCGACAGGACCACCGACAGGTAGAACAGCGCGGCGGGAATCAATCCCGCGACGGCGATCTCAGCGAACGGTACGTTGATGATGTCCGCCATGATGAACGCTGCGGTCCCCATGATCGGTGGGAGGATCTGTCCGCCCGTACTCGCGACGGACTCGATCGCGCCGGCCAGCTTCGGCGGCACACCCCTGTCTTTCATGAGCGGGATGGTGAACGAGCCAGTCGTCGCCACGTTCGACGCCGAACTCCCCATCATCGTTCCCATTATCATACTGGAGACGACGGCAGTCTGGACGACCGCGTTCTTCGAATGTTTCGCGACTCGTTCACCGAAGTCGAGAATGAAATCGAACCCACGATGGCCCTCGACGAGCCCGGCAAAGATGATGAAGATCGCGATCCAGGTGGCACCGACCTGGAGGAGGAAGCCGTAAATCCCCGTCATGTTGATGGTTTGCCGGCGGATGATCTGCTCGACGGTTAACCCCGAATGAGAGAGAACGCCGGGGAAATACTGACCGAAGTAGCCGTAGCCGATGACGAAGAGGATCACCATTCCGAGGATCGTTCCGTACTTTCTGAACGTTGCGTCGATGACGATCGTGATGATACCGACGCCGATGAGCAGATCGAGATCGGTATAGACGAGTAGCCGTCCGGATTCGAGCCAGCGGTAGTAATGGAGGTGAACGTAAGCGGTCAACGCCAGGATCGCGATTCCGAACAGCAGCGAGATTCCGAGCGAGATTCGTTCGCGTCGCTCGAGCGACTCGCGTTGAATCAGGTTCTGAGCGTTGTTGAAGTAGTAGACCGAGAGCCCCAATCCCAACACGATGTTCGCGTGTTGTTGGCGAGGAATGAACTCCCCGCTGTAGGCGAAGACGATAACCCACGTCGACAAGCCAACGGCCAACAGCAGTATCACTCCGCGTAAACTCCGCTCTGCGTTCGATCGGATTGAACTCATAGTAGTATTCAAGACGAAATACCGCCAGTTCAGACCTCACCGACTTCGAAGTCGTCGTTCCAGATTCCGTGTTCTTCGAAGAAATCAGCAGCTCCAGGATGGACGGGAAGCTCGGTTGTCAGGTTCTCCACCCAGAACTCGTCGTCGTGGAACGGCGCGAACGCAGCGTGTCCCTCCTCCAGTTCGTCTCGAGCGTTCCACAGCGTATCGAGCATCTCGTAGACGACGTCAGCGGACACTTGTTCCGAACCGAAGACGATGAAGTCTGCGGAAACGACGAACGTCTCGTCGGACGACGTGAATTCCTGGATGTCGCCCATCTCGTCGTTCGACTCGTATACGCCGCTCAACATCGGGTTACTCTGAATCCCATCGATGGCATCGTCGTCCCACGCGAGGAGCCGACAGTCGTTCTGGGAGTACGTCTGCTCCATGAACGCAGGAATAATAGCGTTCATTTTCAGTGGGCCACCGGCCGCGACCGCTCGTTCCTCGGCGAGACCATCAGCTAACTCGGAGACGTCCATATGTCGCGGAGAAATATCGTCCTCCGAGAGTGTTTCTTGAAGAGCCATCTCGAAGGGAGGATAAAACGACGCGCCAGCCGGTCCGGGGGCGAAGTCCTCGTTTGCCAGATCGCTGTAATACTCTAGATCGGAATCGACGGGCGCGACTAACCCGATCCGCATGTAGTAATAGGACATGATCTGCATCGGCGTGTAGTTCATCTCGACGTCAGCGAACGGTCCTTCGGCATCAGCAGCTTGCTGGCCGATAAACGACGTCGCCCAGGCCATCTCGTTCTCACCGCCCAGAACGAGCGACAGCGCCTGCGAACTCGGCTGGGACGTCAAATCGACAGTGTGGTCGGAATTGCTCTCGAGGTTGTGTGCAAACTGGTTGGCCATCGCGAACGACATCGAATCCGACGGCCCAGCTCCGAAGGTGTACTGGTTGTCCGCACCGCCTTCTTCCTCGTCACCCAGACACCCCGATAGAGCTCCCAACGACCCGAGAGCGCCGACAGCACCTGCGTTCCGTAAGAACGATCGACGCGTACCAGACCCCTGTGAATTGCTCTCTCTGAACGTCATCGTTTGGTTCTCTGCAGGGATGATTGATAACATCTAACGTAGTGGATCCTATTGCCGATAGGAGAAGATTAATAAGACACCAGCCGACAAGACGAACAGATATAGATCGGACAAATCGCCAGACTGTCCGACGGTTCACGTTCACCCAATCGTATCCACGTGCACACCACAGATAAATACACACTTAGGGTGTGTATTCTGAGATGTTTCACACATCGCTTTCCAGAGGCGTATACGTCGGGAGGTAGTCGACTCAAATAGAGATGTACACCGGTGTCACACGGTCTGCTGTAACGATTTACCGGTACGACCGCGATCCGTCTTGCAGTTGTACCAAAATGACTTACAGGAGCCGGTATCAGTCACCGATCAACGTTCGAACGTTCCCTCCAGAGATACGCTGACGGTCGCGTTCGGACAGGTCGGCTGCGTCGAGGGCTTTCCGACATCGATTGCGACAGCGTCGGCCCTCCGACGTATCGAACGGCGCATCGGTTCCGAACAGAACGTGGTCGACGCCGAAAAATTCGATCGCCATCTCGAGTGCACGGACGGATCCGAACGTCGCGGTATCGACGTAGAACCGACGGAACTGATCGCTGTACGGACTCGAGAGATGGTCCGTTAGATCCGTCCCGGAAAACGTTTCGAACAGGTCGTAGTGGACGTCCATCCGCCCCGTCAACAATGGGATCATCCCGCCCGCGTGGTGGGCTATCACGTCCAGTTCTGGGTGGCGATCGAACACACCGCCGAAGACCATCCGGGCCATCGCCGCGCTGAGCTCGAACGGCCAGCCGAACATTTGCCAGACGAGGTACTTCGAGGTCGGTTCACCGACGTATTCGGGCGTCGTCTTCGGTCGGGCCGGATGAAGCCACAGCGGAACGTCGAGCGCCGCAGCCATCTCGTAGAAGGGGTCAAACTCCGGTCCGTCGATCGGGCGACCCGCTCCGTCGAGATGTGGTTCGTCCGCCGGTCTGCGGTCCACGTTCGAGTAGATCAGCGCACCACAAAGCCCCAGGTCGGTAACTGCACGCTCGAGTTCGTCGACCATCGCCTCAGGGTTGTTCATCGGAACCGTCGCGACACCGGCGAATCGATCGGGGTATTCGTCGACGATTCGAGCGATCCCATCGTTCATGGTTCGAGCCAGTTCGACAGCACCGCGGTGGTCCGCGACCGTCTCGACGGCGGGACTCGCGGGAACGAGTACGTCGACGTCGACTCCACACTCGTCCATGGTCGTCAGCCGTCTCTCGACGTCCGTCAGCGTCGGAATCGCGTCGTGAAGGTCCGAGATCGTATACGACGATCCTGTGTACGATTCGAGGGCGGTTTTGTACTCGCTCGGAACGACGTGCGAATAGGCATCGATCGTCGGATCTGATCCACCGTTCATACGCCAGGTTTTCGTCCACGCCACATGACTGTGTCGCTGCGATGTATTATCTGACAGGACGATACCGACACTATTGTAGAACAGCGAGTAGGTTCGAGTCGGCGGTCTCCGACGGGAATCGATCGTCTCAGTCGACTCCAAGGGAGACTTCTGTAGAGGGCTTTACTTCACCAAATTTGGCGTCGATACGCTCGAGGCTGCGTTCGCGCGCAACGGGATCCGCAGACGCAGTACAGTCCGAAAGCACGGTCGTTCGGTAGTCGCGATCGAACGCCGACCGGACGGTCGACTCGACGCAGACCTCGGTCGCGATACCGCCGACGAGCAGCCGCGAGACGTCGTTGCTCGAGAGGTACACCTCCAGATCGGTTTCGTGAAACGCGTCGTAGCGGTGTTTGGTGACGATCGCGTCGTCCTCGCGGACGTCGAGCGCGGAGTCGAACGCCGCGCCGTCGCTTCCCGGCGCACACGGAAGCGGTCCGTCGCCGTATTTATCGGACCAGACGGGCGACGTCGCCCGCTCGTCGTGAACCACCCTGACGAAGATCGGTTGTCGCCCGCTCTCTCGATACCGCCCCACTAACTCGTTAGCGGACTCGATTCGCTCCTCGATCGTCTCGGCTTCCGCCTCGGGAATGTAGCCGTACTCGGGGTCACAGAACTGCGCCTGTACGTCGATCAGTACGAGCGCCGGATCGCTGATCATGGCGTCGATTCCGTGTCGACCGCGTATAATTGTACCGTCAGCGGAATCGAGGCGGATCACCCACGGACGACCGTCGGTATTCGCCAGTACGATCGCAACTATCACCGTGTCTGATTGTGACGTCATCACATGGACCGAGCACGATCACTCGTATCCGAAACGGTGGGCCGATCCGGACGCCTACGAGTCGTTACGGTAGTCTCGAGGCCCGATCGGAGACGCGTGCTAGCTATCACGCGCTTGGTGACTCGTAGCAGCGCGTTTTCGCGGCAGTATACGCTTCGGTCGGGAACTCACGTCACTCCGCGAAACGCTCCCTGAGCGCGGCGTAGTCGATCTTGCTCGTTCCCGTCTTGGGCAACTCGTCGACGAACCGTACCAGTCGCGGCTGCTGGTAGTCCGCCAGGTCTGGCGACTCCGCACAGACGGACTTTACGTCCTCCTCGGTTACCGACTCGTCTCGGGGAACGACGATCGCGGTCACGGTTTCGCCCCAGGTATCGTGTGGGACGCCGATGACCGCCGAATCCGCGATCTCGTCCCAGGAACCGAGCACCTCGTTTACTTTCTCGGGGTAGATGTTGATCCCGCCGCTGATGATCATGTTATCGTGGCGGCCGCGCAGGTACAGCAGCCGATCCTCGCCGACGTAGCCGAGATCGCCCGTAAAGAGCCAGCCATCCTCGTGGAACGTCGCCCGCGTTCGCTCCGGATCGTTCCAGATCTCCTCTGCCACCGACGGTCCGCGGACGATGATCTCACCAGTGTCACCGCGGTCGACCTGTCGATCGGGATCCCGGCTATCGGGTTCGATGATACGAACGTCGGTGTCCGGCACGGGATACCCGACGCTGTCCAGCGTATCCTCGTCGACATCGTCGGGGAAGAGCGTCATCGACGACGACATCGTCTCGGTCGTCCCGTACATCGTACAGATGTTGGGTGTGACCTCCGCTTTGATCCGTGCGAACAATCCCGGATCGAGCGGCTCTCCGGAGTAGCCGGCCGTTCGTATCGACTCGAGGTCGTACTGCTCGAGATCTTCAGCGAGGATTCGCTTCCAGATCGTCGGAACCAGAATCAGCGACGTGATCCGTTCTGCGTCGATCGCCTCGAGTATCGCAACCGGATCCGACTGCTCGAGGAACACCACCGTGGCACCGGCGTTGACGTACGGAAACGTCGTATTCGCCCACGCGATAAACGACGGCGTGTTGGTCTTAAGAGTGCGGTCACCGGGGCCGATCTGTTTTTTGAAGAAGGCGAGATGAGTGCTTTCGATGATGTTCTCGTGTGTGTGGACGACCGGCTTGGGGACACCGGTCGTTCCGGACGAGAAATTGATGAACGCCCGATCCGACGAGGAAACGGTCGGCAGCTCCTGTGGAGGTGCATCGAGAACGTCGGAGTACGGTCTGGCGAAGGTGGGAACCTCTCCAAGCCGATCGAGTACGATCGATTCGGTGATCGTCGACGACGTCTCCAGGACGAGTTCAGCCGTTTCGTGTAGCTGTGGCTGGAACACGAGTGCCGTCGGAGAAACCGACTCCACCATCGATTGGATCGTCGATGGAGACTCTCGAAAGTGTATCGTTGCCGGAATCGCCCCCGCACGCAAGGCACCGAAGTACGCAACCGCGTGCTCGACGACGCTTCGGTTCAGAAAGACGATTCGATCGCCGGCCTCGATACCAGCATCTCGGAGCCCGTTCGCAAACTGTCGACTCTCCTCCTCGAGTTCTCCATACGTGTATGCACGCCGAGCGTCCTGTTCCCCTTGAACCAGTGCTTCGCGCTCCGGATACCACGTCGACGCGTGGACCAGAGAGTCGATGATGGTCGATCTCGTTCCCATGACGTCCCATTATTGTGGCGGTACTACACTGTTTTGTTCGATAGATGACGATCAAGATATCCGATCGAACCCCCCGTTCGTCACTGCACCTATATATCCAGAACTTTTCGTTCGAGAGGTGGGTGACGAATCGACGAGTCCGGCTCGAGTCCAGTGATCGTTAATATCTGTACATGATTGAGGCATCATGTATGTAGAAATGGAAGTCAAGTCAGTATTTAGAGAGAGTACTGATGGTAATCAATCAAAATGGTTAAATAGGCTGTTGCGCATGATGGTATCATGCCACATAGAACTGGCAGTGGGAGGCGAACCATTCTCAAAACAGTTGGTGCAGGCGTTACGGTTGGGCTTGCCGGGTGCATGGGTAACGGGGACGACGATAACGGTGCATCGGACAGCGACACGTCCGGAAGTGACGATATTGGCGATGAACAATCGGACGATGATATGGGGGGAGAAGTCGAGATTCCGAATCCGCTCCGAATCGGTCATCCGTCGCCAGCGATGGCGGGATACAGTGTTCCGACGTACTCGTTGTTCAACGAGGAGATGGAATCGCGTGGCGTTGAAATCGAACCGGTCGTGTTCAACGGCTTCACAGCGATGGTAGCCGGAATCGTGAGCGGAGAAGTCGAGCTCGGCTACTCCAATCCGCCGGCGATCATCAACTCGATCAGGGAAGGATTCCCGATTTCGTCGTTTCTGGAACTGAACCAGAAGTTTTCACAACAGATCATCGCACAACCCGACATCGAGTCCTGGGAGGAACTAGAGGGTGCTCCGGTCGCCGCCCATTCGCCACAGTCGTTCTCCGCACTCACTCTCAGAGCGACAGCAGAATCCCAGTTAGGCGACCCCGAGGCGTTCGATCTCAGCTATATCGCAGGAACACCGAACCGAATTTCGGCCATGGAAGAAGAAGAAGTCGATGCAACCACCGTGTTTGCGAGTGCAGCGATCGACGTCGAAGAACGTGATATCGCACAGTGGTTCCACAATCCCAACGACGACGTTGCCGCCGAACCGCTCTCACTCGCACAGTGGGTAACGACCGATGACAGACTCAACGAGTACGAGGAGGTGTACCGGACGATTGCCGAGGAATTGACCAATTCGTACGAGCAAGCCTACGAGACGGATCCGCAAGAGCTGGCGGAAATGATCTTCGACTCGCCGGCTGAGTTCCCTGCGTACGACTCCGGCGACATCGAGGTCTGGGAACAGACCATCGAGGCGGCGCAGGAAGACGAAATGTGGGAAACGGACATGTCGAACATGCTCACGGACGAGCGCGTCAGCCGATCGATCGATCTGGCGGAACGAACGGGACTTATCGACGAAGTGATCGAGGTAGACGACCTCGTTGACCGGCGGTTCCTCGAGTAAGCGTTCGTTCACCCGTTTTTAGAGATCACACCGTTATCTGGGTCGAACTCGCGACGGCACGCACCGAACGCGGAGGTACAGCCGGTCGAATGAGATCTCTGCGATCGATGTGGAGATCAGTTCAGTTGACACGGTAGTACCGGTCAGTCGTTCGAAAAAACGCATACGGGTGACGGATCCCGGTTTCTCGGGCGAGACTACGAGGAGTCTTCGGACTGTTCGTCGTACGATTCGAGACCCGGCTTGTACTCTCGCTCCTTGAACTGGCCGATACCCTCGTCGACCCACTCGTCTTGCTGATAATATTTCATCTCCTCGCTCTTTCCGCGTTCGTAGTCGAGCGCTTCGTGGAAGTCCATGTACCGTACACGCTCGAGCACAGCGGTGTTGAATTGCATTGCGATCGGGTTCTTTTCTGCGAGTGACTCGATGAGCTCGTCGGTAGTTTCTTCGAGTTTGTCCTCCGGAACGGCGGTCGTCACAGCGCCCAGTTCCTCCGCCGTGGCCCCGGTGAACGATTCGCCAGTCGAAGTGTAATAGAGCGCCTTTCTGCGGTTCATCGTGTTGACCGCTGCCCACATCGCGCCGCCGCCCGGAATAATACCGAAGTTGATCTCCGAGAGTCCAAAAACCGACTCCTCGGTCGTCACGGCAAAGTCACACACCGCCTGCAAGCAGTATCCCGCACCGAACGTCCAGCCGTCGATTTTCGCGACGGTCGGTCGGTTGTAGTCGAACAGTGTCGTGAACATTGATCCCGTCTTCCGTCCGGCCTCGTAGAACGCACGCGGCCCTTCCTGGCGAGTTTCGTAGAATCGCTTTTCCAAGTCCATCCCGGCACAGAACGCCGATCCGTTCCCCTCCAACACGAGAACCCTGATCTCGTCTTCGATTCGCTCGAGCGCATCCGTTACTTCCAATGCGAGTTCGGGAACGATCGCGTTACGCTTTTCCGCACGATCGAGTGTGATCTTTCCCACGTCGTCCTCAACAGATAGTTCGATGTACTCGTACTCCATGAATCCACTTTCTGTACGGAACCGTACCCATCTATAACTACCGATTGTGCAACTCGCGACTCTGGATGGAAATAGGACTCCTCCGACAGTCTCACTTCCCAAAACATGCCGTCGGACAGCGATCAGCGGTCGTTCGGACTGAGCGTGATCAGCTACTGACTTCGCAACCAAGCCCGTCGTAAACGCGGTTCTCTCTTACGAAAAACCGACTCAGTTCATCAGATCGGGAAGATCGGCCAGTCCCTCGTCCAACACCGCATCCGCAATGGTATTTCGGAGCATCTCGTCGGTTCCAGCCGCGATTCGTTTCCCTCGAACTAACCGATAGAGGTACTCGAGTGGATGTCCCTGCTGATATCCGTTGGCACCGTGTATCTGAAGTGCTTCGTCGACAACGTTGTTGCAGACCTCCGTCGCATATAGCGCTGCGATTGACGATTGCAGTCGATTCGGCGGACACTCGTTTTCTACGGCGGTGATAACGGTATTGTAGACCATCGTTCGTCCGAGCTGAATCTGCATCGCCATATCCGCGAACTTCCACCGAAGTCCCTGGAACTCAGAAATGGACTGGCCGAACTGTTCACGTGTCTTCGCATACTCGACCGCGGTATCGAAGGCACACAGCGCGATGGCGATACAACCCATCGCAGAGGCACATCGCTCCCAGTTGAGCGCGCGGAGCATACGCTTGAACCCGCTCTTCCCACTAACGACAACGTGTGATTCCGGGACGGAAACCTCACTAAAGGTGAAGTGTGTCTGCGTGTCGCCGGCCATGTTGGTGTAATCGGTTTCCCGTGCGACGCCGGCCTGATCGGTATCAACGACGACAACGCCCATGTTCGAGTCGGGAAGCCTCGTCCAGACGACGAGTGAATCCGCACTTTCTCCCTGAGTGATCCAGGTTTTCTCACCGGTCAAGAGATAGCCGTCCCCGTCTTCGACGAGTTGCGTTCCGATATTCTGAACGTCGCTTCCGGCCTGCGGTTCACTTATTGCAACGCTGATCGATCGCTCTCCAGCGGTTACATCCGTAATGTACTCCTCTTTGAGCGACTCGGAGCCGAACATTTCGATTACCCGGGGGGCGATCATCGACCGGCGATAGACGCTCTGTGCGGTGTCCGGACAGATTCGGCCGATCGCCTCGATCTGGAGACAGACCTCGAATTCCGACAGTCCCCCACCCCCGAGCTCGATCGGATAATTGAGACCGACGAGTTCAAGGTCTGCGAGTAGTTCGACGTTCTCCGTCGGCGGTTCGTCGTCCCACGTGAACGCGCGCGGAGCAAATTCTTCGGTCGCGATCCGACGACACTCAGAGAAGATCAATCGTTGCTCATCTGTGAGCGAGTACATAATTTGGACTCTGGAGGAATCGTCTTAAGACTGTGGGAAAATCGCACGGTTCTGATGACTTCGTTTCGGAGCGTCGTTCGGCGTGGTCATCGAACCCTGACGTGTCTCGAGACGATATCGAACGAACCAGACGTCGCCACGAGTCTCATCTCGACTCGTTCGTTACCACGTTTTCAGCGTGACGGATCAGCGCCGTCATCGGAGTCGTGTCGAGTACCCATCCGTCCTAGTACGTTTCGTGAGAATCTGGATCAACTATCGTTGATTACCGAGTGACGTGCCAAGTCACCGCGGTACACGATAGTTAAACATTCACATGCAAGTTTACAGATGTATGGGAGTAAATTCAGAAATACGGGGTGAAAGTAGTCGATGTTAAATCATGGAGGTCAGTACGTCCGGAGTCGGACCAATCTGAATGGGGTCAACGACGAAACTAGTCAATGAATACACACACTTAGGGTGTGTTGGTCGATTCGCAATCGATCTCGAGCCGACACCGTCGACAACGGCCGTAGTCGAAGTCCTGCCACCCACATTCCGTATCGCCCGCGTTCAATCTGGAGTACGACACGGTTACAGACGGTCTGCGGTACTGGGTTCCCAACACACCCGTAGGGCTGGACGCGAGTGTATCGGATCGACGGGCGGTAGTTCGGAGAAACGATCGTGGTTGGGAGACACAGATCCGACCGACGAGAGTTATTAACCGTTATCATCCACCCAAACGCACGACATCGAGGTGTCCATCCACAATCCTCTTCTAGATGATTTGATAAGGTCCTAAACGCTTCCAAACACTTAATACGATTCTCGAGGCCATAGAGATACAGAATGGCAGTGAACACCTCGATCGAGCTCGATCCTCGAAAGATTCCGGATCGACTGTACGAAGCTGGAGTCGCCGGTGCTGGCGGTGCGGGTTTCCCATCCGGGGCGAAATGGGAGCAACTGGAGGACGTCCACTCACTCCTCGTCAACCACCAAGAAAGCGAGCCGAACTACTACTCGGACGTCTGGCTCGGAACGGAACACGCAGCGGAGCTCGCAGCGTTTTTCGACGCGATGCTCGAGGCCGATCTGTTCGAGCGCATCGTCGTCGGGACGAAACAGAAGTACCGAGACGAATGGACGAAAGAGTTCGAGACGGCCTGTGACGCGGACGTCTACCTCGAGGACGAACTACCGCCGGATCTCGACGGAGAAACGGGGATCATCTTCGCGTACACCGGAGAGACCTACGACTTCAGCGAAGAGCAGGTGTTGTTGATGATGGCGGCGGGCGAACGGATCGGCCGGGATCTCCCGACGGATCACGGCTGGATCGTTCACAATACCGAAACGCTGTGGAATATCTACAACGCGCTCGCTGAGAACACTCCGGTCACTCGAAAATACGTTCACGTCGGAGGCGATACGCCAGCGCACCGCTGTCTGGACGTTCCGGTCGGAACGACAGCTGCTGATCTTCTGGAGGCGGCCGACCTCCCCGAGGACGCGCTTCCGAGCGATGCCGTTCTCGCGGACGGTGGACCGGGCTGGAGTTACGCGATCGACGAGTCTCCAGTTGCGTTCGGTACCCGAAAGCGAACGAACGCGATACTCGTTCTCGACGAGGCCACCGTCGAGGCACACACGGAACAAGAAGACCGGATCAACGTGCTCGAGGAACGTGACTGGAACGACCGTGACCACGAAACACAGCCGTCGGTCCTCGAACCCGAGACGGTTTCCATCCCGCTGATCACCAACGCCGCCTACGAGGGACTGGTAACCCCAGGCGATCCAGTCGTCGAGCCCGGTGATCGTGTTTCCACCGGCGACGTCGTCGCCAGGAGAACAGAAGACGAGATCAGCAACAATCATCACGCGTCCATCGACGGAACCGTCGTCGACGTCACCGAGACTCACGTCGTTCTCGAGCGAGAGTGAGTCCACCGATCGTCCGATCCGACATCCATACTTCCGACGTTTCGATCGATCGCGGGTGCTCAGACGCCACTCGAGCAACGACGTCTCGCGACTGCTCGGCGGCGAGACCATCACTGAGGTCTGCGTCGAGTCGACCGTCCGGTCGGCGTTCGATCGGAATTATCGGGTGACCGTGCTTTCGGACTGCACCGCTTTCGCTGATCTCGAGGCACGCGAACGGAGTCTCGACCGTATCGACGCGAAGTTCGGTAGCGTGGTGGCCTCGACTGAGGTTTCGCCCGAGGAAGTGTTCTTAAGCGACGGTATCGTTTGTCGAGTAACGTAAACGTGTAACCCGTACGTTGTGACTTCCACCGACTACGAAGTGCCGGTGACCTCTCCTCTTCCCATGGGCGGAAAAGAATAAAGGGCCGTCTCGCGAACTGCTTTCTATGCTCACTGTCCGATTTCGTTCCGATGGAACGGTGAATACGGGAACCGTCGATGGCCATCGAATCACGACCGACGACGCTACCCATCGGATCGGCAAAGTCGAGATTCTTCCGCCGTCCGAACCGACGAAGATCATCGCGGTCGGGAAGAACTACCGCGACCACGTCCGTGCGATCCTCGGTGAAGTCGAGAAGGAGGAGTTCCCGATGCTCTTTTTCAAACCGCCGTCGTCAATAGTTGGACACGGTGACGACGTGATCGCTCCCGAGTCGTCTCACTTCCTCGATTACGAGGCCGAACTGGGCGTCGTTATCGGGGAACGTTGTTCGTCAGTCTCGGAGGCTAACGCCCTGGAGTACGTCGAGGGCTACACGTGCGTCAACGACGTCACCGCACGCGACTGGCAACACACGGAAGAGCAATGGGCGCGGGCGAAAGGGTTCGATACGTTCTGTCCGATCGGCCCCGTCGTTCAGACCGAACTCCAGGAATCGCTAGACATCACCTGTCGAGTCAACGGCGAGGTGAGACAGTCTTCGAACACCGACGAGCTCCTCTTTTCGATTCCCGAACTCGTCGCTGAGATCTCGGGTCACTTTACACTGCTTCCGGGTGACGTCATCGCAACCGGTACCCCAGCCGGGACGAGCGCCGAAACGATTCCGATGAAGGAGTGGTCCGACCGGGCCGGCGAGGGCGCGCTCGAGCCGGGAGATACGGTCGAGGTCGAGATCGAAACGATCGGAACGCTCGAAAATCAGGTTCGGTCTCCTTGATCGCACCTCGCACCGTTCGAGACAGCGACGCTACGAGAGTAGACCGAATATCGTCTCGCCGTGAATTCGGCGTCGGTCGGCGTCAGAGACGTCCAGTTGCCCGACTCCCTAAGGGATCGTTCGATGCTGACGGCACCGCCACCGACGTCAAACGGTGCGTCAGTCCCGAAAATAGCCTGTCCGGGCCGAAGAACTCGAGGGCTGGGACCGAACCGAACGTCGAGATCGGTGACGGCCCGCTCGAGTTCTTCGATCATCGCGTCCGGATCGTTCATTGGCTCGGTCGCGACGCCGGCGAACCTGTCGAGGTGTTCGGTTGCGATCCGGACGATGCCCTCGTTCATCGTTCGCGCGAGTTCGACGGCGGTGGCGATCGGAGATCGTCTCGACCGGGGGACTGGCTGGCGTCAGAACGGTGACGTCGACGCCGTATCCGTCCATGAGTCGAGTCGGCGGTCGACGTCGGTGAGTTGGGGAATAGAGCCGAGAAGCCCCGAGACCACGTGTGAATCGCTGGTGTGCGAGTCGAGCGCTTCTCTGTACTTGGCCGGGAGTACGTATGAGTATCCGTCAACGATTTGCTGTTCTGGTCTGTTCATGTTCGCCTGTTAATTAGCGTCGATCGCTCAAAATAGTTAGCCTACGCTCTATCCAACTTCAAGCGTCAGTGAGTTACTTTCACCTGCCGGTTACGAGCGCTGGACCAAGTCGGTTGACGGCAACCCGAGTCAATTTCGACACCTCGAACCACCGGAGTGGCTCGTCGTGGATAAGCAAGGAACAGATCGTCACAGTGAAGAAGTGATTGTATATGCGGGACAGGGGTCACGAAGTGCTTTTAAATGTAAATTGCCCTGTGATTGGCGACAAAAAATATAAGTAACATAAGACAACTATCGATAAGTATGTCAAAGGCTGACACAGAGAAATTAGCAACGATAGGACTATTGGGTGCCGTAGCGTGGATTATCGGACTTAATCTTAGTAGTTCGCTTTGGGTGATTCCAGCAGTAGCAGTGAACATCACGGGCACGTCAGCAGTGACATCAATGTTGATCGTTGTTATACCGGTTCTACTGATTCTTCCGGCCTATTTCGTATTGGTGAGATCCGAGCCGACCAATCTCGGTCACTTCAAGTATCCCGCGCGCTATTTGAGCGACAATACCCACCTCAACCAGTTCCTGACTACGGCAGGAACGTTCAGCTTCTTCGCCACCGTATCGATGTTCGCACTTCCACTCGCGGCGATAACTGCCGGCGATTTCCTGAATACGGTCCATTCGCCGATTCCTCCAATAACCTATGCGGTAGCTGTCCTCGCCCTAGCGTACGTGACTAATGCGCTTGGCGTTCGGATCGTCGGCATGGTCGAGATTTTTTTCATCACGCTTCTGTTCGTTGCGGTCCTGCTGCTGACAGTTGGTGGGGTACAGCATATGGAACCAGCTAATTTCGCTGAGTTCTTCGCAGGCGATACGGCCACGTACATCGCGACGTGGCCCCTCGTGTTCACCCTCGCTGGTGGTGCACTTTTCGCAATTGATCTTGGCTCCGACATTCGTGACGGCTCTCGGAACGTCCCCATCGTGTTGGTTCTCGGTATCCTGGGAGTGATGATCTTAAGCGCGATGATAACGCTGGTCGTAGCTGGGACGATTCCGCACGACGAACTCGCTGGCGAGACAGTGGCCTACGTCGCGTCGCAGATCTTGAGCGGCCCGGCGTTCGTGTTCACCGCGATTTTCGGGGCGCTGTTCGCGTCGTTCTCGACCCTCGTCGCCGCGATGACTCTCACGGGGCGGTATTTGGCGGAACCCTCCCAGTTCAACGTGTATCCCAAATCTCTCGCAACAGAGAACCGGTTCGGAGAACCGATGTACGCGCTGACGATCTCGTTCGTGATTGCGATAGTGTTCCTGTTCCTCGGATTGCCGTTCCAGATGCTGATCGCCGGCTTCACCTTCTCGTTCCTCTTCCTCTACTCGCTGGTGACGATCTCGGGTATCCGGTACGTCAAGAGATACTCGGATCAGGTCGAACGAAATGGCGCGAACAGGTCGTTCTTCACCAGTCCGAAGGCCGTGACCTGGGGGGGTTTCATCGCCCTCCCGATCTACGCCGTGTTCTTCGTCTTCTTGGCTCTCGAGAACCCGGTCGCATTCGGTGCGTGGTTCGCTACCTTGCTCATCGGCGGCGTGTACTACCTGGTGAGGAGTCGGATGACGGGAGAGATGCCCGCCGCGGTCGACTTCGCGTAGTAGACGAGATTTTTCTACACCGCTCACTTGAGTTTCGAATCCCACCGAAACTCGCTTCCCGGACCGATCGAGAAACCGCACCGAAATTTTGTGGCGTGATATCTACGACAGGGACCGCCGTCGTCGCATCGCGGTCGATCACCGCGGAGACGTGGTCGACGGCCAGTACCGGTCCGACGACCTCGGTACGATCGTCGATGAATGGGCCGCCGGCGCGAGTGCGTATAAAAAGACTAGTACGCGTCGGCACCCGCCGTCTTTTTGATCGCGTGGAACTCTTCGATCGCGTGTTGCTGAAACGTGAGAAACTCCTCGGAGTCGACGGTACGCGGCCGCTCGAGGTCGACCGAGATGTCGCTGTAGATCTCGCCGTCGCCCAGCATCAGTATTCGGTCAGAGAGTTCGACCGCCTCGGTGATGTCGTGTGTAACGAAGAAGACGGTCTTTCCGAGATCGGACCAGATGCTGATCAACTCCTTTCTCAACTCGGCCGCCGTAATCTCGTCGAGGTTGCTGAACGGCTCGTCCATCAGCAGAATTTCGGGATCGATGCTGAGCGCGCGTGCGATTCCGACTCGCTGTTGCTGACCGCCGGACAACTGCGTCGGGAACTTGTCGTACTGTCCGTCCAGTCCGACGAGATCGAGATACTCCTTCGCGAGTTCCTCCGAGAACGAATCGTTGTCCTCGTGGACGAACTCGATATTTTGCACGCACGTATTCCAGGGTAACAGACGCGGCTCCTGGAACACGTGTCCGAGGGTGATGTCGTCCCCGCTCGACGATTCGAACCGCACACGGCCTTTGGTCGCCTCTTGGATACCGCTGACGATCGAAAGGAGCGTCGACTTTCCGCTCCCCGATCGACCGATGAGCGTCACGAAGCTTCCCTCGTTTATCGTGAACGAAACGTCGTCGAACACCTGTTCGATACCGTTTCTCGTCTCGTATTCCTTCGCCAGTCCTTCGACGTGGATCGACGACGACGACGGCGTCGTACCGACGTCGCCGGAGGTGGAGTGTTGCTCGGAGTTCATGAGATGACCGATAGACGGTTGCGAGTCAATATTTACCAAGGCTGTATAAAACACTTCTGTAAATCGAGAGTGGAGGATTCGGGGCGCGCATCCACCTCGAGCCGCTCGTCGGGACCTAGCAGCATCTACAGTAAGAAACATGATTTACCGACGAAAAGCATTCGAAGCCGCGGGAGTAATCGCCGCGGTGTAGTGCACAATCTTTATATGATGAGCACAGTAGGCTAGTTACGTCACAGCGAGCCATGACAGAGAGAAACACACAAGTTCGCAGTCGACGCACGGTGCTGAAAACCATCGGTACAGGTACGGGGGTTGCTGCTGTTAGCGGCTTGGCCGGGTGCCTCGGCGACGATGACGACGAGGAGATCGATCTCGTGTTCAGTTCTGGCGGGTTCAAAGAGATCACGCTCACGGAACTTCAGGAGCGGGGAATACTGGAGGAGGAGTTCGACGACCGGGGCTACGACGTTAGCGTCTCGTCGTCGAGCGAGAATACCTCCCTGTACGCGTCCGAAGAGGCCGACATCGTGGACGTGAGTCCGCTCGAGGCGGCACAGCTCGGGACCGAACGGGACATTCAGACGACGGTCGTTTCGGTACTCACCCCCCCGTACCCGGGTCTGATGGTACGGGCTGACAGCGAGTACGATCCGGACGTTTCCGGAAGCCTTGAGGAGTCGATGCAGCTTCTCGCGGACGACGGACTGTTCGCGATCGGGTCGTGGGCAGGCGGCGACGTTCCGAAGTACCGGGTGATCATGCCGGAGATGTTCGACCTCTCGTTCGAGGAAGACGACGGGGATTTTGAGGTGACGACGGCCGATTACTTCGCGCTGCCGGAACTGCTGGCGGACGGGGAAGTCGACGTCATCTCCACGTCCGGTCACTACGGCGTCGCACCGTACATGACGGGCGACGAGCCGGAGTTGACGACCCTGTTCTGGAACATGGACATGGTCCAGGAGATGGGGTATGGAACCGGAATCCACAACGCGTGGACCGCACAGACTGATTTCGTCGACGAGAATCCGGAGGCCATGGAGGCGGTTACGGACGCGTGGCAAGAGGGCGTGAACATCCTGTACGACGAAGCCGACGACCTGTTCTTCCAAGACGAGTACATGGAGCTCATCGGATGCCAGACCGAAGAGGAAGCGGAGTTCGTGTACGACTGGGCGATCGAGCTGAATCACCCCGAATCACCGGATAACTTCATCGTGTACGACGACGTGGAACTGACGGACGAGTTCGTGAGTAACGAGCGCGAATATCTCGACAGGGCCGCAGAGATCGGAACGGTGACGGCAGACTGGGACGAGTACGTGCAGTTCGAACCGCTGTAACCACACGGACTACGAGCAGAGATGTCGGAAAACGATACCCCCTCAGAAATGGGCGCGCTCGGTACGATTCGGCGACTGGTAGTGGCGAACAACAAGTTCATCTTCGTCCAGTCGATCCTCTCGTTCCTCGTCATCTGGCACGTGCTTGCCAACACGTTCGGCATGGCCGACACGATATCATCGCCGTCGCTCGTCGCGTCCTCGTTGTACGAGTTGCTGTTAACCGACGACTGGTACTACCACGTTTACGTCACGCTTCGTCGATCGTTGTACGGATTCGTCTTCACGATCGTCGTCGGAACCGCACTCGGCGTCGCGATGGGGATCAGCCCCTTCTTCGAGAAGGCGTTCAGGGATTACGTCATCGTGGGGCTGGCACTTCCGACGCTGTTTGCCGCGGTGTTTTCGGCGATGTGGTTCGGTCTCAGCGACGTGACGCCGATGGTCGCGGGTGCACTGATTGCATTCCCGTTCATCACGCAAAACGTCTACGAGGGCGTGAAAGACGTCGATCAGGAGCTAGTTCGGATGGCACACTCGTTTTCGGTCTCGAGGCGGCGAGTGCTGTCTCGGATCGTGTTGCGATCGATCATGCCGGAGTGGTTTTCCGGCGCCAGATACTCGTTCGCGATCTGCTGGAAAGTGACGACGCTGACCGAACTGATCATCGCACAAAACGGGATCGGATACATGATCGCGCGGCAGATGTCTGTCCTCTCGTTGACCGGCGTGATCACGTGGACCGTGCTGTTCATGGTCATCATTCTGGTTCTGGAGTACGGCGTCTTCCAGCAGACTGAGAAGATAGTGTTCGCCTGGCGAGAGAAACCGGTGGTGGATCTATGAACCGCGATCGACTGCGAGGCGTTGCCATTCTTTCTATTCTCACCAATCGCTCTAACTCTAAAAACGGTGAAAAATAATGTGTGCGCAACTCCTCTCCAAACGCAAGCTGACGCAGTACCGAAAACAGTTGAACGGGACGCACGCGCGAGTGGGTGGAATCCTGTTCGGACTACTCGCGTGGTTCGTACTCGCATCAGTATTCCCCGCCAATCTGATGCCCTACCCGTTCGAAACGCTCGTGTTAACGGCCGAGTTGATCCAGTCCGGTGCTGCGTTCTCTCACCTGTTCGTCACCCTGTGGAGAACGCTGCTCGGATTCCTGGGCGCGTTCATTCTCGGTGGTACGATCGGCGTGTTGATGGGCGTCTCCAACTATGGGGAGAAGTTCTTCGTACCGTACATCGTAATCGGACTCTCTATTCCCGCCATCGCCTGGGCCGCGATCTCGACGCTCTCGCTTGGGCTGTCGCCGATGGCACCGGTCGTCGCGACGATCGCAACGACCTTCCCATTCATCGCGATCAACGTCTGGAAAGGCGTCCAGAATATCCGAACCGACCTCCTCAAGATGAGTTCAGCTTTCGGCGTATCGAACCCCCGCCTGCTCCGCAGAGTAATCCTCCCGAACACCGCACCCGCGCTGTTCTCGGCGTCTCGGTTCGGACTTGCGATCTCCTGGAAAATCGTCACGATCGCGGAAATCTTCGCCTCGAGCAGCGGCGTCGGCTACATGCTCATTCGGGCGTACGAAAGCTACCAGTACGAACTCGCGTGGGCGTGGGCGGTGCTGTTCATGATCGTTATTCTACTCATCGAGTACGGCGTATTCCGCCAGCTCGAAAAGCGGGCTTACGCGTACCGCTCGGCGACCGACGTCGTCGGGGTTGCGTAGCCCTCCCGGATTTCTAGCCGCAGTCTTTCGATTGTACCTTTATTGGTTGTATGGAGGGCAAACGCGATCCGACGGCCGCTCGCGGGGGGCGTACCGGGTCGGCAACGCCGTCGATCGGATTGTCCCTGTTCTACGCTCACCCGCACCAATATTTATGTGAGTTTGGGTTCGTTATCCAGTCAATGTCAGGTCAAGGTACGCGGCAGCTCGTCGATTTCGGTGGGCACGTCCATCCGACCGATCCCGAAGCGTTCGCCTACTATCACGACTTCATCGAAGAGAACGACGGATCACCGGTCTGTCGAGACGCCAAAGCCGTTCAACGCCGGTACGCGAACTCCGCGGTCGACTACACGGTGCTATCACAGCCGTACTTCATGGGACACGGAGACGCCGACGAAACCGCTACGGCCAATGATGAGTTGCTTCGCATCGTCGAAGAGTTCGACGAGTTCTTCGGACTCGCTGCGATCCCGACCGCGGCCGGCGGCGAGGCAGCCGCAAACGAACTCGAGCGGTCGCTCGAGGCCGGCTACCACGGCGGTGCGATCGAGACGAAATCCGACGGAATCGAGTTGATTGACGACGAACTCGAATCGGTGTTTCGAGTCGCCGAAAAGCACGATGCACCGCTTCTAGTGCACCCGAAGTTGCACGACTCCCTACACGAGGACGTCCTCGACGATACGTGGCGGTTGAACGCGATTTTCGGCCGAGAGGTGGCGCTCTGTGAGAGTATCTGCAAGGTGATCCACGAGGGCGTTCTCGATCGCCATCCCAAGTTGAATCTCGTCTACCACCACACGGGAGGAAATCTGGCGGCGATGCTCGATCGCGTTCGCCTGCAGTTGGACGACGACCTGTGGCCGGGTCTCGACGACGTGGTCTCCTATCGGGAGTTCGAAGAGACGTTCGAAACGCGAATCTACGTCGACACGTCCGGCTACGACGGCTCCCCGTCCGTGCTCCGACGGACGCTCGAAACGTTGCCGTCGAGTCATGTGCTGTTCGGGACGGACTTCCCGTACGAGACCCGAACGCCCGAAACGTTCGAGGCGCTCATAACGAGTGTCACTGAGACGTGCTCGGAGTCGGATTCGAAGCGGATCCTCGGCGCAAATGCGTTCGAATTACTCACAAATACGTGAAGTAATAATCAATAATCAGATACTGACAATTATCTAAAGGAATCATCACAGTTCGTGTTGCCACAGAAATACTTGTTCGCCAAGGTTGAACGAAGTGTGCTGAGCCAACCAACGTAACTAACGAGATGGATGTGATCTGGACAGCGGACGCAGAGCCGACATGGGGATCGCAACGGCGAGAGCTGACGCGAGGATCGTACTACTCCAGAAACTCGACGATCTCAGCGAAAAAAGTCGATGGGATTTGGGTCCTACGCCGCGGCGAATACGGATTGACAGTCGAAACGTGGAGTCGGCGATTTAACCGCAGAAAATGCTGCTAATCTCAAACGAATTTCCGGGACGGCAGCCAATCCTACGGAACGGCATCCGATCCACGCTCGTCTGCAAACGTTCGAGGAGACCAACTATTCTCGGCGTTTGTTAGCGGAGCGCGCGTTATGGTTCGAGGATCAGTTTACCGAAGTAATCGGAGTCGATCATCGCTTGGTGCGCATCGGCGGCCTCGTCGAAGGAGTACGTCTTCGCGATAGGCACCTCGACATCTCCGCTCGCGACGAGGGCCGCCAGGCGCCCGAGAACGTCAGAGACGTCCGGTGCGTTGGGAGCGCCAACCCAGTGAAGCCTGGCCTCCTTCCAGTTGCCGAGTCGCGTATGGAACTGTGAAAAGCTCGCCTCTCCGCCTTCGTCACCCGTGAACTCAATACAGACGATGCGACCGAATCGAGCCAGAACTTCGAGGTCGAACTCGAAGTAGTTGTTGAGGTGTCCGTCGATTATGACATTCGCCTTCCCTGGTGCCGCCTCGAGAAACGCTTCCTGGAGATCGTCACGTCGATAGTCGAGGGCGACCTCCGCGCCAAGTCTCTCGAGTTCATCTCGTCGGTCCGGCGACGACGACGTGGTGACGACACGCCCGCCGATCCGATCAGCAAGCTGGACAGCGATGGGTCCGAGTCCGCCGCCACCGCCGTGAATCAGACAGGTCTCTTTCGGCTCTAGAGCCGCATGATCAACGAGCGACCGCCAGGATGTAATTCCCACGTGGCCGATTCCAGCACCCGCCTCGAAGCTGACTTCCTCGGGAAGTGGCGCAAGAAACGCCGGCGATGAAGCGACGTACTCCGCGTTGGCACCCGTCGGGCCGGGAAACTCCGCACCAAGTACCCTATCACCGATCGTGAATCCCTCAACCTCGGACCCGATTTCTTCGACGACGCCTGCCATGTCGACGCCCGCGACCGCAGGAAATTGGTCGGGAACGAACATGTCCACGCCACTGCGGAATAGAGTGTCGATCTGATTGACGCTCGTCGCCTCTACCCGTACCAAAACCTCGTCCGAAGCCGGTTCGGGTTTCGTCTTCTCTTCAACCTGGAGGACATCCGGTCCACCGGTTTCGTGATACGTAATAGCACGCATAGGGATCGGATATACCGATGAATCGTGCAACCCTAATTCTTTCGGAGTACAGGCTCCAACCGGATTCGTTTGCTGCCGACATGTCGTCACTCGCGTTTCAGTTCGGATCAGGAACGTGTATGCTCGACACAAACCCATCACCATACCGGCAATATTCCCCATGACATGCAATGTTATGTCACTGACCGGGAGTTCATGTGATATGCCTGGTGTCCATCGGTTTGAACACGCAGAGCTAGGAGTTACTGACCTCGAGGAGGCGACAGCGTTCTACACTGATGTCGTCGGCCTGATCGAAATACGCGACGACGGCGATTGCGTGTATCTTGGGTCGGGTCTGGACGAAACCTTCGACATCGCTATCCGCGAAGGCGACACGGGTATCGATCACTTCGCTGTCCGGGTGGCGGATCGGGACGAACTCGAGCGGTATAAGGCCCGTCTCGACGACGCGGGGGTCGACGTTAAACGCGACGACGGCAACGAACCCGGACAGACCGCCGGTCTCCGGTTCGATCTGCCCTCCGGGACGCGGATGGAACTCGCCACGGTTGAGGACCGGCGGTACCAGCACTCGAACGAAGTGCACGGAGACGGCCGCGGCGGCGCTGCGCCGATGGGAGTCGATCACATAACGCTCGCGAGCCACCGCGTCAAAGACGACGCGACGTTCCTCGCCAACCACCTCGATTTCAGCGTCTCCACCGCAGTAACGGACGACCCCGATGCCGAGGAGTGGAGCGGCGCGTTCACGCGACGGGGAGACTATCACCACGACGTTGCGTTCCTCCCGCATCCGGATCCCGAAAGCACCATGCACCACATCTCCTGGGAAGTGAAAACGGTCGATCACATGAAGTCGTTCATCGATCGGATCAATCAACACGACGTTCCGCTCGAGTTCGGTATCGGCCGACACTACGCCGGAGACAACGTATTTTCATATTTCCAGACACCCGGTGGAAACCGAATCGAACTCACTGCAGAGATGGCGACCGTCGATCCAGCCGCCGATACAGAGTACCTCCCCTTCGAGCGGGCGCTTTCGGCCTGGGGTCCGGTCAGACCGCCTGAATCGTTCCAGGAGGACGTTTCGTAGTATCAGCTGGATTCGTCCGGAAAACGTGTTCGATCGAGAATAAATTCGATTTTCCGTTCGTCGATGAACCACCGTCGTCGATCGTTTTCACTCAGAACACGATAATCGATCATCTATTTGACCTGACAAAGGCTTTATTACAAACAATAATAAATCCCATGTCATGGGAGACCATATGACTAGGGGAGAGTACGATCGGTTGTTCACGGCGCTCGTGACGCCGTTCAAACAGGGAAGCTACGATGTCGACGAGTCGGCCACCCGCGACCTGGTCGAGTACTACACCGAAAACGAGACGTTCGACTCCCTCGGTGGCGGGTTCATCGTAAATCCGGAAGCCGGCGAAGTGTTCTATCTCGACCGGGAGGAGCGGCAACGAAACGTCGAACTCGTGGCCGAAGAGGCGAGCGACGAGTATCCAGTCTTCGCCGGCGTCTTTGGCGTGAGCCGGGAAGAAATCCGAACCACCGCGCAGGACGCCCTCGAGGCAGGTGCCGACGGACTATTCGTAATGCCACCAGCGGGAACGATGGAGGTGACGACGACCCTCGACGCACGGAACAACCCGGAGGTCTGGCAAAATCACGTCGAGACGGTCGCGGACGTCGCCGACGTTCCGGTGCTCGTCCACCCGACCGCACCGATGAGCCACGAGTACGGCGAGGGACTCCCCCTCGAGTCGACGAAGGCGGTCGTCGAATCCGAGCCGAACGTCGTCGGCTGGAAGATGACCTACAATTTCAGGGGCTACGAGAAGATCGCGTCCTACCTCCGGTCGCTGGATCGCCACGTGGCGGTCCTCGGCGCAGAGGGATCGCACTTCCATGCTGCCCAAGCGACAGGTACGTTCGACGGAACGGTGACCGGCGCGTGGAACTTCGCGATGGAGCCGATGCTCGAGCACGTCTCGGCCTGGCGGGAGAACGACGTCGAACGGGCGCGTCGGATCTGGCACGAGCGACTGTCGGACCTGTTCGGCTACGTTTACGAGACGTTCTCGCGGCTGCACATCCGATACAAGCTCGCGACGTGGTTGCGGGGGCTCACGTCGCATCCGTTCATGCGACCGCCGATGCCCGCACCGAATGAAGACGAAGTCGACGAGCTGGATCGGCTGCTACGTGATGCCGGCCTCGAGACGATCGACGAGGACCGCCAAGAGGAGACGAAGCGGACCATCGCGGCAGGAGGGATCTGACCGTGGCCCAAGGAGACGCCACGAGCTCGATCGAGGACCTTCGGTGGCCGTCGCTCGGCTCGGCGGTCAGACGGATCGGCCCCGCGTTCGTCCTCGGTGCGGTCGCGCTCGGCCCCGGCTCGCTGGTTCTCTCGAGTATGACCGGCGCGCTGTACGGCTACCAGCTGCTGTGGCTGCTGGTTTTTTCGGGCGTCTTCATGATCGTCTTCATGGAGATAGCCTCGCGGTTCGGCATCGTCACGGACGAGCCGATCTGGACGATCGTCGAGCACAAGTACGGACGAACCGCGGCCGTTGTCGGTGGTATTTTTGCGGTCCTGACGTCACTCGGGTACGAAACCGGAAACGTGATCGCGATCGGACTGGGAATGGAGGCGATCGTCGGCGGAAGCCCCCTCATCTGGGGAACCGCTGGCGCCGTCGCCGCGATCGCACTCATCACGCTCCAGGACCTCTACGACAAGCTCGAGAAGCTCATCTTCGCGCTCATCTTCGTGATGATCGTCGGCTTCTTCGGAACGCTCGCGATCACGGGCTTCTCTCCAGGTGACGCGACCTCAGGACTCGTGCCGACGTTCCCAGACCAGCAAGCGGTGTTCCTCGGCATGGCGATGATGGCGACGTACTTCAGTCTGTACGCCGCAATCTACCAGACGTACCTCGTGAAAGAGAAGGGGTACACGACCGACGACATCGGCCAGTCAATCTTCGACAGCGCCGCCGGAATCACGCTCATGGGAATCATGCTCATTGCCATCATGATTGCGGGCGCGGTCGTCCTCAATCCCGCCGGAGTCATCCCCGAGTCCGCGGTGGACATGGCGGTTCAGCTCGAGCCGCTGGTCGGGACAAACGCGTCGCTGCTGTTCGGGCTTGGACTGTTCGCAGCGGCGTTCTCGTCGATCGTTGTCAACGCCCTGATCGGAAGCACGATGTTCGTCGACGGACTCGGCTACGAGACTGGAATGGACAGCAAGCCAGTCAAGCTGGTCGCAATCACCCTGGTAGTCGTCGCGTGGCTGTTCGCGTTCGTCCCGTCGCTCCTCGGTGAGAATCCGATTGATACACTCATCTTGGCGCAGGCGGTCTCGATCGTCGGTCTTCCGTACTTCGGTGCCGTGATTCTCATTCTCTCAAACGATCGCGATGTCATGGGTGGCTTTGCGAACACCCGGATACGAAACGCGCTCGCGTTAATAGGCTACCTCGCGAGCCTCGGAATAGCAATATACTACGCGACTTCATTCCTCTAACGCTATTATTTCGTGGTTTTTGGTACTCATAGGGATCAGGGGGACTTTAGTATCCATTAGAATTTTCGGCCCACATCTTGTTCCTATTTGCATGGTTAGCTCGACGAAAACTTCGTCGAAAAACTTCACGACACCGGCCGACGAACGATCCACAGCTGGCCCAATCGACTCGTCGGTGTCGAGTCACTTGAGCAGGCCGTTACTAATATCATTTATCTTTGAGGAACCAAAACATTCAGAAAAGAGAAATAAGTGTACGAGTGACTGTCCAGTGATTCCCCGAAGGAGTTGGATAGACGTGCCGACGTTCGCACAGCACTATCTCGACGAGACCTATATATCGAGTACTCAATTCCGAGCTACCGGCGGTTGCTCAAAGAAGCGGCATTGAGCTATCAAACCAGGCCGTACAGCCGTCGGGTCTGATTCTGAGGAGCAAGAAAATCCCGTGGTGGTCAAAGAAGCGGCGGGAAATAGAGGCCACGGTAGTCTGAATCAATCAAACCAAGAAATCCATCAAGTCGAACCGCGTACCGCGCAGAAAAGTAGCTTGCATAACGTTTGAACGTCTGTCCATGCTTGCTCTTAATCAATTCTCCTTATGCATGGTTTACTCTCCATCGAGGGTTTAATTATTGCGCTGATCACCCAACTACGCGGCACGTAGCTGTCCGTCGAATTATCCGGCTAACGCGACTGGACGTGTCTCTTGGGCACAATCACCGAAGATGGTGATTGCTTTTTCTCTTGATTCGAAGAGTACATGACCGGCGAATATACGAAATATTACATTCTTGAATTATGAAAAAGTTCGAAGAGAGCTTGATCGTCGTGCTAGACGGAGCACCGTACGTTAAGTCGTCAGCCGTCACGTTACCGGTGTATTCTCCCGGTCTAAATCCGGTTAAAGAGTGCTGAAGACAACTACAAACGGCTCTCAGTAACCAATTCTTTGAGTCACTTGCTGAGCTTACAACAGCAATCGATAACGCCTTCGATCAATTCTCAGTTCAAGGTGTGAGCAATTACTTCTAACCCTACAATAGCACGGACGTTGGTTGTGGTGTTCCGTATCCCATCTACAGGACAGACTGACAATCCACCTAGAACCTGCGAACAATTGCCTCGAAGCTTCCACTTTTCGATGTTGATTCACTGAAAACGAGGAGTATTGAGTCGATTATAAAGAGTTGGGCAGTACTGGTACGGAACCAGAGCGGCGATCCTGTCAGACACGGTAGCGTGCCACTTGATGAATCAATGGACAAATAAAAATGGTTCTGACCTGTTGAGTTCTTGTGAAGGAGCTGCAGCTAAACCTCCGCGAATGTGCCGTCTGGATGAAGGTCAGGTCCGTGTTCTCCTCAGCGATTTTTGTAAGGTAGTAATTTTTGCACACTATTTGAACGTTCTATTAGTCGAACAGGTTGGAGGTTGGTGTGACCGACGTGAAGCTCCGGAATACGACGCCCATCGATATGGGCAGATTCGTCCATAGTAGACATTAGAAGTAATCACTCATATTCACGACTGAGAGTTGGTCAAAGGCGTTGTCGATTGCTGTTGTAAGTTCAGGAAACGGGTCGTCGTCGCCGACGACGTACGGATCGAATCGTCGGTAGACGCCGTAGAGGAAGACGAAGATGGTGTAGCCGCGAGGAGGGAGAACACCGCGTACTCCGTGGCGCTAATCCACCAGTACGTCTCCTTCTCACCTCCGTCTGAGCTACGATAGTCATTATATAATTTACCAGGGTTATTTAAATCACAATGCCAAGTTATTATTTGACCAACTCGATTAATTCTGGGACCACGTCGAAGAGGTCGTCGTGGATCGCATAATCGGCGATGTCTATGATAGGTGCGTTGGGGTCAGTGTTGATTGCGACGATCGTATCCGACCCTTTCATACCGGCGACATGCTGTACTGCGCCAGAGATACCGATCGCGATATAGACGTCAGGTGTGACAACCTTGCCCGACTGACCAACCTGGCGGTTTTTCGGGAGCCAGCCGTTGTCGACGATCGGACGCGACGAGGAGACCGTTGCACCGAGTGCGTCGGCGAGCTTGTGGATAATCTCGAGATTGTCCTCCTCTTCGATGCCGCGGCCGACCGAGACGAGCACGTCGGCCTCGCTGATGTCGACGTCACCGCTAGCGACTTCCTCGAAACCGTTGACGGTCGTGCCAAGCGCATCCTCGTCGATGTCGACGTCGAAGGCTTCGACCGTCGCGTCACCGGTCCTCTCCGCCGCGGGCCACTCGGCTCCGCGAAGCGTGGCGACGGCCGGCTCCTTGAGTTCGGTCATCGTCTCGACCTTACCACCGTACATCTCGCGGGTCGCGACCAGCGTCTCGCCGTCGTTCTCGAGGCCGATCGCATCGGTAACGATCGGAACGTCGAGTCGGCTAGCGACAGCGGGGGCGTAGTCGAGTCCGTTGACGCTGTTGGGCAACAGGACGTACTGGGGATCGAGTTCGTCCGCGAGCTGAACGATCGCCTGGGTGTAGACGCCGTGATCGAACTCTTTGCCGTACTCGATTGTGTGGATTACGTTGACGCCCTCGCGGTTACACTTCTCGGCGAACTCGTCGACGGTGCCGCTGACGACCGCGACGTGGAGGTCACCGCCGGTGTCGTCGGCCAGTGCGTGACCCGCGGTGATGAGTTCGTAGCTGACGTCGCGCAGCTCGCCGCGGCGGTGATCGGCGACGGCCAGAACGTCCGTCATTGCGCCACCCCCTTCTCGCGGAGGAGCTCTGCGAGTTCGCCCGCGGTCTCCTCGGGACTGCCCTCCCAGAGCATCACGTCGCTTTGGCTCTCGGGTTCGTACATCGCCGTCAGCTCAAGCGCGGAGTCGACTGCGCTCTCGTCGACGCCGAGCGCCGCGAGATCCTGGACGGAGAGTTCCTTGCGCTGTGCCTGGCGAATCCCGCGCAGGCTGGCGTAGCGCGGTTCGTTGATCCCCGTCTGGATGGTCAGAACGGCAGGCAGGGAGACGTCGGTGAGTTCTTCGACGCCGCCCTCGAGCTCTCGGCGGATCGACGCGCCACCGTCCTTGAGGTCGTGCTCGAGGTGATTGACGACGGCGGCCCATTCATAGTCGACGGCTTCGGCAAGCGAGACACCGGTCGCGCCAAAGCTGTCGTCGTCGGACTGAACGCCGGTAAGCACGAGATCGGGCTCCTCGTCTTCGACGACGGCGGCGAGCAGCTCGGTCTTGGCACCGACGTCAAGCAAGGTAGCTTCCTCGAGAGTGTCGTCCCAGACGCGGATAGCCCGGTCGGCTCCCTTCGCGAGCGCCTGCCGGATGGTCTGTTCGCAGTCGTCGGGACCGATCGTGACCGTGACGACCTCGGCGGCGATGTCCGCCTCTTTGAGCTGGACGGCCTCTTCGACGGCGTAATCGTCCCACTCGTTGAGATCGGCACCGAGGTACCGGTCGGCAATTGCCATCTCCTCGATTTCGAACTCGTTTTCCACAGTTGCAACTTCCTTGGCCGTGACAAGGACTTTCATTCTGCGTTACTTGGTCGTTCTTTCACTAAATATTTTGGATGTGATCTGCCGACTATACATCGATCAAATTATTCGTATTTTCCTGAACTTACATGGGTTATTTGCAACAGTTATAGAACGCATAGAATTTGAAACATCCCATCCTGCTTATCCAGGGTAGATTCAAACAGAGCGCCGGCCACTCCAGCGTCCCGAGACCAGGCGCCCATGTGCGTGTACAAGCGTTTCTTGGGCTGTGTCTACGAGTAATCGTGTAATCATAAACTACGATTAGGACAAGATCCGGACTAAAGCTACCGCAATACACTTCGAGTATCTCGAATCTTTTTGTAAAAAATGCAGCAGAGCTATTGCGATTAAGAAAGAAAGGGGCTCGAATACAGGAGGACATTCGAAAAGCTCGAAATCCCACCACACATTACAAAAGTATGGTTGTAATATCCAGAGAGCAGTTGCCGCCTTCAGCCTCAATTCGAAAAGCTCGAATTACTAGTGTTGACCATACACCATTATGTTGATGTATCAATAAGCATTGTTCTGGAGTGATAGAAGAGTCCTATTAGGAAAATCGGGTTCGTATTGCCATCTCAGCGGCAGTTTCGCGCAATAAATCCTTGTATTCTTTCTCACGATTCCGAGTCATATTATTTGTCGCACATCCAATGGCGATTCCACCAAGAATATCCGCAACATCATCGCTAACGGCGACAGCAATACTGTCCATTCCGTTAACTGTTTCTTCTGAATCTGTTGCATATCCTTGCTCTTGAATCGTCTCTAATTCACTGTACAACATTTCTCTTTCAGTAATTGTTTGATCTGTTAAGCCAGGTAATCCGTGTTGGTCCAAAATAGAATCAACTTTCTCATCTGTTAATTCGGACAATATCGCTTTACCGACGGAAGATACGTGAAGATGGAGCCGTTGACCTGCTCGAGAGTGATGGAACAAGGGCTTTTTATCACTAGTCCAATAAAGACTAATACTATATCCGTTCTCCATAGTACTTATCCAGACCCGTTCACCTGTTTTTTCAGCGAGATCATCAACGTACTCTCGACCCGCCTTGAAGAGTGGGTGCCGGTATTGTTTTTGCGTACCAATATTGAGGAATTGGAAACTAAGATAGTATCGTTTTCCATCCCTAAATACCAATTCATTATAAACTAATGTAGCCAAATGGCGGTGGGTGGTACTTTCGGCAAGATCAACTACCTCGGCAATCTCTGAAAGCGTCATTCCACCAGACTCAACTAATACTTGAATAATATCCATCGCAGTATCGACTGTCTTAACTGGTCGACGAGGATTGGTTTGAGTCATGTTTAGATACATAATGTCTCTCTACATATCTCTTTCGAATATTTCGAATGGGATTTTCTTAACTGGAAAGAGTTGTAATATATTTGTAGGTAGCATAGATTACCGCGATATGTGGCGTTCGATGGTGTAGATTCAAACGTCATCAACGGTATCAGCTGATTTATATCCTATCGAAGAATTCTAGACTAATAACTGGATTTAATCGATCGACATTTCACCCATCGTTCGGTGACGAGCCTCCGGATTTACCCTGCAATCGACGATGACGGGTCCGCTCAGCTCAGGGGTCAGCTCCGCTTCGATTGCTTCGACGTCGTCCACCGAACGGACGGTGTGTGCCTCGGCACCCATATCGGTTGCGAGTGCTTCGAAGTCGGGAGCCCGAATCTTCCCGACCGAGCCGGAGTAGCCGCGTTTTTTCCCCATGTGGTACTCAGCACCAAGCGCGTCGTCGTTTATCACCACGACGATCATTGGAACGTCATGTCGAACCGCCGTATCCAGTTCCGGAAGGGACATCATCAGCCCCCCATCACCACAGAAGACAACGCATGTTCGATCGTCCTCGGCTAGCGCGGCGCCGATTCCGACCGGAAGTCCCTGCCCAAGTGCAAGGAAATCGACCAACCACGTCAATCGATCCGTCGGATCGATTGTCAACCCGTCGAAGACCCACCCACAGAAATGCCCGACGTCGGAGTACACGAGTCGGCCGTCCGGCAGCGTGTCGTCGAGCGCTTCAATCAGGTCGCGGGGATCAACGGTTCCGGGCTGGTCTTCGAACGAGCGGTCGGGCATGGGGGAACTGTCCTCGATACGCCGTCGAACCCGATCGGTCCAGAACTCGCCCGAGCGATCGATTCCAAAGCTCTTGAGTTCCTCACGAAACGCTTCGGTCGTCGTTCTCACGTCCCCGACAATACCGACGTTGACGTCGGTGTACCGGCCGATGTGGGTCGGATCGATATCCACGTGAACGATGTTTGCCTCTTCGGAGAGTAGGTGACCCTTGTCAACCGTGTGATGATTCAAACTGCACCCGAGTGCGAACACGAATCCGGTTTCACTCAGGTACTTGTTCGCAATTCTGGTCCCGAGATCACCCGCAAAGCCGAGTGAGTACGGATGGTCGGAGAAGTAGCCGTTGGCCTGAAGGGTGGTCACTAGGTAGGCGTTCATCCGCTCCGCCAGCTGCTCGATCTCCTCTTTCGCGTCGGATCGCATCGCCCCGCGACCAGCGATGATGATCGGCGCTTTCGTTGCGTCCGAGTCGAGGTACGCATCGAGGGCTTCCTCGAGTTTCGTCTCGTCGGGGTGGATCCGGGCATCCTGTCGCCCGCTCCCGGGTGTAGTGTAGTCCTCCAGGATCGACGTCTCCGATAGGTTGCTCTCGAGGACATCAATTGGTACCTGAACGGCAATCGGTCCGTCACCGGCGCGGATACGTCGAAACACATCCGCTAGGCTCGAGAGGAGCACATCAGACGATCTGACTGATTCGACCTCGCCCGCCATCGATCGCAGAAACGTTTCCTGTTCGAACCCCTTCCCGTCGTGGGTTGCGGTGAGACGGGTCTCCGGAACGAGGTACAGCACGTTGGAGCCGTGGTTGTTGGCCCCCTGTAACGCCGTCCCTGTCTGGGCGATCGCCGGACCACGACCGACAATACAGACGCCGATACCGTCGTCGGCCCGCGAATACCCGTCGGCCATGGCGGCGGCACCCTGTTCGTGTCTACAATTAACTACTCTGAGTTCATTTCCCCATTTGTCCTCTGCTTCAGAGAGAATTGGGATTATTTCCTCCGAAGTTAATGAGAATATAGTATCTACATCTTCGTTAACAAACATCTCCACGATTGCTTCATGTGCTTTCATGATACATCACCAACTCTGAATGGGGATAAAACTCCCATCAATAAAGTTTTTTCCTGCTCAGATTTATAACTTCCCCCAAAATTATTGTCACCCGAATATAGAGTGCTATCTTGAAATATATTTGAAAATATTACATCGTCATATATTTTGATTAGAAGTGTAGAGAGAACGATGATTCGGATGAACACCACCTACTGAAATGTGGACGGGTTGAACAGGTTAGTCCTATCAGACACTGTTCGGTAACAATTACATATCTAATTGTGAATCGTACGCGTTAACCTACGTGTGGAAGTCTGTTGCATTCCTCACAGATTACAAGGGTGTCAAGGTTAGATTATCGCATTATGAAGAGCCACGAAGGCTAATAATCACGATCTCGTTGATTCAGTTATATCTTGGTGGGAAATAAGCGCCAAAACGCTTGATTCGATAAGGAACAAATGTTCTAGATTTCGCGCTCATAGTCAAAGTCAAAGAGGTCAAATGATCAGTTGTTCCAAGGGTCGTGGTCAGCAGCCGGCCGCAGTACCGTTTCACCACTCTATGAGAAACGACAGTGTAATCAGTCGATCAGCATGGAGATACCTCGACAGCGGGCACTTCCAGGGTGTCACAATCGAACGCCACCCAGGCGTAAATCTCCTCGTCATCGACTTCGGCTTAGCTCTATTCTTGTCGAGATCAACCTACTGTCAGGCCCGACACTCAGGCTCAAATAGATACTGGGTGGATGAGGCCATTTCCTGGTCGTTTTGTGTGGTCAGTTCACGAACGTTCAACCCGGCGGTAAGACAGGCCAGCGTGGTACAGAAGTCCCGCGAGAACACGCCACTTGAGTGATTTTTGAACATGTGCGGACCATCTCAAATCACCACTTTGCCTGGAGTATCGTATACCATCCCTCGAAGAGTTCACTTCTTACTCGGATAATTCCGTCGTCGTCTATTCACATAAAAAAGCTTCTCACTCGCATGTTCATTTTAGGTCGAGCATTCTCAGTACCTCACAAGGCGTCGTCAGTTGAGTTAATCTGAAGCGCGATTTTTGCCAGCAGTCACGGTAATCGGGTTGGTCTCCTCGAAGATCGGTAGGGAACTGTCGCGGCGGCTTAATGAGTGACGGGAGTTATAGGCAATGACTGAGATGGGTGAGTTCGTTCATCATCTGAGTGAGGGGGAGTTGAATCGCCTGCTGGACGAAGCAGACGATCCAAAGATAATCAAACGGCTCACCTTTGTCAAACGCCTCTACAACGGTGCAACGTACGAGGAAGCAGCCGATGACGTTAGAAAACCTTCTTCGACTGGAAGTCGCTGGACGCGTCGGCGGAACGACAGTGGATTTGGTCAGTTGACACCGAGCTGCGGAGGCCTTTCGCCCCCGAAGTTCAGTGAAGAGGTACAAGAGCGTCTTCTAGAACTTCTCCGGAGGGACAGCCCTGGAAAGCACAGGAAGTTCATCAGCTCTTGGACGAAGAGTTTGCTGTTGAGTACCATCCGGATTATCTCGATCAATTCCTCCGGAATCTCGGACTCTCCTACGCTAAACCACGTCCAAAACGCCCTTCCCGGCCAGAAAGCGCCGACGAAATCCTCGAAGAACACGTCGCAGACGCGTTCGACGAGGAACCAGAGACAGCACATAACAAGCGTTCTAATGATGAAGACGAAGGGTGGATCCTTGACGACGATATTTGTACGGATAGTAGAACTGTTATCGGTTTCTGAGATGAGTGTCCTGAGGTTCCTTGAAGATCAATTAGAAGAGAACGTCTGTGCGCTATTGGAGCAGGCTCGTCTTGGATGACTTCTTGTCACACGCTTGACTCTGCGTATCACGGTAGGTATTCATTTGTAGCATTATCTTCGACATTAATATTATCTTCTATTAATTCCGATTCATATAATCTGTCAATAACTTCTTGTAGACGAGGAATATCAAGTCGTCCATCCTGTGGTCGATAGAAATCTTCTTCGGTAAGATAGTACATATCTAGAAGTTCCTCCGGGACATCGAACTCATCACTAGCTAGCGAAACAACGTCATCCCGATTGTCTGGATCATATATGTATTCAAGTAAATTTGTATAGTCTTCTAAGAAGTATTCGACAGTGTCGCTGTTATCATCCAAGAACTCATTTCGGGCAGCAAGGAACGTGAAATCGTACTGCTCATCCCAGACATCTGTTGAATCAAACACTAATTCGACACCCCCTTCAGCCACTTCGGCATGTGAAAACACAGGAACAAATATCCCCGCATCGATTCGACCATCTCGAAGTGCAGAACCGATTGCGGGAAATTCGATTTCGACCCAGTCAATATCTTCATCTGGATTGAGACCAAACTCGCGAAGGCCCAATTCACAAATAGCGTGAACACCAGTTCCGACTGCATTCACGCCGAAGTCACTTCCCTCTAAATCCTCGGGTTCGGAGATATCTGAATCTTCGAGCGTAAGTATCTCCCAAGGCTTATAATCTGGATGGGCATCACGAGCCTCACTGACAATACCAGTAATACCGCCCGGTACTGCCTCTTGCGCTACTGATCGTGGAAAGCTCGCATAGGCCACATTTCCAATCTGTAATTCGCCAGCTGAAAGCTGATTGATTACCTGTGGAGACCCCTCAGCCGCATTAACAGTTAACTCGTATTCTGCCCCCATATTTTCGCCTGCTGTATCCGCGATCTCATCTATTCCAAACAACGAAACAGGTTCTGTGAGCGGATCCACAATCCCTACTTGAAGTTCCGTATCATCGTTATCTCCCAGGCATCCAGCAGTAATGCCAGAAATTCCTGCACTTGCACCAATCGCTACTTTCTTCATGAAACTTCTTCGATGACTTGGCATCACTGGATAATTATACCAACAGTATTTATAATTATTGATTATGGTCAGATATTCAATTGGTTCCTGAAGGACTATATAATTGAGATGGTTTATGACTCTTATATTCGTGTTGAAATATATCTATTATAATATATATCATCTATTTAATGAAAGTATAATTCTTTCATGAAATTTTTTCATGTGTCGGCAGGCGATGAAATGATAGCCTTTGGTTCTAGTCAACTCCCAGTATTTCATTCCGAAAATGTTGCGAGGTACCAACCATTACAACATTTATCGATGATGAACTACCAATCAGGCCGTAACAATTTGATTCGTCACAAAGACGTCCATAGTTGACTCTGGTAACATCAATGCACATCTCCATTGTAAGGATCGGTTTGGCTGAGTATTCAGTTATTTAGTGACAAGGTCGCAAACGCCCGAATTGGTCGGGGTTGACATAGGGAACACGCTCTCCAGAAGTACGATCATTACGGTATGAAAAGAGTCCTATGAAAACTTGAAAGAGAACTAAATATCTGAGAAGAACTTTTTTATAGGGTGATCACACACCATTGGAATGTGCTACAGAACTACAGTGTAACAGGTATTTTCATAATGTTAAACCCAGTTTGGGAACTTAATCAAAAGAAGGGGTTGATCAGCAATGAATGATGGAAAAGTAACTATAGAAAAGCTTGGAAAAGTGTATGATGACGGACCAGAGAAGACAAAGGCAATTAAAGATCTCACATTTGAGATTGCCGGTGGGGAGTTCGTCAGTATAGTGGGTCCAAGCGGATGCGGGAAAAGTTCATTACTCTACTTGCTTGCTGGGTTTCTTGAAACTACATCTGGTTCAATTACTGTTGACGGTAATCCCATTGATGGACCAGGAACAGATCGAGGTGTGGTCTTCCAAGATTATGCCCTTTTCCCATGGAGAACAGTTTTGAAAAATGTTACATATGGGCTTGAACAGAAAGGTATGCCAAAAGAAGAACGTCGTTCAACTGCCCAAAGATACATAGATATGATGGATCTCAGTGGGTTTGAAGATCGATACCCCAAGGAGCTATCCGGAGGGATGAAACAACGAGTTGCTATTGCACGTACTCTTGCATATGACCCAAAAATTCTTCTTATGGACGAACCGTTCGGGGCCCTGGATCAACCACTTCGAGAGTCCTTACAGGATCAATTATTAGATATTTGGAAAGAATTAGAAAAAACAGTGGTATTTATCACTCATGATGTCGAAGAGGCGGTTTATCTCTCCGAACGGGTCATGATTATGACTAGCCATCCAGGAACAAAAAAAACGGTTGTGCCTTTTGATATAGATCGATCGCTTAATCGGGAAGAAATAATAACTACAGATGAATTTATATCAACAAAAAACACTGTCTGGATGTCACTCCGAGAAGAAACTCAACCAGAGGTATAGCCATGGCACAAACCAATATAACGACCCATAATCGAATCCCTCGACAATTCCAACGCGCCGCACAATCAATCATCAATTGGATACCAATTGCCATTGTCATCGGCTTTTGGGAGCTAGCGAGCGGTACTGTCGTTGCTAATGATGTTTTACCATCTCCAATTATCGTGGCGTTCGAAGTAAACGATCTAATTATTAGTGGCGACATCTATTCACATCTTTTTATTTCCATCTATCGATTTGCAATAGGGATAGGCTTAAGCATCAGTATTGGTGTTCTATTGGGAATCAGTATGGCGCGGTCTAAACCTATAGAAAACTTCTTTGACGTTTTCTTATCAATACTGTATCCTATTCCCAAGGTCGCATTGGTGCCTTTAGCAATGTTATGGCTTGGAGTTGGTACTGGACCCGCAATACTAGTCGTTTTTCTAGCTTGTTTGTTACCTATTATTTTGAATTCGTATAACGCTGCTGAAAATGTTGATCAGAATCTTATCTGGTCAGCGAAGATGATGGGTACTGACGGATGGGAACTCCTTCAAAAGGTAGTGATACCAGCAACAATACCTAATATTTTGACCGGTATTCGACAAGCGATCCCGATCGCCTTTATTGCACTTGTGAGTGCAGAACTCATCGCCTCTTATGAAGGCATTGGTTATCTTATCTTAGAGGCAGGTCAGGTTGGAAACTATCAAGTAATGTTTGCCAATATTGTGATTATTTCTGTAGTTGCCTACCTATTTGTTACTGGATTTGAAATGCTTCGTGAGAAGGTGATAGTATGGGTGTAAACTTCGACAAAGACGATTTTATGCAGTTTACAAAATCTATTTATTCACTCGTGATTGTACTCATTCTTTGGGAAGTTCTCGCTCAAATGGGTCTTGTATATTATTATCATCTTCCGCCATTATCAGATGTTTTAATTGAATTCCTCGAGTTGATGATGACTGGTGAATTGATATACCATTCGTATCTCACCCTTCGAAGGGCGCTAATTGGCTTAGTAATTGGCGCTATTTTCGGTATCACAATAGGGATTCTTATTTCGAGGAATTCCGTTGTAGAATGGTTCTTCGATCCGATCATAAAAATTGGTTATCCTATCCCAATCATTGCGCTCATCCCTGTATTTATGCTTTGGTTCGGAATTGGTGACACATCTAAAATCATCATGGTTGCTATTGGGACTTTTTGGCCAATTGCAGTTAATGCTCGAAATAGCGCCAAACAGATAGACAAAAATTACATTTGGTCGGCTCGAATGATGGGGACAACTGACCGCCAACTACTTTGGCGAGTCGTTTTGCCTGCCGCATCACCAGGTATCGTAACAGGTCTTCAAATCGCTCTTCCTCTATCACTAATCATCACTTTTGTGTTTGAGATGGTAGCAGGGGGTGGAGGACTCGGCGCATTAGAAATTGATGGAGTTCGAACATTTAATCCGACACAGGTTTACGCAATAATTATTGCGATCATGATTATTGGTATGGCACTTGATCGTTTACTTCGTATTGGCCGGAAACACTATCTCCAGTGGAGCTAACCTCTTGATCTTGAATTACAATAGAGCTATGATTATGCTCCCGATAAGATTGGTGAAAAGTCCGATGCAACGGTTGTTAACGGCGACTGTGTACACAAAGACATTACTCCGGAAGAGTTAGCTGAGTGATACGGTTTCAAGCGGCGCATGATTTGCTTCGTAGAATCACTGGATGGAGCTTGATTCCGGTATTTTCACTGATTCAGTGGCCATCCCAAAAACGGGATGCAGCGATTGATTTTACAGATATTTAACCAATTTCGAACTATCTCTCAAGGTGCATTATTCGTGCTCTCAACGGCAACAGCACTGCGAAGAAAGGGCTCTCCTGCCTACTGGGTGTTCGACTTTTCGAAACCAACGCCTTCCAGCGGTTCTCAACGATTGATTGGGTGAGTACTGCGCTCACCCAGAAGGATATCACCAAGCATACATAAAGCTCGTTTGGAGGACTTTCATAGATTCATATCATACAAATAATACTATAATTGAATATGTTTTTGTATTCATACTGTAGATTTCGTCAATTATAGGTTATTCAATATGAAATCTGTGAATCATCGCTGTTGGTAACCGTCGTATAATACGTTCACTGCGACTAACTATCGTTGATAGCGAGTAGGATTTAAGATATTATGATATACAATGTTTAATTATATATGAATAATGGAATTAAATACGAAGTTTTGGGTAATATAGTGAATATTAACTATTGAAGTCAATGCGTACACAGTCGAACCGATCTAAATGGGATCAACGACAAAACTAGTCAGTGAATACACACACTAAGAGTGTGTGTTGATCGATTCGCAATCGATCTCGAGCCGACACCGTTGAAACGGCCGCAATCCAGGTCCTGCCATGCCTTGTTAAACGCAAGACGCGTCGGAATGAGGTCGATCACTCACGGTTTTACGACATGCGAGACCGATTCTTGGAGTCAGAAGATACAGGAGTTATCGCCAGAAGTATTTATCGAAGGGGTGAAATCATGGTATCTTTCACTATTGGTCCAATGACGACGATGCTTCTCCTGGATACGCCCAGAGAAGATGGAGCAGGCGGCGAGTTGAGTGATCAGCACAACTTCTGAACATCTGGGAGGAATGTCTCGATCCAGTCATTAGCAAAGCTCAGCCGATGGCTCAACCGAAGAAATGTCTCAGTGAGGAACTCTTTGAAGTGGTCTCGATCTGCGAAGATCTCTGGCGAGATCTCGCGCTTCAGGTCTTTCCACAGTGGTTCGATGGCGTTTAGCGTCGGTGAATACGAAGGGATGAAGACGAACTCGATGTCGAGTTCGTCAGCCCGTTTCTGGGTGAGTTTCGCGTGATGAGAGCCCCTCGATTCCATCATCATTCCAGGCAACTGCCCAGCGACGCGTCGTGGACCTGGAGATCCCGACGCGTCGGCCCGCTTGCTCGCGCGTATCTCCTTGGTACAGGTTCTTGATGAAACACAGTCTCCGGACGAGACGGGTCTCGTCGGCCTTCTGAGCCGCTTCAACCGCTTGATCGAGTTCCGCTTCGGACAAATGCTGCACCAACAAACCACGTTGACTGTTGTTCATCGAGAAAGATACGCTTCCAAAGGGGTCAACGCTTTCGCAGACCACTCAGGCTCGCCGCCTGCATTAGGCTATGCACGATGCACTGCGAGTCAGCTCCCGGAACTGGCCTAATGGATTAGCTAAGTCCTGGGAATAGTTCTACTCCACCTGCCGACAGCTGGTTCCTGTAGTGGTACTATCTCGGACAGCTGTTCCCAATACTTCTCTCGGTCATTATACCAGCTCCGGAAGCGAAGCTTCTCGCCGTCGGCTTCCTTCAATTTCGAGAAGCCCGTTTCACTCATCCGGTACTGTTGTTCCCACCGACAGAGTGAGCTGTAGTGTGGTGCCTCGTCGAGGTCAAACGTGGCGAGAACATCGGATATCTGGTTGAGTAGTCCTCGGTTCACAGAACCTCTTCTACAGTTCAACGCGGAACAGCTCGATCCTCGAAACATTCTGGATGGGGTACCGGATCCAACTGCCAGAAAGGTACATTAGCATAAGGAAACCAGGAAAATAAATTGTGGACTATACTAGGCATTAGAATTTTTTACTCGATTTTTGTTACAGGTTTATTGAACTATCTCAACGGGGTTTTTGTCGAAGGACTTCACGGTACGCTCAACAATGTCGAGAAAAAGCAGCCAATACAGCGGTTATTAGCGACGGACATGTGCAAAACGGAGTGACACAGACTGGACTTGTCGAATATCACGACACCTACCGCCGAACGATCTACAGCTGACTCAAGCGACTCGACACCGACGAGTCAGTCTAACAGTCTACATTAATATAAAATGGCTAGTAGTAGATGTGAAACACAATGATAAAGTAATAAGAATTCAAAGGCGTTTTCCGCGAACCACCGGTGAAATTGAAATCGACACACCGGCGTGAACACCGACGCTCGCACAGCACTATCTCGACGAGACCTATATATCGAGTACTCAATTCCGAGCTACCGGCGGTTGCTCAAAGAAGCGGCATTGAGCTATCAAACCAGGCCGTACAGCCGTCGGGTCTGATATTGAGGTGCAAGAAACGTTCCGCGAGGAACTCATAAAAGCAGCGAGAGATGGACGCCACAGTAGTCTGAATCGATCAAACCAAGAAATTCATCAAGTCGAGCCACGTACCACATGATTTCCGTGCGGTACACGACCGAACGTGGGATTTTCTGGACAACGCGATCGTACGTGCTTGCTGGACGTGATCACCGAGAGCAGCGATCGATTTTTCTACCGAGTCGCGGACAATGTCAACATAATTATACCATACATTTCATTTACGTAGTATACAAAGAATTCTATGAGGTTAATTATCGTGCTCGATAAAGCGCCGTATTTCAGGCGTCGGCCGCAACGGACCTCGCGTTCGTTACATTACCGTAATATTCGCCGGAGTTGAATGCACTAGAAGAGTACTGGAGACAGTTCCAAGCGGATTTCAGCAATCGGCTCTTTGACTCACTCCACGAACTCACGACCGAGATCATTACCGCTCGAGACCAATTCACTACCCCTAGATGAGCAATTGCTTTTAATCGTTACTATTGTTCGAACTGGCGATCAAAATCCTCATGTCAGTTGGATCGGTGCGTTCGACGTCTCCGTGTTAATGCTCACGACGGAACGGTCGACGCTCGCTCGAGCGATGCGGTGGATCGCAACGACTGACACGATGATCCGTTGCGTACGCTGAGACGCGCCGCTGCTCGTCGGTTCCAGAGCGACCACAACCCGCTCGGCGGTTGCGCCGGGACACGAATACAGCGGACCGTACGAAGCGGAACGTCGGCGGGCGCTCAGCGGTTCGAATCGACGACGAAAACGCGCAGGTCGTTGACGTTGGTTCCCGTCTGTCCCGTTCGAACGATCGAGCCCGCTTGGGAAAGCGCGGTCGTCGAATCGTTCGACTCGAGCGCGGTCCTTCCCTCGACTGTGTCCACCGACGACGCGTCCGCGATCGCGCCGGCCGCGTCGGTCGCCCCGTCGATGCCGTCGGTGTCCACCGCGGCGACGACGACGCCGTCCAGTTCGAGTTCGACGGCGGCGCTCAGGACGAACTCCTGATTGGGGCCGCCGGTGCCGTACTCCTGGCCCAGCGTCACCGTCGTTTCGCCACCCGAGAGAAAAACGGCGGGTGGCGCAACCGGATCTCCCGTCGTCCGGCACTCCTCCGCGATCGCGACGTGGGTGAGCGCGGCCTCGCGCGCTTCACCCCGGACTCGAGACGAGAGGACGACCGGCTCGTAACCGCGGGCGGCGGCCGCCTCGGCGGCCGCGTCGAGGGCGGTTCGATTGTTTCCGAGAACGTGCGTCGAGACGCGCTCGAACAGCGGATCGTCCGGTCCGGGCGTCTCCGGTACCGAGCCGTCGAGGCCGTTTCGAAGGTGGGTCCAAACGGCGTCCGGGACGTCGAGATCGTACCGCTCGAAGACGGCGATCGCGTCCTCGTACGTCGTCGAATCCGGAACGGTCGGTCCGCTCGCGACGACACTCGGATCGTCGCCAACCACGTCGCTTACCACCAGGCCGACGACGGTCGCGGGAGACGCGCCGCGTGCGAGTTGGCCGCCTTTGATCAGCGAACAGTGCTTTCGGACGGCGTTGATCTCGTGGATCGTCGCGCCGGACGCGAGCAGCCGATCGGTCGTCGTCTGCAACTCTGAAAGCGAGATCGAATCGACCGGAGCCGGGAGCAACGCACTCCCACCGCCGGTCAGACAGGCGATCACGAGGTCGTCTTCGGTTGCACTCTGTGCGAGTTCGAGGACGCGATCGGCGTTGCGGACGCCGCGACGGCTCGGAACCGGATGGTCGCCGACGAAGACGTCGATGCGATCCGTCCCGACCGGATCGTCGGTGACGACAGCGCCCCCGCCGATTCGCTCGCCGAGGAGGTCCTCGACCGCGCTGGCGAGCTGGCTGGCGGCGTTCCCGCCGCCAACGAGAACCACGTCGTCGTACCGTTCGAGGTCGAACACCGTTCGCCCGGTACCGAAGCCGTCGATCGTGAGTTCGTCGCCCTCGAGCGAGAGTCGTTCGGCGACGAGGTTGTCCGGATGTGCGGCCTCGATTCCGGCCTCGAGACAGGCGAGCGCCGTCTCGTGGCCTGTCGTTCGTGAAAGTACCGATCGGTTCTCGATGTCGGCCATGCAGTAGCTATCGGTGACGGATCGCCATGTAACCTCCGCTTCGATACTCCGCGCGCGCCAACTCGCCTGACGCCACGTTCGAACCGTTCGTTTACCGATCGAGTCGGAAGACCGGGATTCGAGAGCCGTCCGACCGTCGTTCCTCGACGGACAGACGGACGGTCGTTCCCGTCTCGAGCCTGCCGGATTCGACCGCCGGTAACCGTGCGGTCACGTCGACCGATCCGAACGTTGCGATACCGATCCCGAGTGGCGTCTGATCGTCGTACTCGGGCGTCGAAACGTTCGAGACGGTGTACGAACGCAGTTCGCCGCGAGACGGCAGCGGTCGTCGTTCGAGTCCGCTACCGCACTCCGGACAGCGGTCGCCCGGAGGGAGCGTCGAGTGCCCCGACGAACAGCGGTGGTAGTAGCCGTCACCAAGAGCCACCGCGTCCAGCCACTCCTCGAGACCGACCTCGCCGTTCATTCGACCACCTCGAGGACGGAGACGACCGCCGAAGCGACCGTTCCGCCCGCGTTGTGAGCGAGTCCAACGCTCGAATCGGGGACGGCGTCGGCGTTCGCGTGGACGCCGGTCAGGAGTTTTACCAGTTCGACGACCTGTGCAACCCCGGTTGCGCCGACGGGATGTCCCTTCGCCTTCAGACCGCCCGAGAGATTGACCGGTATCGTCCCCGTCGCGGTCGTCGTTCCGTCTCGAGCGGCGCGACCTCCCTCGCCGATCTCCGCGAATCCGAGCCCTTCGATCGCCAGAATCTCCGCGATGGTGAAGCAGTCGTGTACCTCCGCGAGATCCACGTCCGTCGGTTCGATACCGGAAGCGGCGTACGCGCGTCTCGCAGCGGTCTCCGTCGCCGGCGTTTCACACAGCGACTCGCGTTCTTGCAGCGAGAGACGATCGCTCGCCTGACCGATGCCCGCGATCTCCACCGGCGCGGAGAGGTCGCGCGACCGAACGACGTCGTCGCTGGCCAGAACGAGGGCGGCCGCACCGTCGGTCAACGGGCACGAGTCGTACAGCCCGAGCGGTTCCGAGACGATCGGCGCCTCGAGAACGTCTTCGACGTCGATCTCGTTTCGGTACTGCGCGAGTTCGTTGTCGACGGCGTTCGCGTGGTTTTTGACGGCCACGTGAGCGAGATCTTCCCGGTCGGCGTCGAAGCGCTCGAGATACGCTCTCGCCATCAGCGCGTAGGCTCCGGGAAACGTCGTTCCGATTCGGGTTTCCCACCGCTCGTCCGCCGCGAGCGACAGCGCGTCGGTCGCGTCCGGCGTCGAGAGGTGAGTGAGCTTTTCGGCACCGCCGACGAGAACGACGTCGGCGACGCCGGCCCGGATCGACGTCACCGCCTGACGAACGGCAGCGCCACCGGAGGCGCAGGCGGCCTCGACGCGCGTCGCCGGGGCCGAGACACCGGCTGCCGAAGCCATCAGGGGGGCCTGATGACTCTGAGACTCGGACAGTTCTCCCGCGAAAGAAGAGAAGAACAGCTCGTCGACGGCGTCCGAGGAGAGTGACGCGTCCTCGAGCGCGCGACGCGCAACGTCGCTGAACAGCGAGCGACCCGTTCGATCGGCGTGGTCGCCGAACGACGTCATTCCAGCGCCGACGATTCGGACGTCGGTCATCCGTTTATCGAACCCCCGTCGGGAGAGCGTCACACGCGCTGGCACTCGTTCGAGTCGGTACCGTCGCCATCGTCACCGCGCCTCCTCGAGTGCGTCGAGTGCGTCCGGATTCTCGATACTCGAAAGATCACCCTGCTCGCCGCCGGTGTACGTGGTCTGAATCGTGCGGCGTACGATCTTTCCGGACTGGGTTTTCGGAAACTCGTCGACGAACAGGACTTCACGCGGACGGAACGGTTTTCCCTGCTCGTCACCGACGACTGACCGGATCTCGTCTCGAAGCTGGTCGGACTCGTCGGCACCGGGTTCGACGACGACGTAGAGAACGACGGCGGTTCCGATCGTCTCGTCGGGAACGCCGATCGCCGCGGCCTGATTGACGTCGTCGTGTTCCATCGCGGCACCCTCGACCTCGGCCGGACCGACCTTTCGGCCGGCGACGTTGAGCGCGTCGTCCGCACGCCCGTGGAGAAACCAGAACCCGTCGGCATCCTTCTGTGCCCAGTCGCCGTGGTCCCAACAGTCGTCCCACGTCGACCAGTACTCCTCCAAGTAGCGGTCGTCGCCGGCGAGGAGCGATTTCGTCATGCTCGGACACGAGTCGCGGGCGACGAGGAACCCGCGATCGTGATCGTCGGCGACCGACTCGCCGGAAGAATCGACGATGTCGACGTCCATCCCCAGCCCCGGACCACCGAGCGTACAGGGTTTGAGCGACTGGATCGGCATCGGCATGAGAAAACAGCCCATGATCTCGGTGCCGCCGGAGATGTTCATGATCGGGCACTCCCCGCGACCGATCTGCTCGTAGAACCACCGCCACGACTCGGGATCCCACGGCTCGCCCGTCGAACCGAGGATTCGCAGCGAAGAGAGATCGTGCCCGTCGAGCCATTGATTGCCGTGCTTGCGTAGCGCTCGAATCGCCGTCGGCGAGATGCCGAATGTAGTGATGCCGTGGCGGTCGATCATCTCCCAGTACCTGTCGGGGTTCGGATGATCGGGTGCGCCCTCGTACATGAAGACGGTTCCGCCGAACGCGTGGTTGCCGAGCAGCGTCCACGGCCCCATCATCCAGCCGATGTCGCTCACCCAGAAGAAGCGGTCACCGGGCTTGTGATCGAACCCGAAGTAGACCTCCTTCGCCGCCTGGACGAGGGCACCGGCGTGCGTGTGGACGATCCCCTTCGGCGCTCCGGTCGTTCCCGACGAATACAGTATCATCGACTCGTGGTCGGCGGGGAGTTCGACCGTCTCGTGTGTCGACGGACGATCGGAGACGGTGTCGTGCCACCAGTGATCTCGCCCCGGGTTCCAGGGAATCTCGAGATCGGTTTCTGGGTCGCTGGAGCCGAGGCGATCGAAGACGATCACGTCCTCGACGTGACCGGCCTTCTCGATCGCTTCGTCGGCCGTCTCTTTGAGCGTGATCTCGCGTCCACGCCGGTAGAACCCGTCGCCGGTGAACAGGAGCGAGCACTCGCTGTCTTCGAGGCGGGTGGCGGTCGCATCCACGCCGAATCCGGAGAAAATGGGGACAGCGATCGCTCCGACCGAAAAGCAGCCGTAGAGAATCGAGAGTACCTCGGGAACCATCGGCATGTAGAGACCGACCGTATCGCCAACGCCGACGCCGCGGGCCTCGAGTTCGTTTGCGACCCGGTTCGTCTGGCGTGCGAGTTCGTGGTAGGTGAGTTCTCTGACGTTCCCGGGTTCGCCCTCCCAGATGCAGGCAACGCTGTTTCGGGCGGCGCTATCCGTCGCCGCGTGTCTATCGAGAACGTTGTGCGCGACGTTGATCGTCCCCTCGGGATACCAATCCGCGAACTGGGGGCCGTCCGAGTCGTCTCGAACGGTCCGATAGGGATCGAAGAACTCGATCTCGAGGTAGTCGATCACTTCGTCCCAGAACCAGTCGATCCCCGAGGCGTCGACGCCGTCGACGTCGCCGGTCGTTCGAGCGATCAACTCCTCGTAGTCCTCGATGTCGTGTGCGTCCATGAACGCCCGAACGTTCGTCGATTCGACGAACTCGCTCGAGGGTTCGTGGACGACGTCGAACTCATCGATCGTCTCCGTGTTGGTATTGGATTCCATTGGTCGTTCCACCAAGTGTGACGTCTGTCGAAACGAACGAACACGCGTTCGCGTACGGGTAGTAGACGTCTTATGACGGAATGATCGCTACTCACGTAGTTAACTGTTGTGGTGCCGAAACGTCGGGTCGAGTCTCAGTCGGATCGCATCCGGAAATGGGCGGCGGCTACACCGACGGTTTCGCCGGTTCGGGGTCGTATCCACCGGAAGATCTATCTGAACGCGTACAGTATGAGCCGGCATGCGCTCGTTTGACAAGGTGATCGTTACGTGTGCGGTGACCGGGGCGATACACGTACCGACGATGTCACCGTACTTGCCGATCGAACCGGAGGAAATTGCCGAAGAGGCGATCGCAGCGGCTGAGGCCGGTGCGAGCATCATCCACTTGCACGTTCGCGATCCCGAAACGGGGGAGCCGGTGACCGATCTGGAGCTCTTTCGTGACGTCGCGGGTCGAATACACGATGCCTGTGACGTGATTATCCAGCCGACGACGGGGGGTGCGCCCACGATGAAACCCGAAGAGAGAATTCGGGTCGTCCCCGAGCTCGAACCCGAAATGGCCTCCTGTAACATGGGCTCGATCAACTTCGGGTTGTATCCCATACTCGAGAAATACGACGAGTTCGAGCACGACTGGGAACGGGAGTATCTGGAGGGGAGCCGGGACCTGATTTTTCACAACACGTTCGAAGACCTCGACACGATCCTTCCGATCTTTAACGAACACGGAACGAAGCCCGAACTCGAGTGTTACGACGTCGGCCACCTGTACAACGTGAAACACTACGTCGAGCGGGGGCTGCTGGAGACGCCGCTTCATTTCCAGTTCGTCATGGGAATACACGGTGGCATCGGCCCGGACGTGGAGAATCTGACGCACATGGTCCACATCGCGGACAAACTGTTCGGAGACGAGTACTCGTTTTCCGTCCTCGGAGCCGGCCGCCACGAGTTTCCGCGAGCGATACAGGCGGTAGAGATGGGGGGTCACGCTCGAGTCGGACTCGAGGACAACCTCTACCTCGAATCGGGGAAACTTGCGAAAAGCAACGCAGATCTCGTCGAGAAAGTGGTACGATTGACCCATGATCTGACCGGACGCGAGATCGCGACTACATCAGAAACGCGCGAGTTCTTCGGGCTGAAGGGGAGAAAACGAACGAACATTCGTGGCTGAAATCGTCTCCCCGGTCGGAAAGAGAATCCACGGACGACATGTGCCGACCGGATAGCGTTACGTCGCCCGCGCGTTCGTCCCGTGACGGGAAACTCGCGGTCGTTCACTCCGATTTCGCATCTCGAAAACGGTCGATTCGAGCACGCCGTTGACGGCCGAAAGGCCGTTATTTCCACGCGTCGTTCGTGTACGAAACCATCGTTGAATGATGACCAGTGACAATAGCAGAGTCTTCGGAAGATGACCGACATAGTATTCCATATGTTGAGTTTTGAAACCGTCGATTACAAAAGTACACGTGTAACTCGACTGGGAGACCGGTTTTCGTTGCCGCCGACGGCGAATCCCGGATGTACGTCGTCGGCTCGAATCCGCGGAATCGTACGGCGAGCGGTCGCCTGAAGCGGCCGGAGTGACAATCGATAGCCCATCCCACATCTCGAGAGCGGGCTACGAAATCCGATCGAGAAGCGGATCGACGTACGAGACGGTAGTAAACTCCGGCTCGAGGCGGTATACACGCGAATAGTCGTCGCCGCGCCGAGTCCGGTCGTCCGTCGACGGGTACCGTGCTCCACGACGTGGAACATTAAATAGTGATGGTTGTCAGCATAACTCACGAATATGGTGATTGCGTCTCTGAATCTCGGTTTCGGGATGGCCACGGGAGCCGACGAGAGATCGAAAAGTCCCTAGCCGAACGACGAGAGGGGGTTCGGTAATCGGCGGTATTGCGTACGATAGAAAATAGCGATCGAAGCGTAGAAATGAAAATGGCCACCGAAATGGATGCGGACCGACGTTTCCGTTTACCGTTGCTGTGCGACGCTCGGGGGCGAGGAACCACTTCACCGACTCGAGAAAAGCCGTCGGCGCGATCGAAACCGTTCACGAACGATTCGATTGCGATGACTGCGTACTCGTCGACCCGGTAGACGGTTCCGAAGGACACCGCTCGTTCCCACTGTGAGAAACTTTTAGTATGGTGTGTGTTAATATGGTTCACATGGCGATCAGAACCACCGATCAAAGCAACGTGAAAACGATCGACCGCACGGCTCGAATACTCGAAACGCTGAAAGAGCTGGACGGAGCTCGGGTTTCTGAGGTCGCCGACGAACTCGATCTCGCGAATAGCACGGCCCATCGGTATCTGTCCTCCCTGAAGAAGAACGAGTTTATTACGCAAGAGGGCGACTTTTATTACGTCGGATTGCGATTTCTCGAGCTTGCAGACTCTGCACAAAACCGAACCGAAGTCTACAAGCTGGCGAAACCGAAGGTCGAACAGTTAGCGCAGGAAACCGGCGAACGCGCCGAGTTCATCGTCGAAGAGCACGGATACGCGGTGTTCGTCCACAGGGCGATCGGCGAAACCGCCGTTCGAGCTAACTCCCACCAGGGCAAACGCATCCCCATGCACGCGACCTCCGCCGGAAAAGTCATCCTCGCGCACTCACCCGAGCGGAAGGTCGAGGAGATTATCGAATGTCGAGGATTACCGGAGTTGACGTCGGAAACTATCACGACCAGAGAGGAACTGGACGAGGAGCTAGAGGAAATTCGCGAGAAAGGGGTCGGCTTCGCGGAGGAGGAGTATATACAGGGACTGAGCACCGTCAGCGTACCGGTGAAAGGGTCGAGCGGAGCGATCCAGGGATCGCTCGGTATCTCCGGGCCGTCGGGTCGTATGTCCGGAGACAACTTCAAACGGGAGATTCAAAATCTGTTGGTCGGCGCGGCGAACGAACTGGAGATCAATATCGCGTATCCCTAGCTCGGTCGCGTACTCTCGACTCGGTGGTTTCGTATCGTCTCGTGGCAGTGATGTGCGTTCGATGTGAAAGTCTCGCCCGGTTGTTTCCCGATGGTGCGAGGGACGGATATCACCGACCGGGTTCCCGGTGACGCCGTGTCGTCGGAGGAAAACGATCGATTGTCACGTAAACCCTTATCGTTGTGGTGAACGTCTACGCCTCATGGTTCACTCGAACTGGGGAACCTGGTTCGTCAATGACGAGATAGAAGCAGTAGAACCGTTTGGATTAACGATGTGGTACATCGGCGGTACCGGATTCGTGTTGCGAACCCCCGAGACCACCGTGTACGTCGATCCGTACTTCGGTGACGGTGATCCGCCGAACATCGTCCGGATGCTTCCGGTTCCGCTCGATCCGGCGGACGCGACCGAGTGCGATGCGGTGTTGGTCACGCACGAGCACCTAGATCACATGCACCCGCCGTCGTACCGGCCGTTCGTCGACGACCTCGGAGCCGACGTGTACGCGACGGAAGCGTGTTACGATTCCCCGCAGTACGACGGCGAGATCGGCGTTCCTGACGAAAAGAAGCACGTGGTCGCGTCCGGCGACAGCGTACGGATCGACGACCTCGTCGTCCACGTTCGCGGTGCTAACGATCCGGCTGCCATCGACGAAGTCTCGTACGTCATCGAACACGAGTCGGGGACGTTTTTCAACGGCGGCGACAGTCGTCCAGATTCCGAGGGGTTTCCGGCGATTGCCGACGAGTTCGACATCGACGCGGGAGCGCTCGCGCTCGGATCCGTCGGGAACGTCTCGGCTCCCGGCGGGACCGAAATCGAACGGACGCGATGGTACATGGACGAGAATCAGCTCATCGAAGCTGCAAATCAGCTGGAACTCGAGCGGCTCCTGCCGGTACACCACGATCTGTGGCGCGGCGTCGGCGCGAACCCGGCCGTACTCGGGGAGCACGCAGCCTCGTTCGAGTTTCCCCGGACGATCGAATCCGTTTCTCTCGGCGATCGGTTCGACGTCGACTCCCCCGGGCGCGTGCAATCGCGGGCGATCCGACGCTGACCCGCGACCGACCGTCGCACAACAGCGCGTCGGTCCCGCTGTGGCGACGACCTCGAAAACGGCAGTCGAAGCTCTCATCCGTTTGATTTGGGTGCCGTCACCTACGAAAACGCGGTTTGTGATCGACCTTTCAGATCGAGAAACTCCCGAACTTCGGCGGAGGTCGCCGGCTCCCGGTCGGTCAGCGAATTGATCTGGTCGACCGCTTTCGAGACGAGTTCGGCGTTGCTCGTCGCGAGAACCCCCTCCTCGACGTACAGGTTGTCCTCGAGTCCGACCCGAACGTGGCCCCCCATCGAGACGGATTGAAGCGCGAGGGGAAACGGGATCGTCCCCGTTGGGATCACCGAAAACGAGTACGCGTCGCCGAACAGCTCATCCGCCACAGCCTTCATGTGCGTAAGGTTCGCCGGATCGACCCCGATACCACCGTCGATTCCGAGCACGAACTCGAGATATATCGGCGGATCGAGCCACCCGTGATCGAGACAACGACGGACGTTGTAGAGGTGGCCGACATCGTAACAGCCGAGACACGGCACGGTGTCGTGTCGACGCATGGTGTTCAGGAAGACGTCCAGGTCTTCGAACGAATTTTTGAAGATCGAGTCCTTCGTCTCCGTCAGGTAGTCCGCTTCCCACTCGTGTTTCCAGTCGTCGTATCGCTCTGCGAGCGGGTAAAGCGCGTAATTTATCGATCCCATATTACAGGAACACATCTCGGGTTCGAGTTCGGGAACGACCGCGACCCGTTCTTCCGGTTCCATCGTCGGGGAGCCCCCGGTCGACGGTTGCACGATGACGTCGGTTCGGTCGCTCACTCGCCTCGCAACCTCGAAAAATAGCTCGAGGTCCGAGGTCGGCTCCCCCGTTTCGGGATCGCGGACGTGGACGTGAACGATCGACGCTCCGGCCTCGCTGGCCGCGACGCACTCGTCGACGATTTCGTCCGGAGTTATCGGAAGGTGCTGGGACATCGTTGGCGTGTGAATCGCGCCCGTCACGGAACAGGTGAGCACGACGTTTCGACTGGGGAGATCCCACATGGTATTGGACGTTACTCGACAGGGTAAAAAGTGTTCTGACGGTGTGACGGGGACGATCGAGACTGACCCATCTCACGAGTCGTCGTTCGGATCGTAGACCCGTCCCGCATCGTCGGATGGGGCACCGATCGCGAGCACGCGGGTCGGTTCCGTCGCTCCCTCGGGTACGTACGCCCGGTGTGGGCTCCCCCCCTCGGCGGCGAAGAGGTGGCCCGGTCGAACGACGTACTCCTTCCCCGGCGTTTCGACGTGCAACGTCCCCTCGAGCACGTAGAACGCCTCCTCCTGGGTTTCGTGGTAGTGGTAGGCGAGCGGGAGCTGTTCGCCCGGCTCGGCAGTGTAGGTTCGGAGGCCGAGAATCTCGAGGCCCGTTTCCGCGCTAATCGAGAACGCGTCCGCGGTCGGGTCCGGCTCCGGTTCGATATCGGGACGATCGGGTTCCGCTTCGATGTTGTCGACGGTGACGAGGTGATAGCTCTCGTTCGACATACGGATGGGATCAGCCGACTCGAATATAATTGTTCCGGCGAGAGGCGATACTCGGGCGTCGCAGTCCAGTAGCTCGAAACGACCGATACGGTTTGCTGTGACTTTTTACCGGAGCGACCGCAGGACGGCTCGCGGTCGCTCCGGTGGGCCCGCAACTCGACTTCGAACCCAATCACGACCGTGATCGTCTCCCGGGCGGTCCGCCGCCGGGGCTCGAGGAGTGATACGGTCTATTGTAACGATTTACCGCTGGGACCGCAGACGGGTCGCGGTCCCACCGGCAATGGCTTACGATAGTCCGTATGAGAATCGGTCGGGTCACGAATCGCGTTGGTCGACCCGCTACGGCGTCGTCACGCGTTCGTGGATCGGACCCTCTCGGCATTTCAATCGGCCGCCGTTTCGATCGTTGTGGACGGCGAGCGTTTCGCTCACGATACTGAGTGCGATCTGGATCGGCTCGTCCGATCCCAGATCGAGACCGACGGGGGTGCTCACGCGTTCTAGCTGGGATTGGGACAGCTGCACGCCCTCCTGTTCGAACTCCGTCTGCATTTCCTCGAATCGTTTTCGCGGCCCCATGAGGCCGACGTACGGGACTGACGTCCCCTCGAGGAGGGTTTCGAGCGCCAGCCGATCGTCGAGGAAGTTGTGCGACATCAGGACGGCGTACGTGTTCTCCGGCGCGCGAACCGCCTCGTCGATCTCCGTCGGATGCGTCGAGACCACCCGGGTGGCGTACGGGAAGTCGGATCCGTCCGATCGCGAGCCGCGAGACGACGCGACGACGACGCGAAATCCGGCTTCTCGGCCGATCCGCGCAACCGGATGAACGTCGTTCTGATTGCCAAAGAGTAACAGTTCGGGAACCGGCTCCAGGTGATCGACGAATACCGATACGGTTCCGGCAGACGTCTCGAGCTGTACCGCCTTGGAGCTCGCAGACTCGCGAAGCGACTCGACGACGTCCGACTCGTTCGAGACGAGTTCGGACGGAAGTCGATTCCGGTCGGCGTCGCCGAGGGACGAGAGATCGGAGTCGAGAACCGTTCGATCGCCAACCGTTACGTTCCCATCGGACGATTCGACCGCCGTGAGAACCGTCACCGGCTGATCGTTCGCGAGCGCGTCGAGCGCGACGCCGAAGTTGTTGTCGAGGGGCTCGAGCAGGATGTCGATCACGCCGTTACAGCCGAGGCCGAGGCCCCACTCGTCGCCGTTCATGAGGTCGAACGTCTCGACGCGGGCACGTCCCTCGTCTAACACGGCGTTCGCCAGATCGACGACTGGGCCTTCCAGACAACCGGCCGTGATCGAGCCGTAGCTGTCGTCGCCGGGAACGACGATCATTTTCGCACCCTGTCGACGATACGCCGAGCCGTCGACGTCGACGATCGTGGCCAGCACCGCGGGATCGTCGCCGTCCAATCGGGCGCGAAGCGTGCGATACAGCTCCGCAGTCGTCGCGCTCCACGGATCGAGTTCGTCGGTGTCCATACCGGTCGATAGTGGACGCGCGGATTAAATCGTACCGGTTACCTCCGGGGAGGTCCCGAAACGTAATCCGAGCGACGCGTCGTGACAAATCAGCCGATCCAGTCGGAGTCTTTCAGCGGTGGACTGAATATATCGACGCCTTCGGCCGGTTCGTCGCCCTCGTTAGTTCCGGCGTGGGTCTCGTTTCCCTCGACGATGTAGGTATCACCCGGACCGAGAACGTACTGCTCTCCGTCGATGGAGACGTGCATTTCGCCCCTGTACACGTAGCCGATTTGCTGATGTGGATGCGAATGTTCGGGGAACGATCCGCCGGGGTCGCACACCCAGCGCTGGATGCTCATCAGATCGTTCCGCCCGATTCGAGTGACGTGAAACCCGTCCGAAATCGATTGCTCGACCAGGTCACTGTCGTAAACGATATTCCCCATAGAACAACTCTACGGTACACCCTCATAAATGTTCTTCCGGACGCGAGTGTCGACCGCCGTACGCGAGCGTAAACGGTGCCTCGAGCGGCTGCGTGATTCGCCGGGAAGACACCGCGGATAGCTTCGGGGAACCCACATCTCGAGTGAACGATCCGCGCACGAAAGGGACCCATCATCGCCCTCATCACGTCTATGCGCAGTATCACGAGCGATCGTCCGATTGCGAAGCCGTAGTCGACGGTCGTCACCCCCTGTGCCAACGCTATCGCCGCGAGCCGCCGGTGCTGATCTCCATAACTTGCTCCGAGAGGGAGTCGGTCGTATCTCGCTGCTCGCTGACCAGGTCGGTGATCTCTTCGCTCGCGGACTCGATCTCGCTAGCTCTGTCACGTACCTCCTCGATAGCGGACGCGACGTTTTCGGCGGTCGAGGCCTGGTGATCGTTGGTTTCCGCGACTTCTTGAATGCTGTCGGCGATGTCCGTGATGGCGGCCGCGTTCTGATCGAGCGCGACGAGCGCTTCGTCGATCGTCTCGGTGCTCCGTTCGATGTGGCGATCGGTGTCCTCGACCGCCTCTGACGTCTGTCGCGTGTACGTCTGCACGTCGTCGATGCGAGTTGCAATTTCGTCGGTCCTCGACTTCGTCTCCTCGGCCAATTGTTTGACCTCGTGTGCGACGACGGCGAATCCGTCGGACTCCTCGCCGGTTCTGGCGGCCTGGATCGTCGCGTTGAGTGCGAGAATGTTCGTCTGGTCGGCGATTTCGTCGATCACGTCGACGATCCGATCGACCTCGTTCACTCTCGACTCGAGTCGTCCGACTACCTCGAGTAGCTGCTCGCCCTGTTCGGTCATGGCGTCGATCGCCTCTCTCGCCTGCTCGCCGGATTGCTGGCCGCGTGAAGCAGCCCGTTGTGCGTTTTCTGCGGCCTCCGCAACGGAATCGGCTGTCGCGGCCACTTCTTCCATCGAGGCGCTGAAATTGCTCACCTCGTTGGCCGTCCGTTCTAACGTTCCGTTTTGGCGCGAAGCTAACGCCGAAATCGACTCGGTTCGATCCGCGATCTCGCGGGTCCGGTCGGTCAACGTCTCCGTCGAGCGCCGTACTTCGTCGACCAGCGACTCGAGCGCCTCCGCGTTCTCGTTGATCCCCTCGACCACGTCGAGCAAGTAGTCGTCGGTGTGCCGTCGTTGTTCGTCCGACAGTTCGGCCCGCGCCGAAAGGTCGCCTTCACCGATACGTCTCAGCGTCGCCATCACCTCCTCTACGGCGTCCTCCGTACTCCGCTGTCGGCGGACGACGTCGGTTCGATCTTCGAACTGCTGGACGACGCCGATCACCTCGTCGCCGCGAAATACCGGCACGCCGATCAACCGAAAGTGACGGACATCGCCGCTTGCGGTCTGGATCGTGGCGGTACCCGTGTAGACGTGACCGTCCATGTAGGGACTGTTGTACGCCTCTGCGCCGTCGAAGTCCGGAACGGTTCGTGGCGATTCGACGATTTTGTCGGCAAGCGTCGGAACCGGATCGCCGTTCTCGTCGCGCCCGACGTACTCGTCGCTTCCGAGCACCCGTTCTCTCGGTCGGCCGTACAGCGCTTCGATTGCCGCGTTCCAGGCGACGACCGTATGATTCGCATCGAGAACGAAGACGGGCATCGGGAGGACGTCTAACACGTCGTGAATACTGAGAGGAGCAGTCGTCCCGCCGAGCCGGCCGTCGGTGGAGGTATCGGTCTCGACCCGTCCGCCATCCGCACGGACCACAGCGGACGACTTCCGCTCGGAAACGGACCGGTCCACCGCGGCTCCAGCGAGGCCGTTCGAGTACTGGTGTTCGGTCAGTCGAACGTCGTTACCGGGAAACATGCGTTGCCTCTTTCTGAGCGGCCTGTAGACGAAGATACCGGGTAGTCATCTCCCGGAGGAGAAACGCCTCCGGTCGGCGCGTCCGGTCACCGTTCGTCGTCGCGTACGTTGTGATCATCATGGGTAGTGAGCACTATTCGTCGCGGGGACGCTACTGAAAGAGAACCCACTTTTCGCCCGTCTCGTTCTCGCGCTTTCGGATCCGGTTCTCTCGGGCGAGTTCCTCGAGATACTCCTGGGCCTTTTCGGTCGAGATGTCCGTTTCACGCGCGATGAGTTCGGTGTTGTACTCTCGGGCGACGGCCATATTGTCGACAATACGAGCTTTGATAATTGCTGGGTTGATGCTATCATCTCCCATATTCTCCTGTTGGTTGCAATCACACTAAATGTTATGGGAGGAGTGATAATCTATCTAATACTATTTGTCCGTAATTAATAGCCAAGTGGTGACGGAAAACGCACCGATTGTCTCGAGACGACGACGACGTCCGATCGGTTAGCTCGAGGTGTGTAACGGTGCCGGACGGAAAACGACCGCTACGTTCCTCAATTTCGGGCGTCGAATCGCGGCAACGTTCGATTCGAGGGAGTGAGTATCGACAACTCGAGAACGGGAATCCGACCTAGTCGTCTGCCGGTTCGGGAGCGTCTTCGGAGTTTCTGACCCAGCTTCGAACACGATTCGGCGTCATCGGCATCTCTTCGACGGTGACGTCGATCGGCTTGAGCGCGTCGTTGACGCTGTGTGCGAGACTCGCGGGAATGTCCATGATACCGGTTTCGCCGACCCCTTTCGCGCCGGATTTCGAGAACACGGACCACGTCTCCTGCTTTTCGATTTCGAGTTCGGGAACGTTCTCGATGCTCGGCAGCATCATGTCGAAGAACGTCGTCGATTGCGGCTGACCGTCCTCGGTGTACCCGAACTCCTCTTGCAGGGCTGCACCAACACCCTGCATGATACCGCCGTGGTGTTGGCCTTCGACGATCATCGGATTGATGATGCGTCCGGAGTCGCGGACGGAGTAGATCTTCTGAATCTCGATCTCGCCGGTTTCGACGTCGACGTCGACGATCGGAACGTTAGCGGCGAAGGAGATGCTGGGATACGTGGGCCGTTTTCGAATCATCGCTTCTTCGAAGTACTCCTTGTTCTCGTAGGCGACGTCCGGGTACTCGTAGTACACGTACGTCTTGAGTTCGGCCTGCGGCTTGAAGTGGGAGTCTCCGGTTTCCATCATCTTGTCGATGTGAACGAGCTCAGTGAGCGTCAGGAACTCCTGCTCGAGACGCTCGGCGTGGCGCTTGTCGACCGGGTCGACGCCCTCGGCCGAGAGCAATTTGACGCCGCCTTCGTCGAACTCGGCCTGCTCAACATCGACACCCCAGTGATCGGCCGCGAGTTCCTCGAGCTGGCCGCGCAGTTTTTCCCCGAGACCGATCGCGGCACTCGACATGACCGTAGCCATGCGCGACGACGCGCTCCCGACGTCGCTGGCGACGTCGAGGTTGTCCTGTTGTGGGACGACGACGTCGTCGGGCGTGATCCCGAGCTCGTCGGCCAACATCTGCGACGCGATGGTCTGGTGACCCTGACCCTGATCGTCGGACGAAATCTTCACGACGACCTTTCCGTCCGTCCGAATGTAGGCCTCGAGGGGTTCCGCCATCGTTACGACGTCGCTGAAGTCACGGTTCTCCGGGGTGTAGTACGTCGCGAGCTCGTCGCGCGGAACGAACTGGCGCGTGTGGTAGTCGTAACAGCCGAGACCGGGCTCGAGCACCAGCGCGGATCCGGAACCGCGGTAAATGCCCTCTTCACGAAGCTCCTCGATCCGGTCCGGATCGAGGAGTCCACCGTCCTTCTCGTCTTCGACGAGATCCCACACTTTCTGGACCGTCTTCGAGTAGTCCCCTTCGCCGTAGACGTTGGCCGACGGCGTCTTGTACGGCATGTCCTCCTCGTCGATGAAGTTCTTCAGCCGGATCTCCGTCGGATCCATATCGAGGACGTCCGCCGCTTCGTCCATCAGCATCTCCCACACCCAGCTGTGTGCGGGCGTTCCGAAGCCGCGGTAGGAGGTCTGGGGCATCTTGTTCGTACAGACGATCTCGTACTCGTAGCGCGCGTGCTCGACGTCGTATGGACCGTTGACGATGGCCAGGGGCTTCAGGACCTGATTCGTGCAGATGAACCGCGGGAACGCTCCGAAATTGTCCGCGAGCCAGAAGTCGTTGGCCAGGATCTCACCGTCGTCGGTAAACGCGATCTTCGCCTTGTAGTGTCGATCGGTCGAGGCGCTGTCACCGCCCTGTAGGTCCTCGATGCGATCTTCGACGTACTTGACCGGGTTTCCGCCGACCATCTCGGAGGCGACGGCGGTGAGCACGGCGTGACGGTACACGGTCGCGTGTTTCGTCCCGTAACTTCCACCAGCGGTCAACGGAACTTCGACGCGAACCTCTTCACGCGGCTGATCGAGGGCGGCGTAGATTGCGACGTCGGCCCAGGTGTGAAGTTGCTGGTTCGACCAGACGTGGAATTTTTCCTCCCCGTCCTCGGGATTCATGTTGCACGTTCCGAGAGCCGACGGCGTCTCGAGAGGAACCCCGGACGCGCGGCTTTCCCAGTCGAACTCCTTTTCGATGACGTGATCAGCCTCCTCGAACACCCTGTCGGGCTCGCCGAGTTCGAACGTCTCATCGAACGCGACGTTGGAGGGGGCGTTTGGCCCCAGCTCCGGGTAGAGCACGTTGTCGGAATCCCTGGCTTCCATGACGTCGACGAGGGGATCGAGACGCTCGTAGTCGACCTCGACGAGATCCGCGATGTCCTCAGCGACGTATCGGTCGGTCGCGACGACCATCGCGACGCACTGTCCGACGTACGTCACTTTTCCGTCGGCCAGCGGCCACTCCGCCCACTCCTGGATACCGCAGAGCATCGGCGCGTAGCCGGCGTCTCTGTAGTCGTCGACGGTCATTACGAGTTTGCACTCGTCGTGTTCTTCCGCCGCGCTCGTGTCGATATCCTTGATTTCTGCGTGAGGGTGCGGACTTCGAACGTACGCTGCGTGCACCGCGTTCGGTGGATTTCGATCCTGAACGTACTCCCGGTGGTCTTTCAGTATTTTTTCGTCTTCCTTTCGTCGAACCTCCGAGCCGACGTAGTTCTGCGGCGTCGGCTGGTTCGAGATTTGGTCCTCTACCTCTTTTATCCGCTCAGCTTTGGATTCTTCTGCTTGGCTCATGGTTAGTCGTCACCCGTAGCCTGGCTTACCGTATCCATTCGGTCGGCGGCGTCCTCCACCGCTTTGATGATGTTCACGTATCCTGTACACCGACAAATGTTGTCCGAGAGACCATCGACGATCTCCTCGCGGTCGGGATCGGGATTTTTCTCCAACAACTCCTTCGTCGCCATGATGAACCCGCTCGTGCAAAATCCGCACTGAAGCGCGTGGTTTTCGTGGAAGGCCTCCTGAATCGGACCCAGCCCATCGTCTTCGTTGAGACCCGTCGACGTCAGAACGTCAGAACCGTCGGCCTGAACGGCAAAGAGCATACACGATTTCACGTTCTTTCCATCTACCTCGACGGTACACGCTCCGCACGCACCGTGTTCACAACCCACTCTGACGTCCGTCGAATCGGCCCGATATCTCAAGAAGTCCGATAATTTGTGTCGAGGCTCTACCTCCTCCGTAATTTCGTTCCCGTTGACCGTGAGAGTAATCTCTTGCGTAGGCCGATCACTGGTATTGTCTATCATGGTTTAACGCACAGGTTCTGTTTTTCTTTCCAGGCATCTTAGTTTTTTCGCTGAAGAGTACGTGACTCCTGCGTGCGGTCAGTTCGACCTCGTCTTTTGTTTCGCGTGAATCGGATGGTGACTGAACGGTTGCGTGGTCCGAACGCGGTGTTTGATACGTACTACTGGTCCAGAGCTCGGTCGTACGCCTCTCGAAGCGCACGCTCGGTGAAGATACCAACCTGTTCTTCCTTGTACTCGGCCTCGGCCTGCATCTCGTCCGCCGGATCGGCGCTATCCATCGCGATCCCTGCTGCTTCGTCGAGCGCATCGTCGGTCAGCGACGTTCCTTCGATCGCACTCTCCGCTGCCTCGACTCGAAGCGGCGTGTCCGACGCGTTGGCGAATGTTAGACGCGCCTCCTCGACGGTAGGCTCGCTCGCGGTCGGATCGTCAACTCGGACGATCCCTGCCGCGCTCAGTTTGGGCCAGGTGTGTGAAACGCGTTTGAGCTCGAGGAAAGACATTCCGGTCCGGCCAATCGGGAACGGGTCGGTCGGAACGGTGGCACCGGTTATCATTTCGTTCTCACCGACCTCGGTCATCATGTACGCGATGAAGAAATCATCGACGCCGACGGAGCGATCGCCGGATTCCGACGTGAGCGTGATCGTCGCGTCCAGTGCGGTCAGCACGGTCGGATAGTTGCCCGCCGGATCGGCCTCGCCGATGCCGCCGCCCAGCGTTCCCACGTTCCTGACCGACGGACCGGCGATCTGCCGTGCAGCCTCCGAGAGGATCGGCAACTTTCGGTCGATGACGTCCGACTCTGCGATCGTGTTGTGAGTCGTCATCGCACCGATTTCGATCGCGCCGTCACGCTCGTCGAGGTACGCGAGGTCGTCCACGTCGTTGAGGTCGATCAGGTGATCCGGCGTCGCTAATCGGTTGTTCATCTGGATCGCGAGCGACTGATTCCCGGCGACGAGTTCGGCGTGATCGTGCTCGTTCATCAACGATACGACTTCCTCCACCGATACCGGTGAATGATACACGAACGGTTCTGATTTCATGATACAGGGTAGAATTGGTATCACCTGAACCATAAATCTTTGCCTGTTGATGACACTCGCACCACTCTCGGACGTCAGCGTGAGTTCGGGACGGCGACGAACCAGCCGAACTATCGCGGGCGAGGCCTCCAAAGCTGGGGAATGATAACGGTCAGTCGTCGCCGTAGTAGTGATAGAAAACCTCGAGAACGGGAATAATCGATCCGTGGGCGCGTTCGATCGCGGCCTTGTGACAGATGCGGTCCCACTGATCGTCGTCGTCGGTTCGACAGAGATCCTCGACTTCGATCGACGCATTGGGGCCCGGAATCGCATCCGGATGGGACGACGGATCCTCGGGCCGTTCTCGTCGCACGTGTTCGAAGACGTCTCCACAGACCGGACAGTGTTGTGCCATGTGACCCGAAATCCGTTATCACGGGACAAAAGTAGTCCGGTTGTGAAAGAAGGAACCGACGGGCAGAGTTCCCCAGTGGTGCCTCGAAGAGGTTACCGAAGACGAATTCGTCGATCCGCTCAGTCGAGATCGGCTTCGACGTCCGGTTTCGGTGCCATCCGAGGCGTCGCATCCACCCCTTCTTCCACCTTCCCCTCCATGCAGTCGAAGAACTGACCGATGAGTCGTTCCGCCACGCTTCCGAGGGCACGCTGGCCGAGACTGGCGATGATACCGGAAACGTTTGCTTCGGCCTCCCACTTAAGAATCGTTCCCCCGTCCTCGCTTTCGGTCATTTCCATCCTCGATACGGCGTCGAACGCTCCTTTTCGCCCGCCGCTACCCTCGGCTTTCATCACCAACTTTTCCGGCTCTTCCATCTCCAGTACGGTCGCATCGACCGAAAACGTTGGTTTGACGCTGCCGACGCCGACGGTGATCGTGGCCTCGTACTCCGAATCCGAGATGTGGTTCATCTCTTCCATTCCGGGCGCGCAGTCCGCAACGATATCGGGATCGGCGAAGTAGGTCCACAGTTCGTCGGGAGCACGGTGAGTCTCGAACTCACCGTCGAATATCATACTCATTTGTATATGTATTGGTTATCCGTAGTACACTTGAATCTTTTGTAGATCCGTTCACATCCGCGACCGATCGGAGAGCTCCACGACGTTGCCTTCCGGATCGTACATGTACGCCACGCGAACGCCTTTCGAGAGCGTGATCGGTTCGTAGATGAATTCGATCCCCTCGTCGGTGAGTTCCTCGTAGACTGCGTCGATGTCGTCGACCTCGAGACAAAAGTGCGAAGCGCCCGCATCGTTGTTGTTCGCGCCGTGAGCGTCGTCGCCCGGAGGATGGTTGTACTGGAGTAACTCGATCTGACAGCCGCCCGCATCGAGGAAAACGACCTCGACGTCGACCGCGCCGTCGACGCCGACGAAGTGTTCGAACTTTTCGCTATCCTCCGTGTCGCGTTCTACGTGCCCCTCAGAGATAACCTCGAGGCCGAGGGTATCGCGATAAAACGGCAACACGTCGTCGAGATTCGATACTGTAACGCCGTAGTGGTGTGCAGTTCCAATCATTACTATGGGACGCTACTGTCCACCGTTGTGTTTCATCAACAAATGTATAAAATTACCGGTGTACAGCGGCTTCACCAGGAGTCGACGAGGCTGGACCATGCGGTCCGCGGGCCGGGGTTCGTTGCGGAAGCGTTAGGTGTTTTGCCTCTGTAGTATCCGCCGGAATATGGAGAGCGTCAATCCAACTACTGAGGAGACTATCGATAGCTACGCCGAGTACACCGACGGCGAAGTCGAGACCGCCCTGGAGGAGGCGGATCGGGCGTTCGCTGACTGGAGCCAGACGGAGATCCGAGAGCGCCAGCAGCTACTGGCGAACGCGGCTGAGATTCTCCGGAACAACAAGCAGGAGTACGCCGAACTCATCACTCGAGAGATGGGGAAACCCGTCTCGCAGGCGGTCGCGGAGGTCGAAAAGTGTGCCTGGGGGTGCGAGTTCTACGCCGAACGAGCGATCGAGTTGCTCCAGAACGAGGTGATCGGGACGGTTCCCGAGGCCAAAGCGTACGTCCGATACGAGCCGCTGGGAGTCGTTCTGGCCGTCATGCCCTGGAATTATCCGTTCTGGCAGGCGTTTCGGTTCGCGGCCCCGACGCTGGCCGCCGGCAACGTCGGCGTTCTCAAACACGCGTCGAACGTGCCCGGCTGTGCGCTCGCGATCGAAGAAGTGTTCGAAAAAGCCGGATTCCCGGAGAGCGCGTTCTCCTCGCTGCTCATCGGTTCGAGTAAAGTTGACGACGTGATAACGAACTCGAGGGTACGAGCGGTGACGGTAACCGGAAGCGAGTTCGCCGGCAAAGCGGTGGCCGAAACGGCCGGGCGCGAGCTCAAGAAAACCGTCCTCGAGCTGGGTGGCAGCGATCCGTTCGTCGTGCTCGAAGACGCGCCGCTCGAGTCGGCCGTCGAGACGGCGGTAACGGCGAGAAATCAGAACTCCGGCCAGTCGTGTATCGCCGCAAAGCGGTTCGTCGTCGTGGACGAGGTCTACGACGAGTTCACCGATCGGTTCGTGGAGGGAGTTCGGGAACTGGAGGTGGGAGATCCGCTCGACGAATCGACCGACGTCGGACCCCAGGCGAGAGCGGGACTGATGGAGGAGTTACACGAGCAGGTCGAACAGAGTCGAGAAGCCGGTGCGACGGTCGTAACAGGTGGAAAGCCGCTCGAAGGAGACGGTCACTTCTATCCGCCGACGGTCCTGACGGACGTTCCGCGGGACTGTCCGGCGGCGAGTGAAGAAACGTTCGGTCCCGTCGCCGCGGTGATTCGCGCCGACGACGCCGAAGAAGCGATCGAAATCGCGAACCGGACCCGGTACGGACTGGGCGGATCGGTCTGGACGGAGGACCTCGAGCGCGGAGAACGACTGGCCGGTCGAATCGAAGCCGGCTGCGTCTTCGTAAACGAGATCGTCAAATCAGACCCCAGGGTGCCGTTCGGCGGAATCAAAGACTCCGGGTACGGCCGCGAACTGAGCCAGCAGGGGATACACGAGTTCGTGAACGAGAAGACGGTGTGGGTACAGGAATAAGACGGACGCCGTCGCAACGACCATTTCTGCTTCGCACATCGGATAAGGCGGCCGATCGCGGAATTGTCGACGCGGTCACGCTCTCAGCGGATCACAGTTCGACGATCCGGTTTCGCAACGTGCCGATACCTTCGACCTCGAGTTCGACGGTGTCGCCGCGGCTGAGATACCGATCCATTTCGAGTCCACACCCCATCCCGATCGTTCCGCTCCCGAGCACGTCGCCCGGGTAGAGATACTGACTCTGGGAGGTGTGTTCGATCATTTCCGCGAACGAGTGTTGCATCGCTCCGAGCGTCCCCTCCGACCAGACCTCGCCGTTCACGCGAGCCGTCATCCGGACGTCGTCTATCCGGATCGAATTCGGAGTGACGAGGAAGGGGCCCAGCACGTTCGAGCCGTTGAAATCCTTCCCCTTGGACGGACCGAGATTTACTTCCATCTCCCGGAACTGCATATCTCGAGCGCTCAGATCGTTGTAGATGGTGTAGCCGGCGATGTACTCGTCGGCGTTTTCCGCGGCGATATCGCGTCCCTCTTTCCCGATAACCGCGGCGAGTTCCAGCTCGTAATCCATCTCCTCGGTGTAACTCGGCCACTCGATATCCTGGTCGGGATGACCGATACAGTTACTGTCCGCCTTGTAGTACACCGGTAATTCGAACCACTCCTCCGGGATGTCGTCGCCGAGTGCGTTCCGAACGTGCTCTTCTACGACCATGTAATCGCGAAGGGACGTCGGATTGGGAACGGGACTGAGGAGGGACACCTCGTCGAGGTCGTACGCGAGTCTGCGTCCGTCGATTCCGGTACCGCCACCGGTTTCTCGGACGAACTCGATCGCCTCCTCGGCCGCGTCCGTCGCCCGCTCTCCGCGCTCTAAGAACGCGATCATGTCGGTCGGTGCGTGTGCCCGTGCGATCTCGTTGGGGCACTGCTCCCCTCGATTCGCGAGCAACGTCGCGTACGCGGCGGTCACGTCGACTAGCGTCTCCGCGTCGTCGTCGTAACATCCGACGCGCTGATCGAGACAAGCCTCTTCCGGGGGTTCAAAAGTTGCGAGTTTCATCTCTGGACACCTAGTAAGCGATGTGTCACTAACTGACTCTCTCGTAGACTTAAGTGTTTCTACTGTGGTAGCGAGGAAAATCGACGACGTGATCACGAGCGGTCCTGGGCCCCTTTGGCGGAATAACTATTACGGAGGATCGAGAGGGTTTACTCGATTACCGAAAAGGTGATCGGACGTGATACGTGTATGAGAGCCGTTCAGGTCGAGTCGGCGGGCGGATCGTTCGATTGCGTCGACCGGGAGCGACCAGCCCCCGGCGACGGCGAGGTGCGTCTCGAGGTCGAGGCGTGCGGCGTCTGTCACAGCGACTCGTACGTCAAGGAGGGGAACTGGGACGGAATCACGTACCCGCGGATTCCGGGTCACGAGATCGTCGGTCGCGTCGACGCCGTCGGATCGGACGTCGAGACCTGGGAGCCGGGCACCCGAGCAGGGGTCGGCTGGCACGGGAGCCACTGTTTCACCTGCGATCCGTGTCGACGAGGACGCTTCATCAACTGCCGCCACGAGCAGATCACCGGTATCGATCGGGACGGGGGCTACGCCGAGTACGTGGTCGCGTCGGCCGAAGCGCTCGCTCGCGTTCCCGAGGAACTGGATTCGACGGCGGCCGCACCGCTGCTCTGTGCGGGCGTCAGCACGTACAGATCGCTCCAGCTTGCCGACACGCGGGACGGAGACGTCGTCGGTATCCAGGGCATCGGTGGACTCGGTCACCTCGGTATTCAGTTCGCGAGCGCCGCCGGATTCGAAACCGTCGCGATCTCCCGTGGGACCGAAAAGCGCGAGCTCGCGCACGCACTCGGTGCGGATCACTACGTCGACGCCCGATCGCGGGATCCGGGAGACGAACTCGCGAATCTGGGAGGTGCGTCGGTCGTCCTGGCGACTGCGCCGAACAGCCGGGCGATCCAGTCCGTCGTCTCCGGGCTCGGCGTCGGCGGGGAACTGATCACGCTCGGCGTTCCCGACGAGTCGGTCGACGTCGACGTGCTGGAACTGATCGACAATCAGCGATCGATCACGGGCTGGTCGTCGGGAACCGCAGCGGATTCGGAAGATGCGCTCGCGTTCAGCGCGCTCCACGACGTCGCGCCGAAGGTGGAGCGGTACCCACTCGAGGAGGCCGACGTCGCCTACGACCGCATGAAAAGCGGTGACGCCAGGTTCCGCGTCGTCCTCGAACCGTAATCGGTACGGGGTTTTGTTTTCGCCCGAAACCGTCCTCGAGTCGTGCGAAACGGCGGCACTGGACCGAGCTACGCGCGACCGGTCTCGCGCATGTACTCGTCGAGTTTCTTCGCCATCGCCAGCGCGAACTCGTCGTCGTTGACGTCGGTCTCGAGTTCGATCCGTTCGACGTTCTCTCCGAGCCCCGTCCGCAGCGCGTCGAACAGCGCCGCGTCCGCTTCGGGGTCGTGAAAATCCTCGCCTTCGACGTCGATCATGGAGACGCCCTCGAGCGGCAGGAACAGGGCCGTCGGACCGGTCGCGGCCGAGAGCTTCTCGGCGATGATCTCCCCGATTTCGGCGTTCTCCTCCGGCGTCGTCCGCATCAACGTCACCTGCGGATTGTGAATGTGGAACTCTCTGCCCTCGAACTCGTCCGGAACCGACTCTCTCGGACCGAAGTTGACCATATCGAGCGCGCCGGTCGAGACCACCTGCGGCGTCCCCGTCTCCGCGGCGGCGTCGAGACGATCGGGGCCGGCGTTCAGAACGCCGCCGACGAACTCGTCCGCCCACTCGGTGGTCGTGACGTCCAGAACGCCGTCGATGACCCCCTGACGAATGAGATTCTCCATCGCGGTACCGCCGGTTCCGGTCGCGTGGAAGACGATCGTCTCGTATCCCTGTTCTTCGAGGTACTCCCTCGCCGTCTGGACGCACGGCGTGGTAACGCCGAACATCGTCATTCCGATCGTTGGCGCATCCGAGATCTCGACGTCCGGTTCGTTGGTGACCATGCCGACCATCGCGAGCGCCGCGTTGGCGATCACCCGCTGGGACAGCCGGTTGAGTCCCTCGATGTCCGCGACGGAGTACATCAACGTCACGTCCTTCGCGCCGACGTACGGTTCGACGTCGCCCGACGCCATCGTCGACACCATCAGCTTCGGCACGCCGACGGGAAGCGCCCGCATCGCCGTCGTCGCGATGGACGTGTTCCCCGAGCCGCCGAGTCCGAGCACGCCGTCTAAGTCGCCCGTTTCGTGGAGGCGCTCGACGACGGCGGCCGCCCCCTCGCTCATGGCACCCATCGACCGCCCGCGGTCGGCGTCCTCGCGCAGAGATTCGAGCGTGGTATCCGCGGCTCGAGCCACCGCGTCGGCGGACGTGTCCGGCTCGAACGACGGCTCGCCCATGACCCCCGTGTCGACGACGTGAACCTCGACCCCTTCGGCCTCGAGGACGTCCCGGGCGAAACCGATCTCCTCGCCTTTCGTATCGACCGTTCCGACGATAACGACCGTCATATCAGAACTCGATTTCCTTGAACTCGCGGGCCTGGTTTCGAATCGCCTCCTCCGTCGGGAGCCGCTCGAGGCTGGACGCGCCGAAGAATCCGACCACGCCGTCGGTGTTGTGCAGCACGTACTCGGCGTCGTCCGGCCAGGCGATCGGCCCGCCGTGACAGATGACGATGATGTCGTCATTAACCGCTTTGGCGGCGTCGTGGTGTGCCTGAACGCGCTCGGCGGCTTCCTCCAGTCCGAGGGACGTTTCGGCACCGATGTCACCCGACGTCGTCAACCCCATGTGCGAGACGACGACGTCGGCACCCGCTTCGGCCATTTCGCGCGCTTGCTCCTCGGTGAACACGTAGGGACACGTCAGCATGTCCTGTTCGGCTGCTTCCTGAATCATGTCGACCTCCTTGTCGTATCCCATTCCGGTCTCCTCGATGTTCCGACGGAACTGCGTTCCCTCCTCGAAGAGGCCGACGGTCGGAAAGTTCTGAACGCCGGAGAACCCGCGCCGTTTGAGGTCCTCGACGAAGACGTCCATCTGTCGGAACGGATCGGTTCCGTTGACGCCGGCGAGGACGGGCGTGTCCTCGACGACCGGCAACACCTCGTGTCCCATCTCGACGACGATCTCGTTCGCGTCGCCGTAGGGTAGCAACCCGGCCAGTGACCCTCGTCCGTTCATCCGGTACCGCCCGGAGTTGTAGATTATCAGGAGGTCGACGCCGCCCTGCTCAGCGAACTTCGCCGAGATCCCCGTTCCCGCACCAGCGCCGATTATCGGTTGGCCGCTCTCTACCACCGAACGTAGCCGCTCGAGTGATTTCTCCCGTGGGAACTGCATAATCTATTCACGTAATCAGGAGGAGCCGTCTTAAATATTTTCCCCAAATGAGAGTTTCGGAAGCGAACGATCCGACCGACACCGATGGTGACTCTCGCCTAACTCGGTGGCCGCCTCCCGGTTCAGGGGCTGTTTCGTTCGGTTCGTGCGACGGACCGAATTCCGAGCAAAAATTTATTAGCATTCCGGTGTACGTTCCAACGGATGTCCGGGAAAACGTTCGTTAGGAGTGAAGACGTATCGACGCAGGTGTTCGACTGGGGAACGATAAAGTGGATGACTCGGCCAGATGTGACCGGCTCCGAGCGGTTCAGTGCAGGAATCGTCAATCTGGATCCTGGAAGTGGACACGAACTTCACACTCATCCTGATAGCGACGAGCTCCTCTTCGTCATCAGCGGAACGGGCGAGCAAGTCGTCGGCGACGAAACGCGCGAGATCGGTCCGGGAGAGCTGGTGTACGTTCCCGAAAACGTCGAACACGGAACGATGAATACGGGATGGGTACCATTGCAACTGCTCGCCGTGTACGCGCCGGCCGGTCCCGAGGAGGTACTGGCGGATCTTCCGGACTGCGAGATCGTTCCGCCCGGCGAGATACCCAGTCGATCCGGCTAAGTTCGGGCGTGAGCGGCTATTCCTTCTGAGTGGGTCGAGAGCGGAATCACGCCAAGTCTTGGTACGATACCTCGAGTAGCACTCCAGGATACGGGTTCGAGTTGCTCGCGTTTGGAGCTGCGATTGGGGTGGAAACGCTGTTCCGCCTCGGTGGCGAAAGCGTTAACAATAGGCAATGGCATATATGTGAGGAATGGCTGAAATTACGCGACGAGCGCTCCTTCAATCGGTTCCGATTTCCGTCGCCGGTCTGTCAGGGTGCGTCGCACGAAGCGACGGTAGTCACCCCGTTTCCGAGCCGCCCACCGACTGGCCGTCGTTTCGCCTAGATCAGCGAAATACGGGCTACGCGAAGGGGGCACAGGAGGTGAGCGACGAACCGTCCGTCGAGTGGACGTTCGAAACCGGTGACGACGTCTGGGGAAGTCCGGTGGTCGTCGACGGAACCGTCTACGTCGGGAGTGCGGACAACTACCTGTACGCGCTGGACGCATCCTCCGGGGAAGAGAGCTGGCGGTTTCAAACCGGCCACCGGGTCGAAGGATCCCCGGCGGTCGGCGACGGGACCGTCTACGTCGGCTCGTACGATCAGTCCATCTACGCACTCGACGCGGCCACCGGGGAAAAACGGTGGGAGTACGAGGCGAACGGACTCATCCGCGGGAGTCCGACCGTTACGGATCAAGCGGTCTACATCGGCGTCGGCTGCTTCAACCTCGCGTGCGAGTGGTACGCCACGGAGGATTCGGAATCCGAAGAGCCGGCTGACGACGAACCGCCGGAAGTCGGGTGGATTTACTCGCTGGATCCGGAGACGGGCGAGACGAACTGGCGCTACGAGGTCGGAAGCGAAGCCGTCAGTACGCCCGCGGTCAACGACGGGACCGTCTACGTCGGAAGTTCGGACGAGTATCTGTACGCGATCGATGCGGCGACCGGCGAGGAGAAGTGGACGTACGAAGCCGCCGACTGGATCTGGTCCAGCCCGGCGGTTGCATTCGGCACCGTTTACGTCGGCGATTTCGACGGTAACGTCGTCGCGGTCGACGAATCGACGGGGGAAGAGCAGTGGACGTACAACACGTTCGGCGCGTACCTCTCGAGTTCGCCGGCCGTCGACGACGACACCGTCTACATCGGCGTCGTTCCGGCCAACTACCCGCAGGGCGGCGAACGAAACGACGCGGAAGTGGTCGCGATCGACCGCCGGAACGGTGGCGAACGGTGGTCGTTCGAGACGGACGTACTAGAAATCGGGAGTAGTCCGGTCGTCACCGACGAACGCGTCTACATCGGTTCTCACAGCCCGGTCGAATCTGAGCCGACGGGCGTTCACGCCCTCACGACCGACGGCGACGAACGGTGGCTGTTCGAAGTCGGCGAGCGAGGCGTGGGCTCGAGTCCGGCACTGGTCGACGGCGTCCTCTACTTCGGCGGCGTCGACAACCGGGTGTATGCCCTGGAGTAAGCGGGGCTGCCGGAACTGTTCTCGGAGCGACGGCGAATAGGCGTGGTCGCTCCAGAGCTGACGGTACAGTTCTTCCGAGCAGAGAAACGAAACGGTTTTTCGATCGAGAGGGCGTTAGACGGTGAGATACTGGTCCAGATCGTCCTCGTTCCGAAGTTCTGCCGCGGAACCCTCGTAGACAATGTCACCCATGTCCAGAACGTAGCCCCGATCCGCGAGCTCGAGTGCGGCCTGTACGTTCTGTTCGATGAGCAGGACGGTCGTTCCCTCAGCGGCGATCGTTTCGATCGCGTTCATAACCGCTTCGACGATCTGCGGAGCGAGCCCTTCCGACGGCTCGTCCAGCATCAACAGCTCGACGTTCGGAAGCCGAAGGGTTCGCGCGATCGAGAGCATCTGTTGCTCACCGCCTGACAGCGTACCGGCCCGCTGTTCCCTTCGCTCTTCCAGTCTGGGGAACAGTTCGTACAGCTCGTCGAGGCTCTTTCCGTTCGTCTCGCGCGGCGAGACCTTCCGACGGATGGTGTTCCACGTGCTCTGGCTGATCTGGGAAAGCAACAGGTTCTCCTCGACGGTCAGATCCGTAAAGAGACGACGTTCCTCCGGAACGAGACCGATACCGCTCATGATCACGTCTTCAGTATTCATGTCGGTGATATCCGTCCCATCGAAACGGATCCGACCGGAGTTCACCTCTGGCGGAGTCGCGCCGGCGATGCTGCGGAGCGTGGTCGTCTTGCCGGCGCCGTTTCGTCCGAGCAGCGAGACGACTTCGCCGTCGTTGATCTCCATCGAAACTCCCCTGAGGATGTGGCTGTGGCCGTAGTACGAGTGAACGTCGTCGAGTTCGAGGAGAGTCACGCGACGTCACCCCCGAGATACGCAGCCTGAACGTCCGGGTTTCCTCTAATATCGTCGGGAGATCCGCTCGCGATCAGCGAGCCGCGATTCATCACGAAGATCCGATCGGACACCTCGAACACGATGTCCATATCGTGCTCGACGAGTACCACCGTGATACCCCAGTCAGTCCGCATGTCTTCGATAAGATCGGTCGTCATATTTGTTTCCGCGGGCGACATACCCGCCGTCGGCTCGTCCATGAAGATCAGGTCGGGATCGGTCGCGAGCCCGATGGCGACCTCGAGGCGTCGCTTGTCCCCGTACGGCAGGGAGTTGGCTACTGTGTCGACCTCCTCGACCAGATCGACTGCCTCGAGGGCGTCCATCGTGCGCTGGCTAACGCCGTCGTAGCGTTCCTGTCGGCGAAAGAAGTTTACCGAGAATTCCCCGTGTCGGGACGCGAACGACGCGATGTCCACGTTATCACGTACACTCAGTTCGGGGAAGATGGACGCCGTCTGAAACGAACGACCGACGCCCAATTGCGTGATTTCGTGGGGGTCCAGACCCGTGATCGACGTCCCGTCGTATACGATGTCGCCGTCGGTGGGTGCAAGCATCCCCGTTATCAGATTGATGAGCGTCGATTTTCCGGCACCGTTCGGCCCGATAACCGAGATCAGTTCCTCCTGTTGGACGTCGATGTCGACCTCCTCGACGGCGGTGAGTCCGCCGAAGTCTTTCGTCAGATTTCGTGTTTTGAGTAGCGTCATGGTATCATGTTTCGAGTTTTGCTCGTACCTTTGCGCCACCGCTTTTGATCATTCCCCAGATGCCGTCCGGATACGCCCAGACGATCGCGGTGAACACCACCGCAAGCATCAGGAGCCAGTACCGTCCGATGATCGCGACGCCGTCGACGACCCCTTCGAAGTAGAGGTAAAGGATGGCGCCCAGTACCGGACCGAACAGCGATCCGACGCCGCCGAGAACGCTCATGATGACGACTTCGCCGCTCGTGAACCAGTACAGCGACGAGAGTCCGGCAAACTGCGATTCGATCGTGTAGAGACTTCCCGCGAGGCCGGCGATTCCGGCCGACATGAGGAAGGCGGCGAACTTGTACCGCCAGACGTTCAATCCGACGAACGACGTTCGTCGTTCGTTCTCGCGAATGGCCCGGAAGATGAGGCCGTACGGAGACTTCCGGACGCGATTGACGAAGACCACGACGAGAACGAAAACGAGAGCGATGAACAGGTATTCGTAGTTGACCCAGAGTTCGCCGAACACTCCCGGCAACGGTTCCTGAAGGTATGCGATGCCGAAGAGTTGTTCGATCTGCACGCCTGTGAGGCCATTTCGGCCGCCGGTAATGGGCCGCAACGGCGACGTCGCAAGGTAGTACAGGAGCTGTCCCATCGCGAGCGTGATGATCGCGAAGTACACTGCGTGTAACCGGAGCGCGATGACTCCGGTAACGACCGCCAGCAACAGCGTAAACAGCGTGCCGACAACGAGGACGAGTATCGGGTCGCCGGAGATGTGAATTGCGAAGATAGCCGCCGCGTATCCGCCGCCGCCCCAGAACATTGCGTGACCGAACGAAAGGAGACCGGTTTGGCCGAGCAAGAGGTTAAATCCGAGTGCGAAGATGCCCCAGATCAACATGGTCGTCGCAAGACTGTGATAACCGCCGAGTTCGCTGGTGATCGGCGCCCTCGAGAACAGCCACGACCAGAGCAGCACGAACGCCGTAGTCGCGGCGAAGACGAATCCCTCCGAGTACTTGATTCGATCCCACGACTCCCAGCTGAACAGCGGAGCTTCGTCCACCTGTTCGGAGACGGTTTCCTGGCTCATGCGACCACCTCGTCGGTGCCGAAGAGACCCGATGGCTTGATACTGAGGACGATAATCGCCAGCAGGAAGATGCTAGCTGTGGCCATCTCCGGATAGACCGACGCCGTGGCAGTGAAGGTCGCCCCGACGAGCAATCCGGCCAGAATAGTACCTGTGATGCTACCAACGCCACCCATAACGACGACGAGCAGCGCCGGAATGAGGATATCGAGGCCGATCTCGGGCTGGACCGTAAAGATCGAGCCGCCTAGAATTCCTGCCAGTCCGGCGTACCCTGCACCGATCGCGAAGATGAGTGCGAACGGTCGACTGATCTTGATTCCGAGCATCTCGACCATCTCGGCGTCCTCCGTTCCCGCTCGAACGGCGAGTCCGAAGTCGGTGTACTTGTAGAACGCGTAAAGCAAGATGAGAAACAGCGCTGTCAGAGCGATAACGATGAGTCGCCACCGCGAGGCCGAGACGATCCCTGAAACGGAAACCGCACCAGTAGCCCAGTCGGGGCGTGCGTAGCTGAGCCCGCCCCGTCCGACGAGGACCGCGACGAGTTCCTGAATTATTATCAATATCCCAAACGTTACGAGGAGTTGATCTAGCATGTCCCGCTCGTAGAACGGCTTCGCGATTAGACGCTCCATCACGACGCCGATTCCGAAGAGAATAATTGGGACCAGGACGATCGCCGCAGTAAACCCGAGGGCGAGACCGATCGGAGAGTAATTGCCAAGGGTTCCACCCACGGTCGGTTCGAACGCGATAAAAAGGCCGATGTAGGCGCCCAACAGGTATAGGGCTCCGTGCGCCATATTGACGAACTTGAGCGACCCGTACGCGATCGAAAAGCCGATCGCGACGAGGATATACACCGACGCTATACTTAAACTCAGATACACGAATCTGATTGCCGATTCTATCATACTCATCGTGTTATCACCCTCATGGTTGAATCAATTGTGTCGGTTGTGAGTTACTGCTGTCGTCGACCGTCTCCGTCGATCATTGATATCCGGGCATGTCGCACTCGCTCGCGGGGAAGTGATCGCAGTCGTAGATGGCGTCTTCTCCGGGAACGATCTCGAGCAGGTCCAAGAACAGACCCGTCTCTTCTTGCTCCGCTTCAGAGAGGCCTTCGCAGACATACACCGGCCGTTGTGCTTGGTGGTCACATTCGCGGAACTCCATCGCACCGATTCCGTGGTCCCACGAGAACCCTTCTAGCTCCTCGACGACCGTCTGTGGGTGGAAGGTTCCGACGCTCTCGACGACGGACGAGTACACCATCACGTTGTCGTAGGCTTCTATCGCGGCCTGACCGGGCATCTCGCCGTACTCGTCCTGATAGTCCTCGACGAACATATCGGACAGTTCGGCAGCCTGCCCGTCGAGTTCGTCGGAGGCGTTCGCGTGCCAGTTCGTGGCCCCGTACACGCCTTCGGCGTTTCCGCCCGCGGGTTCCATGGAAAAGGCGCTGATTAGCGGGATCACGATATCGATATCGTCTAGCAACCCGGCGTCGTCCAGCTGGTTGAGTCCGTTGGCCATCGCTTCCCCGAACGTCGTAAAAATAAGGACGTCCGCCCCCGAATCGTCCAGATCGGCGATCGCCGTACTGTGATCCAGTTCGCCCAGCGGCAACGGGCTGGCTCCGAGTTCCTCCCATCCGTAATCGTCCATGTACGATTCCATCGACTCGCGGTTCGAGATTCCGTAGGAGTAATCCAGATAGATCTGGTAGTACTCTCTGTTCTCACCCAGAAGATCCGGCAGCACCTCCGCCAATCCGCGAGCGGTCAGTTCGGCACCGATCGACGGCCGGAAGTGGTAACGGTGGCAGTTCTCGCCGGTGATTTCGTTGTCCTGTGAGATACTGCTTAAGAACGGAACGTGCTCCCGCTGGGCAATCGGCTGCAGCGCCTGACAGACACCACTCGAAACGCCGCCAGTCCAGAACTGGATGCCGTCGCGATCGATCATCCGTTCGATATTGTCGATCGACGTCTCTTCGTCACCAGCGGAGTCGCCTGTCACGTAATCGATCTCGTACCCCAGAACACCGTCCCCGCTTAAGGCATCCAGTTCATCGGCCCACCCCTCGCCGTTGTTGAGGTGCTCGATCGCGAGCTCGAAGCCACGCTCTTGCTCGACTCCGTCGGGGGCCAGTTCCCCGCTCAACGGACCGTGGAACCCGTACGTCGCTGTATCCCCGTCGATTGGATAATTGCCCATCGGAGCCGTATCAGCGTCTCCGTTTCCGTTTCCGTTTCCGTTTCCATTCGTTCCGTTCCCGTTACCTTCCCCGGCACATCCCGCTAACGCGACGGCACCCGAAGCACCCATCGCTTTGAGGACGTGACGCCGGGAGTTCGAAGCTGTACCTGCACCGTTCTCCTGGGTGTGACTCTCGTTACCCATGGTCGGAAGTCACATCCCATGTATTTAAAATTTTCCACGATTGATCACTGGGATCGGAGGGGAGATCGTGAGCACACCACCTGCCTCGAGTCACGCGTAGAACAATATAGCGGATGAGTCCGATCATCGCGTAGAACAATATAGCGGATGAGTCCGATCATCGCGTAGAACAATATAGCGGATGAGTCCGATCATCGCGTAGAACAATATAGCGGATGAGTCCGATCATCGCGTAGAACAATATAGCGGATGAGTCCGATCATCGCGTAGAACAATATAGCGGATGAGTCCGATCATCGCGTAGAACAATATAGCGGATGAGTCCGATCATCGCGTAGAACAATATAGCGGATGAGTCCGATCATCGCGTAGAGCGAGAGAGTATCGTGACCAGTCGATTCCGAATGTCGTCAGCGAGTGGACGCGCGTGCTCCGACGATTATTGTTCGATGTGGGAAGTGGCGTGTGGGCGAGCGACGTCGACAGACGCTTGACCGGTTCCAGAACTTTTATCGCAATTGCAAGGTACGGTTTACTCATGCGAGCTAATCGCTATCGAGAATACGGTGAGCCGAACGTACTACAGGTCGAAGACATCGAGCAGCCGGAACCCGATCGGGGCGAAGTCGTCGTAGCGATCGAGGCCGCGGGGGTCAATCCGCTCGACACCAAGCTGCGCTCCGGGGCGTACGAGTGGGCGACCCCGCCGATGACGCCCGGTGCCGATTTCGCGGGCGTCGTAACCTCTGTCGGCCCCGGCGTTACCGACTTCGCGGAGGACGACCGCGTGTTCGGAACGGGGCTCGGAATCGGACGACAAGGATCGTGTGCGGAGTACGTCTGCGCGTCGCTCGAGCACGTCGCACAGTTACCGGATAACGTCTCGTTCGAAGAGGGAGCCGCCCTGGCTTTGGTCGGCGTGACCTCCTGGGAAGGGATGGTCGAGAAAGCGGGACTCAAAGCCGGCGACCGGTGTCTCGTCCACGGCGGGAGCGGCGGTGTGGGTCACGTCGCGGTCCAGGTCGCAAAGGCAGCGGGTGCGTCCGTCACGGCGACGGCCTCGCCGCAGTATCACGATCAGGTAGAGAAGCTGGGGGCGGATACGGTTCTCGATTACTCCCGCGACGATCTCGCAGACGCAATCGCGAGCGCCGGATCCCCCGACGTGATCATGGACCACCGCATCAACGAGAACATCGACCTGAACACCCAAGTGGCCGCACAGGGCGCGCAGATCGTCGCGATCTCCGGCACCGATATCGAGCTGTCGTATTCGAACAGCGGGATGGCCCGCGGAAAGATGCAAACCCTTCACCACTTCGCGATGCCCCAGATGTCGACGTTCGCCCCCGCGCTCGAGCGCGTCGCAACGCTTGCGGGGAACGGACAGGTTTCGCCGGTGATCGAGCGCACGTACGGCCTCGACGAAGTGGCGCAGGCGCACGAGGACGTCGTCGAGGAGAGCTTCCTCGGGAAGCTCGTCGTCACTCCCTAGGCTCGATCGACGCCGTCGTGTTTTCGAAGTACAGCTTTGCCTCCGTTGCATCGCCGGTCTGTTCGAGCTGATCGGAGCGTTTGATCACGTTACTGACGATCGATGTATCGAGCTCGTCGACGTCCGGATAGTTCACCTCGACGAGATTTCCGGCCGGATCGTCGATGTAGAACTGCACCGCGCCGTCGGGCAATTCGTAGACGACCGGTTCGTTACCGCCGGCGTCGAAGTCCGACTCGAGACCGCGCTCTACGGATTGCTGGTAGACGTATTCGAAATCGTCGACGTGAACGCCGATGTGGTAGAAGTCGGCCGCCTCTATCTCTCGTTTGAACAGGTGCAACGTACGGTCGCCACAGCGGAGCCACTCGACCGGCACCGAAAATCGCGGAGACGGAACCCGTTCCATTCCGAACAGCTCTTCGTAGAATGCGACGGACTCCTCGAGATCGGTGGCCAGGACGCTGGTGTGGGTGAACTCGCTCAGTACCATAGCACGATCCTTCACGCGGGTTCGTAAAAAAATTGTGGTGGACATGTCGATCGCAGTACCGTGCGTCACTCCCCAATGCCCGGCCCATTTCGAAACGTTCAGGCCGGGCAGTCGGATCGAATCGGATGGGGAGTCAACACATACCATAGTATCGGGCAATATTTCCACTGGGTGGGACTTTATATTGAGAAACGGTCAAGACCGGCTATGCTCGTTAGATACCACGGAGTAATCCCGTTTTGTGGGATATTAAGTGCTGTGAACGGTTGGATTCACAGTATATTACACGAGTACGGCCGTAAATGAATCTGGAGAAACCGGAAATGCTGGACGCCGTGCAGAAGAAGAGCCAATATTGACAATAGTATGTTTGTAATAGTATAGGGATCAACTCAAATCGAACGAAAGACGGCCGCGGGAAGAACACTTAGTGTTCCACATAATGAGATTCGGAGACCGAGCTGCAGCGTGTTATCTGCGGAACGCGGACAGAAGCCGACGATGTTCGTCGAGACGCGATCGCACAACCGTCCACGATGAGAGCAGTCTGTCGGACGAGCGACTCTCGTACTCGATGTCGTAATGGGACTGACTCACGGCCAGCGCGTTGGTTCCTGACAGGAATGCGATAAGGTAGCGGCGGTGCTGATGCGGGACATCGTCTCACTACACGGAATCGTTCATCACACCCACGCATCGGAGTACGAGTCGAAGTGCAAACCCGTCGGTACGAAACGTTCGTGAGGCGATCGGATGACTCGCAGATCCGTTCTCGGACCGCGAAAACGATTACTCGTCCTCGAGCTTGGCTACCGCCCGAATCGGAGAGCCGGTTCCACCACGTAACGGAAGCGGAAATCCGATAAACGTGAAGGCTTCGCCGACGACGCGATCAATACTACAGAGGTTTTCCATGTGCGGCACTTCGAATTCGGTACAGAGGGTGTGACAGGGATAGGTTCCGCTGGGATTGTCCGGGCTGGGTTGATCCACGCCGAAGTTCGCGACTCCGGCGTCGATAATCCACCGCGTAGCCGCCTCCGTCAGTCCTGTGTGCTGCTCGTTGTACGAGCGACCAGGGTGGGTCCGATCGTAATGACCGGTGTGAAGGAGCAGGGTATCGCCTTTCTCGAGCGTCTGGTCGGTCTCCGAGAGTGCCTGTCGAACGTCGTCCACGGTGATATACCCCTCCGGATCACAGTGTGACACGTCGACCGCCTTCCCCGGTGTGTGAAAGTTTTCGAGGGACATTTCGTTGATCGGTTCACCATCGGGTTTGTAATGCCGGATCGAATCGACGTGACTCGGGCCGTGTTCCGATATCTGAAACGTCCGAGACTCGTACGTAAACGTCGGATCCTCGATTCCAGCCTGGGTTCGGAAGATGTACTCGGAATCTTCGAACGTCGTGTCGGTCCAGATCACCGTATCCGGGTGAGCGAAGTACACGGGATGTTGACTGTAAATCTCCTGGCTCAGATCGACAAATTCGGCCATAGCACAACATGGTTCGGTCGACACAATAAATTTTGGCTCGGAGAACGGCCGTTTCTCGCCCGATGAACCGTCGTCGATGAGCGCACTCACGTTATTCGTGATCTGCGTGGGTAAGGAACGCGCTTGCACCGATCACTGCTAAACTCCCAAGCAGGAGCAAGAAAACGCTGAGTGAAAACGAGCCGGTCCGATCCGCAACCGCGCCGACGAGCAAGGGACCGACGAATCCGCCGATCTCACCGATCATAAACACCAGACCGACCGCACTCGCCACCAGCTTTCCCTCGACGCCCTTCATCTCGACAGGTAGCGAGCGGACGAACGTGGCCAATCCGCCGAGGCCGAAGCCGGCGACGAATACCGCAAAGAGGATCGGAAATACGGCATCGTCGGCCACCAACAGAACGAACGTCCCGGCGGAAGCAAAGATACCGCACGAGAAGAGGGCAGTCCGGCGACTCGTCTTGAAGTCGGAAAGGGGAGGGAGTACTAACGTTCCGACCAGCTGTGCCACCACGAACAGGCTCGTCGTCCACACCGCGATCCGAGTCGTCAAGCCGCGTTCCTGAAGAATCACGGTCAGCCAGTTTTGCAATCCGTGTACGAGCAAGAGATACGAGAAGCCGACAACTGCGAGCAACAACACACCCCGATGCAAAACGAGCCGTCGGAGATCACGAGAGACGGATCGGTTCCGATCTCCCGAGCGTTCCACAGATCGATTCGCGTCAGTTCGCCACGGTAGACGGCGTTTTGTCCACGTGTATGCGAGAAACCAGACGACAGAAAAAGCCAGAACGGCCAGACCGCTGAAGAAAAACACGGGTCTCCATCCGCCTAACAGCGGGCCCGCTATCGGTCGACCGACTGCAAATGCAGCGGCGGTCCCCGCGTACATCCCGACGAGGTACAGCGAAGACATCGTTCCCGATCGTTCCGGAGGATATAGGGTAGAGACGAGTTTCGGCAAACCGAACGTTATCCCGGTTCCACCGACCCCAATCAGAACGGTCAACAGCAGAATCGACCAGAATTCGTGTGCGACGCTCCTGAGAACCTGTGCACCACCGAACAGAACCATTCCGTATCCGATCGCTCGAGGAGCCCCGATGCGATCGGTGAGTATTCCACTCCACAGCGCGAACGGAATGTAGACGAACGAGATCGCCCCCGTGAGGAGTCCCGCCTGCGTGTTCGAAAGCGCAAACTCGTCGCTGATCGGACCGAGAAACGCAGGAACGAGGAGCCAGACGAACATGAGCCAGACGTACCCGATCGTCCCGAGCGCTAACATCACGTGGGCGGCGGGTGCTTTCATAGCGTACGGGTCAGACACTAGTCGTCGCGTCCACCTGACTCTTACGTTCGAGTTCGGCTACCGGCTCGGACGGACCGTGCGATCAAACGTGTAAGGCGACTTTGATCGCACCGTCGTGACGGTCGACGAACGTCTCGTACGCCGTCTCGAACTCGTTGAAGGAAAACTCGTGGGTGACGAGCGCCGAAACGTCGACGGTTCCGTTTTCCACTAGCCGGGCGCTGGCTTCAGCCAGGTTGGCGTGGGCGCGACAGCCTCGGAACTCGATTTCCTCCGTAACGAGATCAGCCATCGGGATCTCTTGGTGGTTGACTTTCGGAATCCCGTCGAGACTAACGGTGCCACCTTTCCGAGTTATCGCCACCGCCTGCGAGAACGACGACGACGTTCCCGCCGCCTCGAGGGTGACGTCCACGCCGACGTCACCGGTGAGTTCCATCACCTGTTCGACGACGTCGTCGTCGGTGTACGGGATCGTGTGATCCGCGCCGAGCTCCGCTCCGACTGTATTTCGATCCTCGCTTCCGATCGCGATCACGTTTCCAGCACCCAGCGCCTTCGCGTTCTGTATCGCCAGTAAGCCGACGGTTCCCGTCCCGATCACGGCGACGTTCGCGGCAGGTCCGATGTTGCCTCGCTCCGCGAGGTACAGCGCGATCGCGTTCACGTCGAGTAACGCGCCTTCCGTAAAGGAGATCGATTCGGGCAGGTGGTACAGGGTGTCCGCGGGTGCCGCGATGTACTCGGCGTACGCGCCGCTCGAGGTGTGTCCGATCTGGCGGTGGCCGCTGTCGAAATCACCGTAATTTTCACAGAGGTTGTACTTACCGTTCCGACAGTTTTCGCAGTAGCCACAGCCGTGGTGTGTCTCCGCGAAGACTCGATCACCCGGGGACAGTCTCGAGACGTCTTCACCGGTTTCGACGACGGTCCCGGCCCACTCGTGTCCCGGCGTGAAGGGAAACGAGGGCGGCCATCCGTCGACGTCGCCGTGGAATATTTTGGGGTCGGTCCCACAGATCGATACCGTATCCACCTTGCACAGGACGTTATCGGTCTGATCGATATTCGGCGTTTCTACCGTCTCTATCGACCATTCTCCCGCTTCCTCGACGACGAGCGCGTCCATGTCAGTCGGCAGTGCTGCCTGGTCGTGGGTTGACATGCCACGATAGAATCTCCTGTGCCACATTAATCTTTGGATGGATCCACGTCAAAACGGAGCGTTCACGAGCGCCTCCCTCTTCGGGAAAGGAAGAAAGGGATACCGTAACCAAATCTTTTAATACGATATATCGGAAATAGATCCTCAGCACTGCATGACAGCATTCGACTCGTTGGAGCAAATAGACCTTAGTCTTGGCATCGTTCCGGATTCAGACAGTGAACCGTGGCAACCTCACGTGGACTACTGGGACCACGAAGGAGGTGCGGAACGGCTCGCACAGAACCTCCGTGAGTCGGGGTACGGAGACATCACGGCGGACGACTTTCCGGGCGGAAGCGGTCTCGCCTGGGAGGAAGTCACCGCGATTCCACACACGGGAACCCACGTCGACGCGCCGTGGCATTACGGGCCGGAGTCGGAAGGAGAGCCGTCGAAGACAATCGACGAACTTCCGACAGACTGGTTCTGTGGTGAAGCCGTCGTGCTGGATTTTACCTGGAAAGACAACGGAGCGGAGATTCAACCACACGAGATCGACGAGCAACTCGCCACGATCGATCACACTCTCTCGGCCGGAGAGATCGTCCTCATTGAGACCGGTGCGGACGAGCTCTGGGGTACCTCCGAGTATCTCACCGACTTCCCGGGAATGGGCGCGAAAGCAACGAAGCACCTCGTGGATCAGGGTGTGAAAGTGATCGGTATCGACGCGTACGGATTCGACAAACCGTTCGAGACGATGGGAGAGCGATACAAGGAGACGGAGGACACCTCCGAACTATGGCCCGCGCACCTGGCCGGACGCGAGGCAGAATACTGTCAGATCGAAAAGATGGCGAACTTCGACGAGCTTCCCCAGCGAACGGGAATTCACCTGGTGACCTATCCGATCAAGATCGAAAACGCCAGCGCTGGATGGGCCCGGCCAGTCGCGTTCGTTTAGGATCGCCTGTACGGTCGCGGTGGGGCGCACGTCGATTGTTCGGCTCGAAGTAGATCGCCACTGTTCTTCGCTCCGTCGCAAATCCGACGGTCGATTCGATGCAGCAACGGGACGGTTCGAGATGTAATGCTGTTCAGGGTCGGGAGGATCGTCCTCAAGTGCGGCAAACGACCCGCTACTCAACGGAATCAGTTCCGGCGATGAGGACCGGTAGATTCGTGTTCAAAATGACGTCCTGCGTGACGCTGCCAAAGAGTAACTTCCCGGTCTTCGAGCGCTTCCTCCCAGCGAGACAGATTACATCGACGGCGTTGTCTTCGGCGTACGATAGTATCTCGTCCGCCGGGTCGTTGCTCCGTTCGTCCAGTTCGACAGCGATACCTTCGTCCTCGAGTGCCTCCTGAATGAGATGCGTGGATCTGAGTTGCGTTATCGACGCACTGTTCGGATTATCCGTGAAAACGTGTAACACGGTAACTGTTAGCTCGTCGGTTTCGAGCGGGAGATTCAAGACGGTTTGAATTTGGTCTTTCGCGTGCCGTTCGTCGTCGTCGATCGGCAATAATACGTTACTCATGAGTCGTATCATTCGTTAATAGGATATATAAGTTTGCACCTGAACGTAGCAACCGGTTGGCTCGAGTATTTCGATGTGCGTTGTAATCGTCATTTCGACAGTAGAGCCACCTGTGGGAAAGAGATATTTCGTGGGCCTGTAGTGAGATCGGAAAGCACTGGATTAGAGGTTACCGGTCGCTCAACATATCCACTTCGCACAGCATATTCTATATATCGTCATAAGGTTTAATAATAGAGTTACGGACCGAAGAGGCGGTACACGTGCCGATATACGCAAAATCGACAAAATACCATCCACTTATCTAAATGGCTATTTAACAAAGTGAATCTAATATAGTCGATACCGTCGTCCGTGCACCGCACCTGAATGCCAGATTCTGGGCTACTGCGAAAATAGAGGACATCACTATCGATTACGCGAAATCGGGATATTCAATCACAATCGCCGCTCACGCTTTTTGTCGTCGTTCGAAAGACCGGAGATAGTTCGTGATGGCGGAACGACGAGCCATTTTGAACCACGGTTGACGACGCCAAAGTGTGGAGCGTCTCACCACCTCTTTCGACCGCCAAGTGAGCACGGGTAGCGATTTACATAGAAACCGTGTGGCTGCTGTATTCCCTTGCTCGCACCTTCGTGTGTCGTCAGAAATCCGAGAGTTCTGATGACGCTCGCTGAGGATAGCGTGGGACTCGCAATGAATTAGTTACGTTCCGTGAATATTTCTACTTCACCTGCCGACAGCTGGTGCCTGTACTGGTACTACCTCGTACAGCCGTTCCCACACTGCTATCGAGTATTATCGAGTCCAACAGACTATGCGAACGGGACGTAGCGCCCCCAGTTACAGCTAAGATCGAGCGCGAGATGAGCTACGAGCAGTGCCGCGAAGCCGCCATCCGTACCATTCGAACCTATGAAAAGCGCCTGTTTACAAAATATAGTACATAGTGCTATACTAAATTCGTTCGGTCTCGCTATTCTCGGAAGTCAACCACGAAACAATAGTAGCGACTACGCGCCACCGTACACTAGAGCGAGAGAGTCGACGGTATACTCCTCGAGTCGAAATCCCGTTTGAACGGTCCGGAGACAGCCGAAAACAGCTCTCTACAGCGGGTCCAGTAACCAACTTAGTGAATTAGACGAGTATCGGACACACAGAATAACGATTTACAAGAAGGGCGTAACAGTTACACTCGAGCGAACGATCTGGCCGCCGTTTCCATTGGTCTGCTAATCGATCGGTACTCGAGGATCGGTTTCGAGGTCAGTTTTTGAACGCGCTGGCGACGAGCAGTGGGAAGACGAGAGTCGCTTCGGCCTCGACTTGCGTGTAGTTGTTTTCCGCGTCTTTGATCTTACCCCACGAGACCGCTTCGTTGGGTGGCGCGCCGGACAGTGAACCATCGCCTTCGATACCGGTTGAGATGTAGACGACGTAGTCGGCCCCGCCGCGGAACAGGTTCGTCATGATCGCGTGATGTTTCGGAACGCCGCCGCCGACCGCGATGAGTCCCGTCGTGTCCGAAAGCAGCGCCTCTTCGATCAGCGAATCGTAGTCGTCGAGAATCTCGATCCCGACGTCCGAATCGTAGCCCTGCCGGTAATAGTAGAGGAAGTTCCCGACTTCTGCGTCCGTCAGCGCAGGACAGTAGACCGGAACGTCGTTGTCCGCCGCCTGTTTTAGAACCGAATCCTCGTCGTCGAGGGTTTCTCCGAGTTCCCGAGCAAACGCGGTCGGTGTGCGAACTTTCTCCTCCGCAAAGAAGTCCTCGAAGAACTCGTAGAGGTACTCTTCCAGCCAGACGTATCGATCGGACGGAACGAAGATGTTTCCCAGCCGATTGATCCCTTGTTCGCGAAGTTCGGACTCGTCGGCGTCCCACTCGCCCATCTTGAACGGCTTCTCGGTTTTGATGACGTCTTCGGTCAGCGATCCGGACGTCGTGATGAGTACGTCGACGTACCCCTCGCGGATCAGATAGGCAACGACTTCACGCAACCCGGAGGAAACGATGTTCGACGTGATCGTCAGATAGATCGTCGCATCGTTCGCCTGCATTCGCTCTGCGATATCGATCGCTTCTGCGAGCTGTGTCGCCTGAAATCCCGTCGTTGCGTACGAATCCAGCATCGCGTCGAAGTCGAACGATCCGCGGAAATCGTAGCCGCGGACGTCCGCTCCATCAAGCTCTTCGTCGCTACCCGGAACGACGTGCGCTCGAGAGTCGTCTTCGTCCATACGAAACCCTACTGGACGCACCGGTTTGAATCGTCCGAATCGAATCGACTATCGTTCGACACCCGCCCGTCTGCACGACTCGAGACGGACGATCAATCTCGCTCTGGTGGCGATCCGTCCGAGACGTGCTGTTCGTCGAACTGGTGTGTGGTCTCCGCCCCGTCGTCCAGAAAACTGAGTTCCCGCTGAGGGAACGGAATCGTGATTCCGGCGCGATCGAACGACTCGTAGACGCCACGGTTGATCTGGTCGATCGCGCGCTTTTCGACCAGCGGGTGGTTGATGTACACTCGGAGTTCGAACACCAGCGCCGAGTCACCGAACTCGAGGAACAACAGCTTCGGAGACGGCGACTGACGTACGAGCGGGCACGTTTCACAGACCTCGAGGGCGAGTTCTTCGACCAGCTCGTGATCGGTGCCGTAGGCGGTGGTAATCGGAATCCGCAGGCGCATGTGTCGCTGGGGTGCGCTCTCGTTTACGACCTGCGTCGAGTTCAACATCGCGTTCGGGACCGTCACGAGCAGGTTGTCTTCGGTCAAGACCGTCGTACTGCGAATGCCGACGTCAGTGACGGTTCCGCGCATATCGTCGTCGACGCGAATAACGTCCCCGAGCTTGTACGTGTTGTCGAAGTACAGCGCAACGCCTCCGATCAGGTTCCCGATGGCGTCCTGGGCGGCGAACCCGAGTACGATTCCGAGAAGTCCCGCCGAAGCGAGAAACGGCGTCACCTCGAGGTCCCAGATCGAGATCAAAAGCAAGACAGCACCGACAGCGACGAGGATCGTCCAGAGGTTGCCGAACATCGGCGCGAACTCGTGTGTGGTTTCGCCGTCCTGTAGGAACTCGATCCAGCGTCGACCGATTCGAATTGATGCACGAGCCCACAGGAGGACCAATCCAGTCGCGATGAGCCCCACGATGATCGGCGTCGAATCGACTAAATCGAGCACGAGCAAGCTCAGATACACACCGAGAAACGCGATGGAGATTGCGACGGGGGAATGGATCTCCGCGAACACGGCGCGACCGAACGTCGTTTCCGCACTTTCGCCGTCGAGATACCGACGGCTCAGTTCTTGAATGAATCGGGCCAACAGCGCAGATCCACCCAGTAGGATCACCACAATCAGCCAGTTCTGTTCGAGGCTCGAAACGGTGTCTTCCATCAGGATCGATCCCAAAAGCGCTTCAGCGCGTGCTCCCACGGAAGCCGCCGCCTCGAGCGATACCGGATCGAATCCGGATACGAACGACCACGAGACGGCGGATCGAAGCGTCATCGGCGTCGGTAACGCATAGTTAACCGAGTGGTAAATACTGTCTGGTCTCGATCGTGGTGAGGCGAGCCGCGTACGGAGACTGCGGTCGCCGCCTGGAATCGATCGTTCGGCCGCGGTTTTACCTCCTGATTCGAACGATTCCACGAGAGATGGGAACTCGTCGATCGCGACGATACAGTCGTCGTCGGAGAGTACCTCTCCGAGATACTCGATCGCATCGTCCCAGTCGTCGGTTTTGGGCACGCGCTCGTGCCGGAAAGCGGCGAGTGTGTTGATGAATTTTTCTCGCTGGACGGGTTCAGAATCCTGAGTGGCGAGGTGATATACGTGCGAACGATCCGTACAGAACTCTCGGATGAGTTCAGTCTTTCCGACGCGGCGACGGCCGTAGATGACGACGAACGAGAAGCGATCCGTGGCGTGCTCTCGAGAGAGCGCCTCGAGTTCGTCCTCGCGGTTATAGAACATTATTACGATAATTATTATCGAGACAATGACCTAGTCGTTCGGGTCACTTCGGTGCTGGTCAGATCGAAGCGTCAAAACGAAGCCGCGGAGTTCGAAACAGTACCTGGGAAAGGTTGGCTGTGGAATGCGGATGCCAATCAAAGAAACGCCACTACAGAAACATGTAATATGTTAGTTTATGAAATATAATAGTGTATTGTGGCCGGAATCTCCGTTGAATCGCGGGAGCTACATCTTCGGGGTAACATCCTCGAGGATCTCGTCGGCTCTAGATCCGAGAGTCGACCGAATTCGGTGTCGGGCAGCCGAACGCTCAGCACGATCGTATGTGTCGAGGTGCCACCTCGCCCACAGCCGTGTTGCGGTCTCGTCGTCGAGATACGCACAGTGACACGGAACGGTTTCGAATCCGGCGACGTGGCAGGCCCAGATCCGCTTGTGACCGTTGACGATCTCGAATCGTCCATCGCATCGTCGTACGAGTGGAGCGGGGTCGGGATAGCCTCGTTCAGTGATTTCAGCGACGAAATCGCCGTTCTGTGCGGTCGTGAAATTTCGAGCGTGGTACGGGGACGGATCGATGCTCGAGATCTGGATCTCGATCGGGGAGAGGGTCCCGACCCGCCGAAGCCGCTGTGACGGGAACGCATACGTCGTGACGTCGTCCTGATTTGACCGCTCGAGCGGAATCGGATAGCCACCGGTGTAGTACGGATACTCGCCGTCGAGCGTAGTCCGATAGATCACGATGACGACCCGATCATCGGCCGGATACGTTGGATTGTCCGATGCGAGCGGTCCTCGGCCGTTAACAGTCCACTCCGTGGCAACGATCGGTGGAACGTTGACGACGATAGCCTCACTCGGTGAATCGTCCTCCCTGTCGACGACGATATCGCCCGCCTCGAACGGCGGCTCGTCGATCGCGATCTCGTTCCGAGTTGTTCCAGACATATACTATCACGTATAGTAGAGTAATTATTAAATCTTTAGTCAGGGTGGGCCAGGAATAAAGTTTCGATGAGAGGAGAAGTGCGAACGGTCTGGCTATGCCATATACTTATCAAATTCTATAGTTTAATACGTAATAGCATGTTACCAGTCATGATAGGTTCGAATGGGGATAGACAGGTCAATCGAATCGAGGCAGAGACTCGAAAAGCGGGTCGAAGCCCGTGAGTTACACCGTCGCAATTACTTCGATTTCGACACCGATGTCGATCGGAAGGTCCTCGACCTGAACGGCACTCCGCGCAGGGTACGGTTCCGTCATATACGAACCGTAGACGTCATTGATCGCGTCGTAGTCGTCCATGTTCTGGACGAAAACGGTCGCTTTAACGACGTTTTCCAGCGACGAATTCCCGGCCTGAAGGACGGCTTCGATGTTCTCGAGCGATCGTTTGGTCTGGTCACGGATTCCGCCATCGATTATCTCACCCGTCTCCGGATCGACCGGGCCTTGACCGGAGACGAACAGTCGGTCACCATCGTGAATTCCCTGGGAAAACGGACCGATACTCGCCGGTGCCGCATTCGTACTGATTTCTTTCATCATCAGACGATCTGTCCAGGATGGTAATAAAGCGCTCGGAACAGAGCTCACAGCGGGCATCGTCAGCATCGAACCAGTTGCACATCACCTACACCGAACGGAGAAGTGTCGTACATCCAGCAATGATGAACGGTCAGCAGTCCAATCAAGTTTGGGACCCATAGAGATCTAGTCGATTCGGTGGCGTTTCGGATAGCGAACAACGAAGCGTTTGATATTACAGTCATACACTCGTAATCCAGTGCTCGAGGTTCTACGGAGACGAAGCCGTCGGTCCGAACGACGACGAAATTCTTCCAACAGTAGTGGAAGTAGGGGAAACAGTATCACCAGGACGTTCGTAGCTACGGTTCAGGGCAGGGAGCGTCGCTCGTGCATCCGACAGCTTCGTGCCGAGAGGTGAGGTTCGCTCCACGAGCGCGATCTCCACCAGAGCGCGGATTGCGATCCACGTCACGGTACGGACGGACGAAGCCTCGAGCGACGTCACCCCGTTCTCGATCGGAATCCAGCGGTTCGAAACGCAAGCACAGACGTACTGGGGACAGATGATGGCCGCATCCACCGTCGCGACGGTTCCGTTGATCGTGATCTTCGTCCTCTTCCAGAAGCCGATCGTCGACGGCCTCACGTCCGGGAGCGTCAAGGAATAACACCCCACCGTTCTCGACTATCGGCACCGTCCGACCCGTTGTATCCGGCGTAATCGATAGTGATTTCTACGCCGAGTGATAACGACGCGATATGAGCGAAACCGTCGCGTTCGTGGGCACGTATACTGACACCGAAAGCGAAGGAATCTACCGATGTCGCGTCGACGAACCGACCGGCTCGATCGACGACATCGAACTCGTCGCCGCAACCGACGATCCGTCGTTTCTCGCGGTCGATCCAACACACCGGTTTCTGTACGCGGTAAACGAAGTCGACACCGGTGCGGTTACGGCCTACAGAATCACGACCGGCAACGACCTCGAAGAGATCAACCGACAGTCGATCGGACCAGCCGATCCCTGCTATTGTAGCCTCGACCGAACGGGAAACTACCTGTTCGTTGCCCACTACACCGGCGGTGCCGTCTCGATCCTTCCGATCGACGACGATGGAAGCGTGAACGAGCCAACCGTGACACATCACAGCGGCTCGAGCGTCGATCCCGACCGGCAGACAGCACCGCACCCACATTCGATCGTGCCGGGACCGGACACCGACTTCGTCTACGTACCCGACCTCGGAACGGACGACGTCGTCGTCTACGAACTGGATCGAACGGCCGGCGCGCTCCGCGAACGGACTTCAGTGTCGGTTCAGGAGGGGGCGGGACCACGACACATCGAGTTCGATTCCGAGGGGAGTAGAGCCTACCTCATCAACGAGCTCAATTCGACGATAACGGCGTTCGAATGGGACCGACGGTCAGGGGAGCTGAGTCCGATCGAAACGGTCAGCACGCTCCCGAACGAGTTCGACGGCGACAACATCACGGCCGACATCCACGTTCACCCGTCGGGATCGTTCGTGTACGGATCCAATCGGGGACACGATAGCATCGCCGTCTTCGAGCTAACGGAAAACGGCCTCGAGCGTCTCGAGATCGTCGAGACGGGGGGGAGTTGGCCACGAAACTTCTGTCTCGGATCGTCCGGCGAATCGCTCTGGGTTGCAAACGCACACACCGATACTATCGTCGGCTTCGAACTGGTCGGTTCGGATGGGACGATAGTCCAGATCGGGTCGTCAGTGTCCGTTGCGAAACCCGTCTGTCTCCGACCGGTGTATCCACGCTCGTCGGATAGAGTAGCGTAACGGGGTTGGAACTTGACCGGGTTTCCGTGGCGATATCGGAACGACTGCAAGAAGGCAACTCCATCGGAGAATTCAGCCACTCCATCGGAACTATCGTGACGATACAAAGCGGTACACCAGAGTAGCACAAACTGATTAGTTAGATATATTACAGAAAATTAGCCAGGTGAGAGATAGTTACATACAAAAGCTGTTTTCGGTGTTTTTCGGTAGGAACTAGCTCGAGAGACCCTATTAAGGCGCGGTCCAATCAAATTGGATTATATAATATACTCTATGGGTTTATTATAGAACAGTAGTATATGCAGTTAATAGTCAGAAATATCAATATATAGTCGGGAATGAGCGTGTAGTAGTGGAAAAAGTTGAATAGAAAGAGCGTAACGATGTCATTCTAATATATGTTCTATTGTATTTACCAATATATTCCGAAGGCTGCTCTCGAGGCTGGCGAACGACGCGATCTGAACGTCACTCGCGGAGTTGCTGGTGGACGATAAGCAGTGAGGACACATCGATTATTTCACGACGATAAGATATTATAGGAAACCTCTATAACTGTAGAAATAACTGGACATCGCTCCGAACCGACGATCAGCGAGCGTGTAGTAGTCTTAGAAAATCAACGTACTCCCGCTCTCGAACAGCGGGGACGGGCACCGTCTCGTTCCGATCAGTCCGAGGGATTCGGTTCGCCGTGGACGGGGGATTCCGTCACGTAAAAGCGCTCGAAAAAGAGCAAAGAGGCGAACCCGGCGGCGACGACGGTGCCACCAGTCAGGACCAGAAATCCCTCGCGCATTCCCATCGTTTCCATGATGTAGCCGACCAGCGGCGGCATCACCGCACCGGTGAGCATGATCGCCGTCCAGATGTAGCCGAAGGTCCGTCCCTCGAGTTCGGGCGGCGAAATGTCGCTGATCAGTGCGTCTCGGGCGGGAGCCAGCCCGTAGATCCCCACGCCGGCCAGACACAACGCGACGAGGAGAGAAACGGGACCTAACTCGAGCAGCGAGAGTGCCAGAAAGCCCACGGCTGCCAGACTGATGCCACCTAGCAGGATGAGACGCGTATCGATCCGGTCGGTGATACCCCCGATGACCAACTGAAGAGCACCGGAGAAGACGAGCAACGCAGCGAAATAGAAGTTCGCGACGGACTCGGGACCGAGCTGGACGTCCATCAGCTCAAATGAGTAGGCGTACACCGCGACGAGAAACGCGGGGAGAAACGTTTTGACTCCTTCGCCGGAGAACATCTTGGAGACGAAAAACAGGTAGATGATCGCCAGTGGATACATATACGTACGTTTGTCAGCATCCCAGATGGTCTCGGTGGGGGTTTCGTCCTCGCCATCGGGATTCTGTTGTGCCGCGGGTACAGTGTCGTATTCGTCACCGCGGAGTACGAGGAACAACAGGAGACCGAGGACGATCCCGACGAGACCCAGTATCAACAGAACCTGGCTCCAGACGAGAACGAGGATCAGTACCCCGACGATCGCGGGCGCCGCAGCATCACCGAACTTCGCGGAACTGCCGAAGACGCCCAGGACTTTTCCTTTGTTGTCCGACGAAACGTTGTCCGTGATCATTGGATAGCCAGTCGGGTGGACAACGGCAGTACCGACACCCGAGATCAACATCGCGAGACCCATCACCAGAAACGCGCCGGTGAACGTGTATCCCGAGATCGTAATTCCGGGAACGACCGCCCCGAGCGAAGTCGCACCGGCGAACAGAACATAGCCAGCACCGGCGATCGTGATCCCCGTCGGAAGGACGTACAGGCGATCGTACCGATCCGAAATGATACCCAGCGGAGCCTGTGCGAGGCCCGACCCGAACGAGAAGAGACTTATCAAGAGTCCGAGCTGCCACAGCGGGTACTCCAGTGCAACGGCCAGAACGGGGATCAGTGGCGGAATAAGTCGCATCAAGAAGTGCTGGCCGAGATGTGCTCCGCTAATCACGAGGGCAAACCGAACCTCGCGTCCCGAAAGACCGAACATTGTTGTAGAGGAGTTCGCTTCCAGGTACTTAATAGATGCTACAACGGGTGAAAAGGGGAGACGGCTGCAGATGTCACGAGAAACGATAAAAGCATCGACAGCAATCGTATTGAGACAGGAGGACACGCTGGTCGCACAGTTGGCACTCAAGCTGGATGTAACGGGATCAACTATCCACCGTTATTTACAATGACGGAGTTGTAATTGATGTGAGAGAGGGGTAGATACTGATATCGAACCCCTCGAACGATCAATCATAGAGATCCTATACGAAGGTACGAATGTAATTTATGGGGCGGGATATCACGCTGATAACGGTAACACGAGTAATTAGTCCGAGTGGAGAGTGTAAATCACATCGATAAGCAGTGAGGCGATTAGAAAAACGATTAGAGACCAGTACAGAGACTGGATCCAGTAATGGTGGATGAAAGAGGTGGAATCATATAAATCAACTACCGTATCGTGGGCAATATAAATTATAGAATTATATTTCCACACTGAATGGACGTAGAGGTGTCTTTTCGATAAGCTTTTCAATATTGGCGAACAGGTGTGTGTCATGGGATCACAAGCAGACGGGGCGGGAAAACGCCGGGTAAAGGCGCTCGAAAAGGGGCTACGAATAGTCGAAGAGCTAAAAGAGCAAGGAAGCGCCGGTGTTTCGGAGCTTGCTTCGGAGCTGAATATGCCGACCAGCACCGTTCACGTCTATCTACAAACGTTGAAAGGAACGGGATACGTCGTCGGTAACGACGGAACGTACCAGCTCAGTCTACGATTTCTGGAAATCGGTAGCAAAGTGCGCGATCAGCGAGAGGTGTTCGCTGCCGCTCGCCAGGAGATGATCGATATTTGCCATTCTACCGGAGAGACGGTCGGGCTTGGCGTTCTCGAGGACGGAAAACGGGTTCAGCTCTGGCAGATCGAAGGCAAGAACGCGATCAACGACAACATCCACATCGGGGAGTACACCCACACACACTGGACGTCGCTCGGGAAAACGCTGCTCGCGAGTCAAAGCGACGAATCGATCGAGGAGATCGTCGAGCGACACGGACTCCCCCGAGCGACGGAGAACACCATTACGGACAAACACGCGCTCTTTGATGAAGTCGAAACGATCCGAGCGCAGGGATACACGCTCGAGGACGAAGAGAGGAAAATGGGAATCCGTAGCGTCTCGGTACCGCTGACGGACTCGGATGGGAACACGATCGCAGCGCTTGGAATCACCGCGCCGAAAAACAAAATGACGTCCGCCACCTGTGGCAACTACATCGCCCAACTCAACGATAAAGCGAACGTCATCTCGATAAAATACGCGTATCAGTAACCAGTCGTCCCGGGGATGGACCTCTGGTGGACCGACTCGGAAGTCGTGTCTATCACTCCGTGACACACTGCTGGTGGATATCGGATAGGAGCTGCTCTAGTTCGTCGCCGAGGCGATGGTAGATTCGTTCTCCCTTTTCAGCGGAAGCGAGTTTCGGATCGCCGATCGCCCCCGTCTCGGAGTACGCATCGAACTCCCGATAGACGGAGAGCGGGCCACCGGAGAGGAGATCTCGCGTCCCGAGATCGTACGGTTCATCGAGGTAGGTTCCCTCGAGTTCGTCCCGGTGAACGAGCTCTTCCCGGAGATAGAGCATGAGCGACGTCTCGAATTCCCCTCCGTGAGCCATTCCACCGGGATCGCTCTCGCGAATCTCGTCGATAAACGACTTCGCGAGCTGGAAGTACGTTATTCCCAGCGTTTCGACGTTTGGCTGTTGAGAGCCGACAGTGCTAACTGCGCTATCGATTACCGGTTGGTTTCCGCCGTGACCGTTCACGAACAAGAACGCATCGAACCCGTTCTCGAGTGCCGTCTCAGCGATCTCCTCGAGCGTCTCGAGCATCTGATCGAACTCGAGCGAAACGGTCCCGCCAAACGTGAGATGGTGTGGCGAGTAACCGCTCCAGAACGGAGGGAGGAGAACGATCGGGATTTCGTCGGCAACCCGTTCTGCTCCGAGTGCGGCGATTTCATTGGCGAGAATCGTATCCGTCCCGACGGGCAGATGATTACCGTGCTGTTCGACGCTTCCGACCGGAAGAACGAGTATCGATCCGTCTTCGTTGGCGATAGCATCGATCTCGTCGTACGTACAGCCACCCCATGCAGTCCTGCTGCCAGCGCTAGCCTCAAACATACGTCCTCGTATCGGAGTGGGGGTTTTAAAAATGTTTACAATGGGCGGTGGGTTGACGATGACGGTGAGTGAGACCGTTCTAACACGACGCAAAGCGAGTAGGCGATATTCAGCCGATGGACGGACTGCTCGTCGGAACGTAACTACTGATAGGTTTGAATTACGTCGAAACCGATGAAACGGTTTCACAGGGACGGGGGGTCAGTCGCCTCTAGATTTCGTATTCCGCAACTTTCTGTTCGTCGACGGAGACGCCAAGCCCTGGTTCCTGGGGAACCGGCAGCGCTCCGTCCTCGACGGTGAACGGATCTTCGATCACGTCGTCTTCCCACGCATAATAGACCGAATCAGGCGGCAGGGTGAAACCGGGAACGCCGCTGACGGTGTGGACGATGGCAGCGGTACGGATTCCGAGGTCGAACGCGCAGTGATGAGCCAGTGGCACTCCGGCGTCCTCCGCGATCGCGGCGAGCTGGCGCACTCCCGAGATTCCACCTGCAGGAGTCATATCGACCACCGCGACGTCGAGTGCGCCGCTCTCGATCAGGTTTTGAAGGTTGTGTGCGATGTACGTATCCTCGTTCGGACCGATCGGCTGACACGTCCGTTCACGAAGTCTCGCGAGCGATTCGTGAGAATCGACGCGGATCGGCTGTTCGAGGTACTGGAGGTAGACGCCGGCATCGGACAGGGCTGCACCGACGCGTACCGCTTCATCGAGCCGCCATCCCTGATTCGGATCCAGACGGAACTCGAGCGCTCCATCCACCTCGTCGTCCATCGCGATGATTCGATCGACGTCCGCTTTCCAGTCGCGTCCGGCTTTGGTCTTCAAGACGCTGTGGCCACCTTCGAGTGCTTTCCGTGCATGCGCTCTTGACTCCTCCGGAGAGAGGATACCAACGCAGTACGCGACGTCGACGCGCTGTTCGTAGTCGTAATCTTGCTCGATCTGACGCGTCGTCACGCCTGGCGCGGTCCAGCCACCGAGTAACTCGTAGATCGGTTTCTCGAGTGACTTGCCGACGATGTCCCAGCACGCGATTTCGACGGCCGAGAAAAACATGTCGATATTCGTATATTCGATGAATAACAGCCTGCGAAGGCTTTCGACTTCGAACGGCGAGTGTCCCTCGATAATCGGAGCAACGCCGTCTTCTATGATAGTGACCGTCGTCTCCGGAGAAAGGAACACGCGCATTTCACCCCAGCCAGAAATCCCCTCGTCGGTGTCTACCTTGACGAGGATACGGTCGACGTCTTCAACTGCGCCGTGATTTGTCACGTAGGGCGAAAGTCCACCATCTTCGAGATCGATCACATTCATGTTGACGGCATAGGCCTCTACGTCGGTGATTTCCATGAGGTGTGCTCGAGAGAGCACAGTATTAAATCTACTGATAGCAGAGGAATTTCGGAGAAAACGGTCGTATCCGAATTGATGGCAAGATATAAATAGTTGTGATTCAACGGTTGGAACGCAATGCCACGCAATATCAAGGGTGTTAACAGACGTGAGTTTATCGTCAGTACGGCTGCATCCGGAGCAGTCGTCGGATTGGCGGGGTGTACAGGGGGCGGAGACGACGAGGCTCTCGGTGCAACGCCTGACGACGAAGACGACTACGAACCAGTGCCAGAGATGGAGTTTGCGTCCGTCGCACAGGATGAAGACGCACTTCGGTACGAGGTCGGTAACCTGGCAGAGCGCCAGCTCCAGGCACTTGGTATCGAAACGAACCGGGAAGTCGTCGACGTCGGAACCTACTCGGACAAACTCAACGACAGGGAGTTCGATTTCATGGTAGCCGCGTGGACGGGTGGAACGGAGCGGTTGTTCCCGTACTACAACCTGTTCTACAGCTTCCACTCGCAGTTCGCAAACCTCGAGGGTGGAAACTACACCATGTTCGAGAGCGAAGAGTACGACGAGATGGTCGAGAACTTCAGGGACGAGCCTGACGAGAGCAGCCGGGTCGAGTACGCTCAAAACTGTCAAGAAATCCTGGCCGAAAACGTTCCGATCATATTCACCGTCCATCCGGACGCACTGGTCGCAGCCAACACTGATTCGTTCGACAACTGGCAAGAGATGACGGGGCTGTACGCGTACAACAACATTCCGTCGCTCACCGAGATCGAGAACGTCGGCGGGGACGATCAGGTGGTATTCGGGACGACGGAAGCGCTCGAGACGTACCCGAACTTCTTCAACGTTACCGGGCCCGACGCCCTTCGGCTCCATGCGTTTACGTACGATCCGCTCGTCCGTCTCGGGCTGGACGGAGGTCCGATTCCGGCTGCTGGCGAAGAGTGGGAGTGGATCGACGAGACGACGCTCGACGTCACGCTTCGATCCGGCATGACGTTTCAGGACGGAGAGCCCGTCACGGTCGACGACGTCGCGTTCACGTTCGATTCGATTCAGGAGGAGGGGATCCCGTACCTGGGTAGCGATATCGATCCGTACGAGAGTTCCGAGATACTCGACGACGACACGATCCGGTTCAATCTGTCGAATCCGTTCTCCGGGTTCGTACAGATCACGCTCTACCGTATCCCGATCCTGCCGGAACACATCTGGAGCGACGCGATCGCAGACCACGACCATCCGTCCGAGTGGAGCGATCCCGATATGACCGGAAGCGGTCCATTCGAGTTCATCGATTACGAACCGGGAACGCAGATCGTCTACGAGAAGAACCACGATCACTATCTCGCGGACGAGTTCGACTTCGAACAGTTCGTCTACAGGTTATACGGTTCTCAGTCGGCCATTATCGGAGACATCGAAAACGGGGACGTGACCTTCACCCAGTATATGGGTGCCGAACACTGGAACCAGGCGGACGATATCGAAAACGTCCGAGCCATCTCGAACCCGGGACTCGACGCACACGGGATCTGGATTCCGAACAACGAAGGGCCGTTCCGAGATGTCCGGTTCAGAAAAGCGCTGACACACGCCATCGATCAAGACGAGATGCTCCAGATTCTGCTCCAGGGAAGGGGCGAACAAGCGAAGCATCCCATCGCTCCGGCGAACGAACGATACTACAATGACGACGTGGCAGAGTATCCGCACAACATCGATCGATCCGTCGAGCTGCTAGAAGAAGCAGGCTTCAGATGGAACGGTGAGGGTGACTTACTCATGCCAACTGATTGGCAGCCGGAGGTCGAATATATCCCTCTCGAGTAGATAGATGGTCAATCTGAGCTACCTCGGAAAGCGACTGGGGCTGATGGCGGTTAGCCTGTACGCCGTCATTACGGTCCTGTTCTTCTTATTTCGCATCTTACCAGGGGATCCTACGAGCCAGGTGATCTCACCTCGCTTTTCCGCTGAACAGCAAGAGCAGCTGATGGCACAGTACGGCTTAGACGAACCCCTGTATACGCAGTATTTCCTCTACATGCGAAACTTCATGGTCGGAGACCTCGGCCAGTCGTTCCAACACGGCGAGCCAGTGCTACCGTTTATCCTCGATCGAACCATCAACACGCTCATATTGACGGTTCCCGCGATCATGATCGCGTTCATCGTCGGCCCGTTCATCGGAGCGCTATTCGCCTGGCATCGAAACGGACGACTCGACAACTACGGAACAGCGATCGCGCTGACCACCTACGCAGCGCCCATCTTCTGGACGGGGATGCTCGCGCTGATGGTCTTCTCGTTCAGTCTCAACATACTCCCGTCCGGTGGAATGCGGCCCGCCGGTGAAATCCCCGGTTCACCACTGAATCGGGTCTTCTCGTTCGTCACGCTTCAACACGCGATTCTCCCGATCGTCATCTTTACACTGTGGCGAATCAGCAGGCCGATACTGATCACGAGAAATACGATGATCGACGTCCTCGGCAACGACTTTATCCAGCTGAAAAAAGCAGAAGGAACTCCCGAATCGACGATTCGGTATCGACACGCGATGCGAAACTCGCTGTTGCCGGTCGTCCACTACGGCGCGCTCGCCATCGGCTACGCGTTCGGCGGGTCCGTAATTCTCGAGACCGTCTTCTCGTGGCCCGGGCTGGGACGAACGATGTGGGACGCCGTCCAGGCACACGATTATCCCGTCGTTCAGGGCGCGTTCTTCCTGATGTCGTTCATGGTGATCCTATTTAATTTCATCGCAGACATTGTCTCGACGTGGCTCGATCCGCGCGTGAAAGACGAGGGGGTGGTCGAGTAATGACGTTGCTCGGAGACGCGCTTACGAAGAACCAGCGAATCGTTCTCGAGACGTACAAAGAGCGAACGCAGTGGGCCGTTCAACGGTTCCTGTCCAACCGAATGGCAGCGATCGCGCTTCTCATCGTCCTCGGAACGCTCTTTATGGCGATTTTCGCTCCCTTCCTCGCCCCGTACGAACCACAGGCAAACATCGCAGACGCCCAGGGGGAATACTCGATGCTCGAGCCTCCGAGCTCCGAGCACATCATGGGAACCAACCACCACTCCCAGGACATCCTGAGCCAGTGGATCTACGGTAGCAGAGTGTCGCTGCTGGTGGCGTTTCTGTCGGGGATTGCGGTCATGCTGATCGGAACGACCGTGGGGCTCGTCTCGGGGTACTACAAGGGAACGGTCGACCTCGTTCTCATGCGTGTCGTCGATATCCTGTACGCGATTCCTGCGATCCCGTTATTGCTCGTCGTCTCGCTACTGTTCGGGAGCTCCGTCTGGAACGTCATCATCGCCATGATACTGATCCTGTGGCGAACGATGGCACGCGTCGTTCGATCACAGACGCTCTCGCTCTCGGAGCGACCGTTCGTCAAAGCCGCAAAAGCGTCCGGAGCGAGCGATCTCAGAATTATGTACGTCCACATCGCACCGAATCTTCTTCCGATTATTCTCATCGAAGGCGTCTTCGTCATGGGCGCGGCAATCCTGCTCGAGGCGGGTATCTCGTTCCTCGGACTGGGCACCACCGAGATGATCAGCTGGGGCGTGATGCTTCAGTTGACCTACACCAGTGGTGCGATCACGCACGCATGGTGGTGGGTGCTCCCGCCAGGAATCAGTATCACGGTACTGGTCGTTGCGTTCTTCTACATGTCTCGAGGCATCGAAGAGATAACGAATCCCGAACTTCAGCACAGGTAAGAACGGTACGTTCGGGACCCATCCCACCCACACGATCCGACACGACTACCAGCAGTGTGGCCGATATCGGCCTCTGGCACGTCGGCTTCACGGAGTTCCAGACCAACAAAAACAATTAAATAGTACGAAGGTAATACCCAATCAATGAGCCTGGTTAACATAGATGGGGTCTCGGTAGAGTACCGGACCGACAACGGGCCGCTAACGGCCGTTGACGACGTCTCGTTTACCATCGAGGAAGGGGAAACACTCGGAATCGTTGGCGAAAGCGGATGCGGAAAGACAACGATGACGAAAGCGTTTCTCAGGCTCCTCGATAACAACGGCGAGATCAGCACCGGATCGATTACGTACGACGGGATCGATCTCGCAACGGTATCCGAAGAGCAGCTCCGGACGGATATCCGCTGGAAGGAGATCTCGTATATTCCCCAAAACGCGATGGCAGCACTCGATCCAGTGTACACCGTCGGCGCACAGGTCGTCCAGGTCATCGAACTACACACGGACAACTCGACCGAACAGGCCAGAGAACGATGTGCGGAGCTGTTCAAGCGAGTCGACCTCGATCCGAACAGGATGGGTGATTATCCACACGAACTTTCGGGTGGCCAGCGACAGCGGGTTACGATCGCACTGTCGCTGGCGCTCTCTCCGTCACTGATCGTCGCAGACGAGCCTACGACCGGTCTCGACGTTATCGTCCAGGACCAGATCTGTGAGTTGCTCGCGGAGATACAGGACGATATCGGCTGTGCAATCGTCTTCGTCACACACGATATGGGCGTCGTCTCGAATATCTCCGATCGAGTTGCAGTCATGTACGCCGGACGAATTGCCGAAATCGGAACGATCGACGACGTATTCGATCGAAGTGCACATCCCTACACGATCGGGTTACAGAACGCGTTCCCACGGATGGACGAGTTTCCCGCCAGTTCTGCACTGATCGAGATACCGGGCTCCCCGCCGAATCTACTCGACCCACCGACAGGATGTCGGTTCGAAGGTCGATGTCCGTACGCGACCGAGGAGTGTCGACACACGGATCCCAGCTCGGTCGAACTCGAGGACGGGCACCGGATCGAGTGTCTCTATCCGGAGCGCCGTTCGGAGTTCAGAGAGCACGGAAACGAACCCGATACCTGGAAGGACGCCCGAGAGGCAGAAGCCAAACAGACGCCATAACATGAAACCAGTATGAACACACAAGACAGCATCGAAAGCACCGGAAGGCTTTTGACCATCAGAATCAAGAACGGAAAACATACAGATGAGCATCACGACTAAGCCGGAATCCGACAGCGATTCGCAGGCACTGATCGACGTAAACGATCTCTCAAAACTATACGAAACGAACCAGAGTATCATCAGCAGGCTGTTCGGTGAAAAAGAATACCTGCGAGCCGTCGACAACGTATCCTTCGAGATTCAGCAGGGGGAAATCGTCGGTCTCGCGGGCCAGAGCGGATGCGGAAAATCCACGCTCGGTGAGCTCCTCGTGCAGCTCCAGGAGCCGTCGTCCGGTGAGATCATCATCGACGGCGACGATATAACGGAGTACAGCTCGAGCGAGCTAAAGACGTTCAGACGGAAGTGTCAGGTGATATTTCAGGACCCATACGAAGCGATCAACCCACGGTTTACGGTCTCGAGGATCGTTTCGGAGCCGCTGAAGATCCACTCGATCGGTGATCGCCAAGAGCGGACGGAACGAACGATCAAGGCGCTAAACGACGCCGGTCTGAGTCCAGCGGAGGAGTATCTGGGGTCGTTCCCGAGGGAGCTCTCCGGAGGGGAGCGACAGCGGGTGAACATCGCTCGAGCGATCGTTCTCGAGCCGGATTTCCTGATCGCTGACGAACCCGTCTCGATGCTCGACGTGAGCGTGCGAACGGGTATATTGAAACTGTTCGAGAAGTTCAAAGAGGAGATGGAAATGAGTATCCTGTACGTCTCACACGATCTCTCGACGATCAACTACCTCTGTGACCGGACGATGATTATGTATCTCGGGAAAGTCGTCGAGGTCGGAAAGACGCGGAACGTCATCCACTATCCATCGCATCCGTATACGAAAACGCTGCTTCAGTCGGTGCCCGATACACAGAAGCAAACGGATATCACAGAAGAGTCGGTCCAGGGAGAGGTCCCTGATCCGATCGATCTTCCACCGGGATGTCGATACGCGTCCTGGTGCTCGTACGCGGACGAGAAATGCGAGAGGGACGAGCCCCTTCTGCAACAGCGAGACGACGGCGAAGAAGCAAGCGACCAGGTCGCCTGTCACTATCCGATCGAAAACAACGCCGTTTGATACGGATTATTGTACTGAGTTACCGTTTAGACCGCAGACGGGTCGCGATCCCCCGGTACTGACTGACAGTAGACCGTGTTTGAGGGTACTATTCGTCCGGTTCCGTCGACGGTGTTCAGTCCTGGACCGTTCCGAGAAGCCGATCAAGAGACTACATGAGGCAGTGATCGGTGTACCCGCAATATTGCTCAGACAGTATTTGATCGTCGCTACCGGATCCAGAGGGGAAGATCAGGTCGCTGACCGTAACTGACAAGACAAGAGAGAAACAAGTCGAGTAGTCGTGACAGGATACTTCGTATTTAGAATTAATATCAGTATGAATATACAATAGCCGATCACGAGAAGAGTTACAGGAATTGTGTTACGGTCGGTCGATAAATTCCACGTGCGATAGTTTAGACGGATACTCATGAGAGAGCTTAAAAATATATGGTGAAAAGTTTCGATCACTGAAAGCTGTTCTTTCAGGAGACGAGAATGCGATAGGGAATCAGGATCATCGATCGGTACTTCGAGTTTTCAGACAGGGATAAGAAACAGTACTGACAACTAAATTTGATTGTAATTCAGAATACCTATTTGATCTCTTTGAGTATCACATATCCGAGCAGGATGACGATTGCACTTACTGCAGCAACGACGGTTCGCCAGAGTGATCCACCGAACACGTACTGGCCAGCCAACAGCCCCACCGAGATACCGATAGCCCAGAACAGTATGGTTCGCGAATCGATCCCCGAAAACGGGCGTCCATCGGATGGTCCTGGCATATAGGTTGATAGATGAGATCAGTGACTAAATAATATACTGGTTACAAAGCGTTCGGATCAGCGCTCGCGGCGCTACGTGAGGCTATGTCGACTCATCAATATTGACGGTTACCAGGCCATCAAAGTTGAGGATCACGTTCTGAACGACGTCACCGAAGATGGCTTTTCCAGTCGGAGAACGGTTCTGACCGACGAGGAAAACATGATCACAGTCGGTTTCGTACGCAGTCGAAATGATTTCATCCGCCAGCTCACTGCCTTCGACGATTCTGGTCTCGACACCGTACTCGATGCCGAAATCGGAGAGAGTCTCTTCCGCAAGAGACGTTGCGAACTGTTCCGAGGGCTGAAGCGCGACGTCCGAATCGTACGTCGTACCTTCCTGCTCGCTTATCGCCTCTATCGTCTCACGGTTAGATTCGACCTCGTCGCTGCTGAGATGCGTAAAAATCACGAGTTCGCCGCCTGAGCCAGCTGCAAGGGCACCCGCTTCCTCAAGTAGTGTTCGGTGTGTCTCACTGTCGTCTACGACGACTAATCCACGGTTCATAGCGTACGGGTTGGGCCGCGGATATATAAATCCTGATGCTAGTCAGTTCGTCGCGTGCTGTGAGAGCCGAAGTCGTATGGCAACGATCGCTGGTTCGGTGTACGTGAACGTTGTTTCCGTATCAATTTACAGTATTCGTACACCGATATCGGACCACAGTCTTCGTCGACGCGGTTCACCGAATCAAACTCCAGGCGTGCGATAAGAGATGCGATAGCTCAGAACGGATACGCCAGCGAACACCCGTAGCGTGAGATACTCGGTTGCACAAAATGCGATGGAATCATTCCGAGCGGATCGGTTAAACGGGTTTGCGTTCGACGAGTGAGTGTGTGAGAAAGCCCAGTGGTTTGGAAGGGCCGAACGTAGTTTTCGACTGATCGAGTGAATGGGATTTGAGAAAGCTGCTGTCGTCGCACCTTGATCTTGTAGTATCAACTGCAGCGATCTACATACTAATCGCACAGTCCACGGTTCCCGCTCGTGTCACTCGCTCACGGGTCGTTCCTCCCCGTTCGCTTATCCGCGGTTCTCGCTCGTGTCACTCGCTCCGAACCGCGCTCGCTCCGAACCGCGCTCGCTCCGAACCGCGCTCTGGTCGTGTGAGCATCCCCTCCAAAACGTACAGTGGCGACGATGGTATCGAGAAGTTCGATATCCGTATTGACAAGGAAAGAGGATGGCCTGCGAGAGTGGTTATACACGCATACGGCTGTAATTCCACAAACACGTTGGGCGTCTGGAGATCGGCACAATAAGCTCGGTGTACGAGATCCGTTCCGCTCAGATCCCACAGACACGACGAATCGCTACGCCATCCCCACTGTTCGGGAGGGGCGAACAACCATCGCGAACACGAGGTGTACTGATCGTAGTAGACGGATCCCGTCACCGAGTGTAACAGCAAACGGTATCACCAGACCCAGATCAGCGTGTTCTTCGGGACACAGAAGCGCTCGAAAGAGTGGGACGGTTTGTTCGCAAGAAGCGAACACTCTGGTTCAGAGGTGGTGATTCGTATCTAACAATTAATTACTTATCACTGGGATTCGTTCCATGACAGTACCGATTAAACATCAACTCAACATACTCCCGCGCGGTAGCGTTTCAGGCGTCTACCGGTGATCGGGATGAGTAGGGGTACGGAAATGCGAAAACTTATATTTGATACGCAACGAGGTGAGATATGGATTTCACTCATCCATACGAAGAAGTAGACTGGTCTAATTCTGAGCACCACTTGGCACAATTTCACGTTCACGAGCCAAGAAACGAACTCAGTGCAGACACAGCGAGACACGAACCGGACGTCGCGCTCGAGGGAGTTCCGATCGATCACATCGGAAAGAACGATCTCTCGGAGGCCTCGAGTCCGGGCGTCCTGATTCAGAAGTACCGAAACGCGGGTTACACGGTGTTTTCGCTCACGGAACACGAATACCAGGTCGACGGAAAGAAGTACAAACGGGTACCCTACGACGAAGTCGACGCGGATCTGGACAAGATGAGCTGGCCGTGGTCGCAGTGGGGCGTCGACGCGGACGAACTCGGAATGGTCGCACTGCAGGGTGGCGAAATCCGTGGTGACGTAGAAGGTGTCGAGAAACTCCACGATATCGTGAGTCTGGACAACGACCTCGGTCACGGCAAGGACCAGTCCGTCGAAACCGTCCTCGGAGAAGTCGAAGACCGTGGTGGTATTACCTTCCTCGCACACCCGAGTAAGTATACGGCCACGGAAGACTGGGAACTCTATATCCCGGTACTCGAATCGTCGGACGCGCTGCTCGGTCTCGAAGTGTTCAACGGCGACGACCGCGCGCCGTCTCGAGAGCTCTGGGATAAGTTACTGACTCACTTCGGAAGCGACCGACCGATCTGGGCCTCCGGTGGGGACGACTATCACGCGAGAGCACGAGAGCGCTACGACAAGCGATTCAACCGCTCGAGGACGGTTATCCTCGTTCCAGAGCTGTCCAAACAGAACGTCACTGACGCGCTCCGTGATGGGAAAAGCTACGTCCAGTACAACGGAGACGCACAGGCACCGTTTATCGAATCGATCGAGTCGACCGAAAACTCGATCACGATCACCGCACCCAGTGCACACGAGATTACGTGGATCGCTGACGGTGAAGCGGTCGCGACCGGCGAAACCGTGGTTAGCGAGACGCTCGACGATCCCGCATACGTGCGTGCTGAGCTCTCCGGCCGAGGCGGTTCGATCACGGCTACGCAACCGTTTTACCTGCGATGAAGGTTACCACAATCGGACGGCGAATGTGACGAACTGTGGTATCGGTTTCCCAGGTCAACCGCAGAATTGGACGTGGGTGTAACGGAAACGGCGGCACATAATTCGGGACGAACTCACGAGCAATCCAATATAACACACGATTTTCGAAGCGGACTCTGACGGGAGATTCGACGGGATCAACAACGTAACCGGATAGCGGGATCGGTCTGTTCCCAAAGAGCTATTTGTATCGGTTTCCCATACTCTCGACAATGTGGGTAATCACACGCTCTATGCTTCGGCCGTTGTTCGCGATCTGTGTATTGATATTGCTCCTGCTCGGGTTTTCGTTTCTGTTTATCGAGCCAGGAAGCGAATCGTACGTTATCGCGGTGTTTACGCTCGTTCCGGTCGTACTGGTAATGGTCGCGATCGTTATCCTGCTCGTGCTCGGCTGGGACTCACACTGGGACTAGCGTCATCGGTCGGGACACGGTAGCCACCGAGGGGTACTGACTGGTCCGCCGACGGACACCGTGCAATCAGCTGGTAGACAGTCAACGGTTGCTATCGTCACCACTGCACGTCAATGCACACCAGACCGCACGACGGGAGCGCGGTTCGGAGCAAGCGCGGTTCGGAGCGAGCGCGGTTCGGAGCGAGCGCGGTTCGGAGCGAGTGACACGAGCGAGAACCGCGGATAAGCGAACGGGGAGGAACGACCCGTGAGCCAACGGCACGAGCGAGAACCGCAAACTATGTGGTCTGGTGTAAATCGGTGTAGTTATCACTATATCACACACGTATCATCCGCAGAAACGGGCAATTGTGAGTCAGTTCCGGCGTGAGAACTACCGATAGTGACGGTGACGCCGGTAACTCGGCACAGCAGTCCCACGAAAGATGCTGTACGGATCGATCAGTATCGATCGAGTGTCGGACGCGAATCGTAAACGCGAGAAAATAAGCCGAGACGACAATCGGGATGTGAGATTTACGGTCCCGGGAGAATTCCGTAGATAGCGAGGAACCGGTACAGAACGTAGAGAGCGAGTGGAACGCCGACCGCGATCGTCGCATTTCGTTTATCGAGATCGCAGGCAGTCTTCACGCCGTTCACCCAGATGTACGCACTGATAAGCAGTACACCGCTTCCGAGGAGCGTCGCGCCGACGAGGTACGGATCACCGACGGCCTGTGCCTTGTAATCAGCGAGGAGTTCCCACTCGGCTTCGATTCCCTGGAGATCGTACTCGAGGAGGGTTGCATCGCGAAGCGCGTAGTAGTAACCAGCTCCCCAGACGAGACCGGCGATGATGAACGGTGGGAGGCCCCATCCTGCGACCCGAATCACGTGACCCAGAAGCGGCTTTCCACCGAGGGCGATCCCCATCGCCCAGAACGCGACGATGAAATAGATCCAGATGATGAATCCCTCGATGACGCGGAACATACCCCAGATGATGAGTGCGTCGATAACGCGAAGGAACTCACCGCCCAGTTGAACACGGATGAGCCACGTTTGTGAGAGCAACGCAATGCCGACGAGAACTGCGAACAGCGATGGAATCCACAATCGGCCGGTTGCCGCTTTTTTCCGGAGAAACCCCTCTGGGTCCGTTACGAAGCCTGTTGCCATACCGTACACTCTACGTTCATATTATTTAAATTGTAGGGCTATGCGGTCACGGGTCTGAGGAGCGAGCGCGGTTCGGAGCGAGCGCGGTTCGGAGCGAGCGCGGTTCGGAGCGAGTGACACGAGCGAGAACCGCGGATAAGCGAACGGGGAGGAACGACCCGTGAGCCAACGACACGAGCGAGAACCGCGAAAATCAAGCGGAAGATACGAGTCGGGACATCGACGTGAGCAAAAACGCAGACTGAGCGACGGATATGTACTCGAGGAAGTCGGGACGATAGTTACCGATCCATAAAGCCGGGTCAATACGACCAAAAATTTCATTACATAGCTGGACCATCCCTAGACCAATGAGTCCGCTGTTGACCCAGAATCAGCCGTCCAGTTCGGGCGTGATGGGAACGATTCGCAACAATCCAGTGTATCGAATCCTCGATAAGATCAGAAGTTCTGCCGCGTTGACAATCACGTTCTGGGGGGGAGTGATGACGCTTATCGCCTTCGTCATAGGCGATGGCGTCTGGGCAGGGATCGCTGGCATCTGGGGATTGTCGCTTCTGGTTTTCGGAGCGTGTTGGTACGTGGCGGCGATCCGGTACGTCAAACCAGACAGACCGGAGGAGACGAACGGAGATGCCACCGAAGGCGGCATTGATTGGGGTCGAGTTGGAACGGTAGTTGGAGCGTCGAGTATCTTCGGTGTGTACATGGCGTACGTGACGAGCGGGATCGGTCTGGAACTCGTCGTCTTGCCCGTCGCCTTCGTGGCGGCAGCCGCGTTTCTGTATCGTCAATCGACCACGCTCGAGACGCTGGGATACGGGATGTACGTTCTCGGACTCTCCGTGTTCGTAACGCCGCTGGTGTTCCACTTCGGAGCGATTCCACAGAGCGCATACGACGCTGGGATTCAGATCGACCACATGCTCGCACTGGGGAGTATCCTGTTCATGTTCACGTTGATCGCATTCCTCCTCTCTCTGATGGGCTACTTCCTCAATAACCGTGCCCAGAAGAAATCCGATCAACAGCGGCTGAAATCACGAATGGGCTTCGACTGATACGGTTTGCTGTGACTTTTTACCGGAGCGACCGCAGGACGGCTCGCGGTCGCTCCGGTAACGACTTACAGTAGACCGGATGAGGGCGGTACTTTTCGTCGGAAATTCGTGGTTCGCAGGCCGCGTCGTGACGTTCTCGCAGATCCGGGCAGGGAAACACTTACACTGGTTCATCGTAATCTCTCGGACAGAGTGTTGCCAGAATGATCGACGACGAGTATCTTCAGACAGCGGTCGATGCGGCCGAAAAGAGTGCGACGATCCTCTCGGAGAACTTCGACACCGAGTTCGACGTCGAACACAAGTCTCCGACTGATATGGTGTCGGAGATCGACATCAAGTGCGACCGGGTGATAAAAGAGCACATTCGGGAGCGACATCCGGATCACTCGTTTTTCACCGAGGAATCCGGAGCGGACGGTGACGGATCCTACCGGTGGATCGTCGATCCGCTCGATGGAACGCACAACTACGTGAACTCGTTTCCGTACTATTGCGTCACGATCGCCCTCGAGATCGACGGGGAGATTCACGCGGGCGTGATAAACCGCCCGGAGATGAACGAGGTGTATACGACGGTCCGGGGGAAAGGAGCCTACTGCAACGGAGAGGAAATCGCGGTTTCTGACACCGAACGACTGACGGGGGGGTTTCTCGGGATGGGAATCTCGCCGCCGGCCGCGACCGACGAGGAGTTCCTCGAGTTGTTCAAGCGACTCATCGGAAACCCGGTGCGGACGGAGGGAGTCAGACGACTCGGCTGTGGGGCGGCAGATCTCTCGCTCGTCGGTCAGGGAACGCTCGACGGCGTGTTCGACAAGTACACGTCGCCGTGGGACGTCGCCGCGGGAACGCTACTCGTCGAAGAGGCCGGCGGGACGGTGACCGACCTGAACGACGAGCCGCTCGATTTCAGTGCCGGCGAACGAGAGCTTCACATCGTCGCAACGAACGGCGAGATCCACGATGCGATCCTCGATCAGTACGAACGCGCATCGAATTCGGTCGCGGTGAAGCGAGAATAAACCGCCAATCAACGGATTTTCCGGGATGTCAGAGTCGAAGGTGTCGAGTTATTCCTCGAGTTCGACGCCCTCCACGGGCTCGCTGTCCCAGTATTCGTGTTCCTCGTCGACGCGGAAACACGCCGCGTTTCGCTCTCCGGTTTCGTCGTCACACATCATCGACGGCTTTTCGCTGGTACAGATCTCGCGGGCGTACTGGCATCGCGTATGGTATCGACATCCCGACGGCGGGTTCGTGGCGTCGGGGACGTCGATCGTCCGCATCGGCGCATCGTCGTTGTCGAGCGACATCGTCAGCTCGGGAGTGGCCCAGCGTAGCGCTTGCGTGTACGGATGCTGTGGGTCGTGAATGACTTTCTCCGGTGGACCGACCTCGATCAGTTCGCCAAGGTACATGACGCCGATACGTCCGCCAGTTCGACCAGTGATGTATCGTGCGTTCGCGAGACTGTGCGAGACGAACAGGAACGACGTATCGAACATGTCCTGAAGCGAGATCATGAGGTTCATCATCTCGACCCGGAGCGAGACGTCGAGTGCGCTCACCGGCTCGTCAGCGAATATCAGCTCCGGATTCATCGTAAACGCTCGAATGAGTGCGACGCGCTGTTTCTCGCCGCCGCTGAGCTGGTGTGGATACCGATCGATGTAGTCCTCCGGTGGAGACATCCCGACTTGCTCGAGCAACGTCAGGATGATGTTTCGGCGTGCCTCTTCGCTTTTGTCGCGATGCCAGCGCTTGAACGGATCGGCCAGCAGCGATTCGACGCGTCGGTTCGGATTGAGCGAGCTCGCGGGATCCTGATGGATGATCTGGAGGGACCGCCGGATATCGCCCCACGGAATATCGATATCACCGAGCCGTTTCCGTGCCATCCAGATGTCCTGGCCTTTGAACTCGACCGTTCCCCCGGTCGGCTCCTGGATCCCGACCGACGTTTTGCCGAGCGTGGATTTCCCACAGCCGCTCTCCCCGATCAACACGAAGACGTCGTTGTCCGAGATGTCGATCGAGATCCCGTCGACGGCACGAACCGTCTGTGGCGGATCGAAGAACTTCCCAAGAATACCGCTGCCACCGTCCTCGAAGTGGACCTCGACGTCGTCCATCGAGAGGATCGTTTCGCCGGACTGCTTTCCGCTCGCGAAGTCGGTACTCGCCTCGGCGGCCTTCGTGAGGTCCAGAGGGACCGCATCAGCCGCATCCTCCCAGTGATGACACGAAACTTCCTGTTCGCCACCCGCGTCGTAGAACTCCGGGTCCTCCGCTTCGCAGAGATCGGTCGACAGCGAACAGCGTGGGTGGTACGAACATCCGGCCGGGACGTTGACCGGATCTGGCGCGTTCCCTTCGATCGGCTGCATCTCGTCGAGTGGCATCTTCAGATTCGGTGCCGACTTCAACAACGCGCGGGTATACGGATGGACAGAGCCGGTAAGAATATCCATCGACGGACCGACCTCGATAAATTCGAACGCATACAGAACCGCGAGGCGATCGGTCATTCCGGCGATCAGCGGAAGGTCGTGAGTGATGAAGACGATCGTCAGATCGTATTTCTGCTGAATGTCTTTGAGCAGCGAGATAATAGATTGCTGCATCAAGAGATCGAGTGCAGCCGTCGGCTCGTCCATGACCAGCACCTCCGGCTCCAGTACCAGGCTGAGCGCGATCAACGCCCGCTGGGACATGCCGCCGCTGAGTTCGTGAGGGTAGGACTCGAGAATGCGATCGGGATCGAGGTGGAGGTCGACGAGTAGGTCCCGCGCTCGCTCTAACCCCTCTTCGACGTGGGCATCGTGAGCGACCAGCGTCTCGACAAAATGGGTTTTGATGGTTCGAACCGGGTTAAACGACGTCATCGCACCCTGGAACACCATCGAGACGTACTCCCAGCGGAACTCTCTGAGCTCTTCTTCACTGAGGTCCGTGACGTCGAACGGCGTGCCGTTTTCGGGGTTGTATATCACGTCACCGCGGAGTTCACCGGGTTCGACGATCGCATCGAGGAGCGCCGAGGCGAACATCGATTTCCCGGATCCGCTCTCACCGACGACGCCGAGGATCTCGTTTCGCTGGAGATCCATACTCACGTTGTCGAGGACCCGTGATTCACCACGACTCATATCAAAGCTGACGGTCGCATCACGCACACTCATAATGACGTCCTCATCGAGGGACTGATCAGTGTGGTCTATTGCAGGCTGTGACATCCTAACAAGGTATCTGCTCTCGATCATTATATTCTTACCGTTCCAGACACGCCACTCGCCACTGGTTCGATAGGTCGTTCGAGGCACGGGCATCTCGGTCGACAAGATTTAGGGGGTGCCCCGGCATGTGGACGTATGCAAATCACGTGGGCGAGCGTGTCCGTGCTGTTGTACAACTACGGTGTCGTTCTGAGTGCAGCCTACATCACGATGGCATACGGGATCAACGATCGGGTAACGATCCTCCTGTTAGCGTTCGTCTTCGCCGTCTTCTGGACGGTCTACTTCGAGATCAGCATGGTCGACAAGATCGTTCCGAGCGACGGCTCCGAAGAGAAAAGCTGAACCATCGGATATTATATGAGTTCGTCCAGCTTCTCCTTTCCCAGTCGGATGAAATCGAAGTCGTGAGTTTTGACCTCTGTCGTCATCGTCCCGTCCCATCCGCCCTCCAACAACGACGCAAAGATCGACTCGAAATCGATCGTACCCGAACCGAACGGAAGGTGTTCGTCCGCCCTCCCACGGGTGTCGTTCAAATGAACGTGGGAGATGCGACCGGCGTGTTGACCGGCGAACGTCGCGATCTCCGGCGAGCTGTAGCCGTTGACCCGTGCGTGTCCCGTATCGAGCGTGATCGAAGCGGACGTACGCTCGAGTAGCTGTGGGAAATCAGCGAGCGTTGGATACCGCCTCGAGAGGTTTTCGTAACACACTTCGACGCCGTGAGTTCGACCGTATTCGCTAAGGGAGTCGAGAACGGCGAACAGCTCTCGTTCGGTGTCGTCCGCGAGATGAGTCTCCGGTGCTTCGAGGTGGAGAACGGCTTTCGACGCGCCGATCGCACTCGCCGTCTCGATGGACCGCTCGACGTTCTCGAACGCGGTGGTTCGGCGGTCTTCGCGGGCGGAGGCGACGCAGACGATGTCGCGTGGCTTATGCGGCAGATGAGCGACGACGTCGACGCCGGTGTCCGCCGCAGCCTTGCGAACGTCCTCCGATCGGCCGTCGATCTCTCGGCACTCCGCTAACGGGTGGAGTGGAACCTCGAGAAAGTCGAATTCGTACTCGTCTGCCCTTTCGAACGAGGTCTGGAGGTCAGGCTCCGGAAGCGCCTTGAATCCGGTCGGTACTGATGGCATAGTCGGACATCTCGGTGGATCCACTAAGACGTGTCGTTCTTTGGACTAACGTTCAAAAGGGGGAACGATGGGATTCGATCGATCGGTAACGAAACGAAGCGAGAAAAAGTATGATAAGAAAAGCAGTCGTTAGCCGAGCGTCAGGCCTTTGCCACCGACGTCCTCTTCTTCCTCGAGGAGTTCCTCGTCGTCCTTTTTGTGTTTCTCACGGACGCGTGGGTTGAACACCCGGTCGAGCGACTGTGAGAGCAAGATCATACCGATCGAAAGGGCGACGATCGCGATCGACGGAATCAGAATCCAGTGGAGAAGCTGTGGCCGGTACATCGCGCCGTTGTTGTAGGCGTTGCTCAGCATGATTCCCCAGTTCGTGTCACCTTCCGGAAGGACACCGATGAAGTAGAGACCAACTGCCGAGAAGAGGACTGTTCGCATCGCGGAGACGAACCTGATCGTGATGTACGGAGCGAGGTGCGGAATCACGTCCTTCAACAGGATCGTACCGGTGGGAAGACCGATCGTTCGTGAAGCTTCGGTGTACTCGTCGTATCGGATCTGCAAAACCTGTGACCGAACCGCGCGAGCCAGTCCGGCCCAGTACTCGATCGTGAGCAGAATGCCGAGTGCGTACGCGCTTTCGGGCGTGAACACGACGGCGAGAACGATGACGAGCGGGAGACCGGGAATGTTGATGAACACGTCGGTGATCGTACTCAGTACCTTGTCGACCGTGCCACCCTTGTAGCCAGCGACAGTCCCGATGACTGTACCCATGATGATGGTGAACACACCACCTGCAAACATCATTTTCAGGATCATCGGGATCGCGTGGATCGTCTCTCGCATCAGATCCACGCCGTACAGGTTCGTCCCGAGCGGATGTGCCAGCGATCGGAACCACGGAAGCTGGTTCGGCCCGTCACCCATACGAGTGGGCTCGAGGAACAACCAGCCGAGAATGCCGATAATGATGTACGAAGAGAGAATCGAGATGCCAACGAGTGCGCGCCAGTCGCGACGCATGACCTGCCAGGGTTCCCAGAGGTAGATCCGCAGGTATTTTTTCATTTTCTGGGTCGTACCAAAGCTGGTGTCAACGTCGGACTCCGTTTCTAGGACGTCGAGTGGATTCGCAGGGGCACCCGAGCCGTCGGCGACGGGCGTTCCGGTATCAGACGTAGTATCGTTCGTATCGGTATGTTCTCTGGACATTGTTGTGCTATAGCTCCTCGTTTTCGGTCGTTACTCGGGGATCGATCTTGGGATAGGTGAGGTCCGCGAGGAAGAGGGCGATCACGACCGCGATGGTGATCACCATGAAACAGCCCATCATGAGCGGATAATCACGCGTATCCACGGACTCGACCATGAACCACCCCATGCCGTGATAGCCGAAGATCATCTCGAGGATGATCACGCCGCCGAACATCTGGCCGATCTTGATCATGAAACTGGTATACATCGGCAAAACGGCGTTCCGGAGAACGTACTGGCTAATGATCGTGTTGTTGGAGAGTCCACGAAGGCGTGCAACTCGGAGGTAATCCGATCCGAGGACACGGATACTGTTTCCACGCATCGATAACGAGGCGATCGATCCCGCGAGAATCATCGAGATGGTCGGTAACGCCGCGTGATGGATGACGCTCCCCATGAACGCCAGGTTGAATCCATGTTCGACGTTTCCGACTCGCCCCGAGGTCGGAAAGATGCCCGTTCGGTACGAGAGGAAGATCAACAGGAAGACGGCGAAGATATAGTAGGGGATCGATCCAGCGACCATCCCGTAGGTCGTGAGACCGACGTCGATCTTTCCACCCTCGTAGTACGCCATCAGCGAGCCGAGGATAATCCCAACGAAGAATCCGATAAAGAGGGACCAGCTCACGATAAACAGCGTCCAGGGGATCGCTTCAGCAACGATCTCGTTGACGCTTCTGCCGTACCAGATGGACTGGCCGAGGTCTCCCTGTAACGTCGCGAGCATGTAATCCCGGTAGGCGATGTGTATCGGATCGTCGGGATGAATATTGATGAATTGTTGGATCGCCGCTTCGACCTCTGCCGAACTCATATCCGTCTCATCTTCCAGTCGTGCTCGGAGAACCCCGATCGCGCTCCCAGGTAACATTCGTGTTAGAACGAATGTGAGCGTAATCACGACATAGACGGTCAACAACATCTGTATCGTCCGTTGCAAGTACCAGTTCATATGCCTTTAGTCAGTGTAAATCGTAGAGTTTAATACTTATACGTTGTGGTACGGGACAGCGTGTCCCGTGGCTACTCTTCGCGTGCCCAGACCGTCGTTTCCGGCGATCGGATACCGTGGCTCGGTGCCGTGTCGATGTGGTTCAGCGTGCTGTCGCCGTCGATCGAAAACTGATCGTTGCGGATCGCTCCGGGCTCGGTCCGACCGAGGCTGAAGAATCGACCGCAGAGCCAGTTCCACGCCCACGAGGCTTCGACGTAGTACTGACCCCACTCTTCGATCGGTGCGTCCGCCGGGAGCGAGGCGTGCTCGTCCCAGGCTTCCATGTAGTCCCAGCCGACGATTTCGCCGTCCCAGTCGTTGACCTCCGGAACGGGAAGCGGGTTGGACCAGTGAATACGGTCCTCGTACGTCTCGATCTCGGGACCGCTGGCGTGATCGCCAACCGTTTCACAGGAACTCGTGTTGACCTTGATGTCGAACGTCCCGTTCTCACGGCGTTCGGACTCGGTCGCGGAGTCCACTGGGAAACGATCGACGGACCAGCCGAAGTCCTCCATCCACTGACTGAGCAACTGGGAGATGTCGGCACGAATGTCCTGACGCGAGAGGATCTCGATGTGAGCCTGCTCGCCCGCGTCGACGTGGTAGTCACCGTTCTCACAGATGACCATCTCCTCGTCCTCGTCGTAGTAGTAGTTGTCCGAGTCGTTGACACGCTCCATCGCGGTATCGATGTCGTGTTCCCGGTTGACCAGATCGAGGTCGTGGATCATGTCCTGGAACTCCTGGGGCTGTTCCCGAAGGGTTCCCTCGGGGATCGGATGCTCGGGTTCTTCGAGCGGACTCCAGATCTCACCGAAGATTGCCGACCACTCGTCTCTGTCGACCAGGTAGTTGATCGACTCTCTGATGGCGCGGTCGTAGACGGGACGGTCGTCGCCGGGGACGCCATCACCGTTGTTGAACGTAACGTCCGTTTCACGCTGATTCCCTTCACGGTAGAGCTGGTAGTCGTCGGGCATCAGGTGCATGTCCTCCGGCTCTGGGGGAACGCCGTGACGGGATTCGTCGATTTCGCCCTCGAAGAACGCCATCGCACGGTCGTCGTGGAATTCCCACCTGGTCTCCGTAAAGTTGATCGTGTCCGCGTGTGCGTAGTCCTCGAACCGCTCGAAGGTAACGGACGTGTCCGTGTGTTCTTTGTACTGGAACGGACCGTTGCCGATGGGATAATCACCTTCCTCGGGCGAGTAGATGTCCTCGGTCGTCGTGAAATCGTCGAACAGTTCCGCGAAATCGTCGGATTCCGGATCGACGGAATCCAGTTGATCGTACCAATCACCGGTGATGTTTCGGTTGTCGTACAGAATACCGTATCCTCGCCACGGCATGTCGACCCAGTGTTGCCAGTCCGGTGGGTGATCACCGCTGAAGACGATTCGCGCGGACGTGTCGTCTTCGATGTGGAAGGATTCGATCGGGTGTTCCTCCCGGTCGCCCGCGTTCATCTGCTGCCAGAACATGATGTCGAAGGACATCGCGACGTCCTCCGTCGTGAACTGGTCGCCGTTGTGCCAGTACGAGTCGTAAAACTCGACCCAGGCCTCGTCGCCGTCGATGTCCCAGCTACTGGCCAGTTCGCCGCTGAGTCCACCCTCGAGGTAGTCCCAGACCCACAGCCCCGAGTACAGGTCGTACTGCGTGATCGGGCTGAGCGTAATGCTCCGCGGGTTCCAGCTCATGTCGTCGATGGTCTCGTTTATGCCACGAGTCCACGTCGCGTCGATGATCTCGTCACTATCCGGTTGTTCGAAGCCTTCACCACCACCGTTTCCATTACCGTTTCCAGGATCACCGGAGCCGTCCTCGGCGCAGCCAGCCAGGAACGGCACGGTTGCCATCGCAGCTCCTGTCTTTTTCAGTACCCCTCGTCGTGTATTACCACTGTGGCCTGTCCTCTCAGACATAACAATATGTTCTATATTCGACCATGATAAATGTTGTGATAGGGTGTCACACACAGAGAGGGCGAAATCGTGGAGTCTTACCGGGAATTTTGATGGTTAGGAAAAGGTATTTCAGTTATTATTCAGTCTTCGATCGGAAGTTCGGTCAAAAGTGAACACTATCACAGGCGGTTATCCAACGAAAGAGACCGGACACGAAGTACACTCAGCGAACGACAACATTCAAACGGTCTTGATTCGATGGTACGATTATGCGTGCTCTCGTTGTAGACGCGGATTGGAAACCACAGCCCGAATACGACGTCACGGACAGAGAACAGCAAACGGGCCGAGCGATGAACGCCTCGAAGATCTGGACCGACCCAACGCTCTCGCTCGAGGAACGGCCGCGACCGACCCCGGGTCCGGAGGAAGTGCTCGTCGAGGTTCGATACGCGGGCATCTGCGGGAGCGATCTGTCGATGGTCGCGAGCGGCGACGACGGCTATATGCATTACTCCGCGTACGCGAAGTTTCCGAATACGATCGGCCACGAGTTCTCCGGTCGCGTCGTCGAAACGGGGTCGGACGTCCGTCTCTTCGAGGACGGCGACCTCGTCACCTCGGAGGTGACCGACTACTGCGGGCGGTGTAACGCGTGTCGACAGGGGAGTCCAGGCCACTGTACGTACTTCGAGCAGCTGGGGTTCACCGTACCAGGTGCGTTCGCGGAGTACGTTACCGTCCCGGAGAAGCTGTGCTGGGACGTCTCCCCGCTCCGACAGGCCTACGACGACGAGGATGCGCTTTTGAAAGCGGCGGCGACGATCGAACCCGCGACCATTACGTATCACGGCCTGTTCGGGCGAGCGGACGGAATCCTCCCCGGTGACTACCACGTCTATCACGGGGCGGGACCGATCGGACTTACCGGGATGAACGTCTCCCGCGGCGCGGGTGCGGGCGAGGTGATCGCCTTCGAGCCGTCAGACGAACGGCGTGCCGTCGCACGCGACCTCGGATTCGAGCACGTGTACAACCCGATCGAACGGGATCCAGTCGAAACGATCGACGAGGTGACGGGGGGGGAGGGCGCGGACGTCCACGTCGAAACGGCGGGTGCCGTCCAGCAGACGTACCCCGCTATCGAAGACAGCCTCGCGGAAGGAGCGAACGTCGTTCACATCAGCAACGCCGGATCGGATCCGGAAATCACACTCAGAAAGTACCAGGGATCGGCCGCACAGATCTACGGCTCGGAGGGCCACACCGGTCAGCGTATCTATCCCCGCGTTATCCGGATGATGGCATCGGGCTCCGTCGACAACCTGCCGATCGTGACCACGACCTATCCGTTAGCGAACGCAGAAGCCGCACTCGAACGAGCGTCGGAACGGATCGACGGCAAAGTTCTGCTCGAGATCTGATAACGAACGTCGGTGTCGACACGGTGTCGCGCCCGTCATCCAACCGATCGATTTTCCGCCGGTTATGACGCGTCGTCGGAGAGTGCCGGATCCGTCTCGGACTCGATCGGTTCCGCATCACTGTCCGGGTGAGTCTCCCGTGAGCCGTTACTGGAGAGAACGACGTCGCCGGCGTTCGATTCACGATCTGAGGTCGACGTTCCGTCCACTGCGAAGACGTCGAGGGAGTCGGTCAGTCGCTCGGCCGAATCCGCGAGCGAACGGGCACCCGACGAAAGCTCCGAGACCGCGGTCGTCTGTTCGACGGTCGCCGCGGCCACGCGTTCGACCTCCGCGCTGGTCCGTTCGCTGACGTCCGTTACCTCGTCGGCCATCGTGACCACCTGCTGATTGGCTCGTGCCTGCTCGTCCGTCGCCCGGTCGATCTCGTGAATCCCGTCGTTGACCGCTTCGACCTGATCCGTGACGTCGTCGATCGCCTCGAGGCTGGTTTCGACGGCGTCGACGCTGGCACCGACCTGCGCTCGCATTTCGGTGACGTCCTCGACGGTCTCGGTCGTGGACTGCTGGACGCCGGTGATGAGCGAATCGACGCGCTGGGTCGCTTCGGCGGTTTCCTCCGCGAGGGCTTTGACCTCGCTGGCGACGACGGCAAACCCGTGGCCGGCCTCGCCGGCGCTCGCAGCCTCGATCGACGCGTTCAGCGCGAGCAGGTTCGTCTGTTCTGCGATCTCGTCGATGAGTCCGACGATTTCGTCGATCTCCGCTACCTCGTCGTCCAGCACGACGATCTGTTCTGCGATCCCGTCGATGCGGGCTTCGAGACGATTCATCTCGTCGATGATCTCGCTCGCGCCGCCGGCCGCATCCGCGGTTCGTTCGGATGCCCGGTCCGAGAGCGCAGCCACCTCATCGGACGTCGACGCGATCTCCTCGACCGTAGCCGAGAGATCGTTCATCTCCGTCAGGATGTCCTGGAGTTGGGTTTTCTGGCGATCGGCACCGGTCGAAATCCGGTCGGCGGACGCGCCGACCTCCTCGCTCGCTCGTTCGATCTCGTCGACGCCGGAGGCGACTCGTTCGCTGACGTCATCCACCTCGTCCGCCAGTTCCTGAATCGAGAGGATCGTCCCCTCGAGGCGGTCGAGCATCTCGTTGAACGAGCGAGCGATCTCGCGCATGGCGTCGTTGTCGATGTCTTCGTCGAGTTCTTCCGTGAGGTTTCCGTCCGCCGCGTTCGCCATCGCCTCGCTGACGCGCTCTGCCTGACGTTCGAGACCGTCCGCGAGTTCCTGTGCCTCGCGTCGAGCCGCCTGTGCCTCGCGCTGTGAGCGCTCGATTTCGGTGATGAACTCGGAGAGGTCCGTCCGCATGGTCTCGAGGGCGACGCCGAGGCCGCCCGGAACGTCCCGTTCGAGAATCGGATCGTCGAAGTGCTGGTGTGAGATCGCGTCGGCCTGTCCGGCGACTGTTCGCAGGTACCGCTGCGTATCTGCGAATCCGTTCTGGACGCGACCGAGTTCGTCGGATCGATCGGTGGATTCGATGTCGACCTCGAGATCCCCGTTCGACAGCGCGTTGGCCTGTTCAGCGAGATCGTCGAGGACGGTCGCGGTCGGCCGCCCGATCAGGACACCGACGAGGACGAACCCGAGGAGGGAGACGGTAACGAGCGCCAGCAACGAGGTGAGGACGTCATCCGCGAGGGCATAGGCGTTCGCGTGTGGTGCGTGTGAGACGAGCAGCCAGTCGGTGCCCTCGATGGGCGCGTAGGAGACGATCTCGTCGGTGTCATCGTACTCCATCACTCCCGAGCCGCGAAACGCCTCGGATCCATCGGCGTCCCCGTCGAAGCCCTGTGTCAGGACGGACTCGTTGGTTCCCTCGCGATAGGGCTCGAGAACGACGTCGTCGTCCTCCGCGAACAGGATCGCATCGCTGCCTTCGTCTATGACCTGCGTCGAACCGCCGTCGACCGGGTTGTGAAACATGGACGCGCGGTCCCCGACGTCGATCGTTATCATCACCATTCCGACCGGCTCGTCGTCGGCGTAGACCGGGCTCAAGAACCCGACCAGATACTCCCCGTCCCGATCGAAGGTGTCCGTGTAGGTCGGCTCGAACGATTCGTCGAGGTAACCGATTCCGCGCTCGCGAATCTCGCCGTCGTCCTCGACGTGAACGCTCGCCGTGCCGACCAGCGACCGAACGTCGGTCCCGACCATCTCGTCGTCGGTGCTCCGGGCGATCGTCACGCTCTGGACGCCGACGCCGTACTCGAAGTAGTGGATTCCCTGCGTCGTCTCCGGATGTTCCTCGAGTTCGGCCGCGAGCATTCGTTCGATCTCGTCGTCAGTCCCGGTCGTCAGCGTGTGATGAGCGGCGAGAAGGCGGGTCTTCTGACGGTGATCCTCGACCCAGAGCGCCAGCTCCTCGGCTTCCCCCTCCGCGGTGAGTTGCATGTCCGTTCGGACGTCTTCGGAAAGTGCACCCGAGATGTCGGCGTAGAAAAATAGCGCGACACAGATCGTCACGACCAACACGGCGACGAGAACGAGTCCAAACTTGGCCAGATAGCGTTGCGTGATGCTGTCCGGAACGAACCGCGCGAGTGATGACACCATGGCTACGACGTTATGACAGAGATATGAAACGGAGGATAGATGAACGTTGTGGCCGGTACTGTCGGACGGGGACCGACTACTTCTCGAGGTCAGCCAGGTCCCACTCGCCCGTGATGATCGCTCCGGAATCGGGATTATCCGGCTCCACGATGACTTCGACGAGTGCGGGGCCGTCGTACTCGAGTGCACGCTCCATCGTCTCGACGACGTTTTCGGGTTTGACGACGCGGTCGACGAAGCCGACGTTGAACGACTCGGCCATCTTCACGTAGTCGACGTTTTTCTCCTCGTCGAACGGCGTGTTGAGCACGCGCTCCCAGCCGTACTTGTCGACCTGGAGGTTCCGAATCGATTTCCAGCCGTGGTTGTTGAGGACGAGCCACGTCACGTCGATGTCGTGTTCGACCGCGCACGCGACCTCCTGATTGCTCATCAGGAAGCTCCCGTCGCCTTCGATGTCGACGACCGGTTTGTCGGGTTGTGCCAGCTTCGCGCCGATGGCGGCCGAGACGCCGAATCCCATCGTCGAGAAGCCGCCACAGGAGATGTTCGTTCGTGGTTCGTAGACCGGGAACTGCGGATTGGTCGTCTCCTGTGGTTGGCCCGCACTCGAGACGACGATGCCCTCGCGAGGCAGTGCCTCCCGAAGACCGGCGAGCGCACGCGAGATGCTCATCGGAACGTCGTCTGAAAGACGCTCTTCGACGCGTGCTTCCCACTCCGTCCAGAGCTCCTGGATCTCGTCGTAGTAGTCGTTGTTTTCGGTGCTGACCTCATCGACTCGATCCGAGACGGCGTCGTAAAGTTGCTGAGTGACCACCTTTGCGTCACCGAGGACGCCGACTTCGACGGGGTAGTTCTTGCCGACCTCCTCGTTGTCGATGTCGACGTGGATGAGTTTGCTCGGCGGGATATCGAAGCTAACGCCGGGTTCGAACGACGACGTGTGCAGGTCCGAGAACCGACAGCCGATCGCCAGCACGACGTCCGCGTTGCTCGCGAGTTCGTTACCCGCACTCGAGCCGATCCATCCGGCGTAACCGACGAACAGGTCGTGGTCTTCGGGGATAATTCCCTTCGCCTGAAAGGTCGGGATAACGGGTACTTTCAGGTGTTCCGCGAGGTCCTGTACCTCGTCCCACGCTTCAGCGATCATACAGCCGCCACCGGGAACGATCACCGGATTCTCCGCCTCCGCGAGGAGATCCGCCGCCTCCGCGATCGAGCCCGGATCGCCACCCGGTCGACTGTGTGCCCGGGTCTCTGCGGGATCGGGGATCTCGACGTCGGCCGAGGCTCCCTGGACGTCCATCGGCACGTCGACGTGGACCGGACCCGGCCGTCCCGTAACGGCGATCTGGAACGCGCGCCGCAGGATCCGAGGGAGCCGCTCGACGTCCCTGACGACGAAGCTCCGCTTCGTGACCGGCTCCATGACGCTGGGAAAATCGCCCTGTTTCTGTCGATCGAGTTCCTGGAGGATTCCCTGACCGTACTCGTGAGTCTGTGGCGCGCCCGTGAAGATCACCATCGGAATCGAGTCGACGTAGGCGGTCGCCGCGCCCGTCACCGTGTTCGTCGCGCCCGGGCCGATCGACGTGAAAACGGCGAGCGGATCGCCGCTCGCGCGGGCGTATCCATCCGCTAGATGCGTCGCACCCTGTTCGTGTCGAGGTTGAATAACGTCGACGGAAGAGTCGTTGAACGCATCGAGAAGGTTCGTACTTCCGTGTCCGGGAATCCCGACGAGATACTCTACACCCTCTTTCTCGAGATAGCTGGCGATGATTTCGCCACCAGTCAGTTCAGGCATGTCTCGTTCCATGAATTCGCGCGGCTTCTCATAAAGATTCGGTCGAGCGGTCGTCGTCGGTCGATCAGAGCGACGGAATAACGTCGTCACCCATCACGTCGAACAGCGCCGCCGGATCCGGACTGGTGTTTCCGATGGCGATGCGGTCGAATCCCATCTCCGCGTACTCCTCGAGCTGGGCCGCGATGGTCTCGGGTTCATCAGCGATGAGAAACTTCTCTTCGACCTGCTCGCGCGTCGCCTTCTCACCTTCCCGTTCGATTCGCATCGGGTTCGCCATCGCGCGGTCGAAGACGTTCTGGGTCGTCGCCCACCACGGCCGCGTGGCCTCGAGGGCCGCCTCGTAGTCGGGATCGTACGACGCGATGACGAGTAGCGTGGTCTCGATGGCGTCGGGATCGTTGCCTTCCTCCTCGGCATATCGACGGATCGCAGGGTAGAGCCGATCCGTGTACTCCTCGCCTTTCTTGACCGTGATGAATCCGTCGGCGTACCGGGCCGCCAGACGGGCGGTGCTCGGACCGTTGGCCGCGATGTGGATTTCCGGGGAGCGTTCGGGGTTCGTGTAGAGCTTCGCCTCGTTCAGTTCGAATCGATCGCCGTCGTACGTGACGAATCCGTCCTCACCGATCAGCTCGCTGTCGACCCACTGCTCGTCACCCCACAGCGCGCGGATGATCCTGAGTGACTCCTCGAGTCGGTCGCGTCGTTCGGGGTACTCCGGCCAGTCGAAGCCCAGCGGAGTCTCGTTCATCGCTTCGCCGGTGCTCAGACCGAGGACGACACGCTCGTCGTGCATCGACTGAAGCGTCGCGAACGCCTGGGCGATGATACCGGGGTGATAGTGGCCGGTCGCCGGGGAGACGCAGGTCCCGATCGGGATATCGAGGCGTTCACAGGCAGCTCCGAGCCACGACCACGCGAAGCCGGCTTCGGCGTCGGTGTGGAACCACGGGTGGAAGTGATCTGAAGTCCAGACGAAGTCGTAGCCGGCGTCTTCGGCGAGCGAGGAGTACTCGAGGAGCTCGTTCGGATCGTACTGCTCCTGGTGAGCCATGTAGTCTATGCTGACCATGCTATGTGCCTACTTGCGACGGAGCGGTTAAAATCGTTGTCGTCTCTCGGATCCGTCGTCGGTCCGGAGGACGTTGGCGAGACTCCCCAACATATATCACATCGTACTCGGAAGGGTCCGTCATGGGTATCGGATACACGACGATCCTCTACGACGACGAATCGCTGGCGGACGGTATCGCCGACATCGGTGCGTGTCGGTACGACGGCGTCGAGATTGGCCTCGAGAAGGTACGTGCTGCCGGGCCGGAGCACGTGAGCGCGTGCCTGGAAGAACACGACCTCGAGCTCTACTGCGTGATGAGTGGCTGGTTCGAGTCCGACGAGGACGTCGAGGGGTTCGCTGACGACGCCGCGACCGTTGCCGAGATGGGAGCGGAGTACTACGGGCTCCTTCCGCCACAGCGCGGCGGAACCGACGACGAGACGTTCGCCGGCTGGCTCGAGACGTTCTGTGAGGCGGCCACTGACGCCGGGCTCACGCCGGCACTTCACCACCACGGCGCGACTCACGTCGAACAACCCGACGAGATCGAAGACTGGCTCGCCAGGGGACCGGACTCGCTCGAGCTGCTGTACGACACCGCCCACTACTATCCCTACGCGGATCCGCTCTCTGGAATCGAGCGATTTGCCGACGACATCGCCTACGTTCACGTCAAGGACGTGGCCCCGTCGGCCGACTTCGGAGTCCACACCGACGCGCTCACGTCGGGGGAGTTCCATCTCGACAACGTCATCAACTACTTCCGCGCCTTTACCGACCTGGGCGAGGGCGAGATCGACTTCGACGCAGTCGTCCGTACCCTAGAAGACGTCGGATACGACGGACACGTCACGATCGAGATCGAAAACGAAACCGAGCGACCGCTGGTCCACGCGAAACAGAACTTCGACCGATGGCAGGCGTCACGTCGCTCGCTAACGGACCGACGGTAGTCCGGAAATCGATTTCAGCGCACTCTTTTTGCGACGGGTCGAGAGGTCGAACGAATTAGCCGACCGCCGAGCGACCGCGTTGCGGACGGTCGAATCGTTTCGGTCCCGAACTATCGAATCGCGACCCGACGACCGGTTTCGTCGCTTCGTCGAACCGCGTCGACGATCCGAGCCACCGCGAGGCCGGTCTCGAAATCGGGTTCGAACGTCCCGTCGTCGCGAATCGCGCTCAGGAACTCGTAGTTCTCGTGAACCACCGAGTGCTCCCAGCCCAGACCGTGTCCGGGGGGCCACCATCGATCGACGTACGGATCCTCCGGATCGGTCACGCTGATCGTCCGGAAGCCACGGTCGCCCTCGAGACACACCTCGAGTTCGTTGAGCCGTTCACAGTGGAACCGGGCCGTTCCCCTCGAGCCAACGAGTTCGATGGTGTTCGTGTTCGTGTGGCCCGTCGCGACCCGCGAGCCGTCGAAGATCGCTCGAGCGCCCGAGTCGAACCGGGCGAGAACGCCGTAGGCGTCGTCGGTGCTCACCGTCCGTCGCTCGTCCGTTCCGTCGACCGGCCGGTTATCGATCGTCGTCGTAAGCTGACCGCTGACGGAATCGATCGGCCCGACGAGCCACCGGGCGAGATCGAAGGAGTGTGAGCCAGCGTCAGCGACCCGTCCCGCACCGGCGATCTCGGCGTCGTTTCTCCACGTCCAGGCGTCGGTCGCGTCCGCCTGCCAGTTCTGGAGGAATTGGCCCCGGACGTGGCGGATGGTCCCCAGTTCACCCTCTTCGACGAATTGTTTCAATAGCTGAATCGCCGGGAGGAACCGGTAGTTGAAACCACAGCCGACGACGGCGTCCGAGTCGGCAGCCGTCTCGACCATTCGCTCGCCGGCGGAGACGGACGTCGAAAGCGGTTTCTCACAGAGGACGTGGACGCCCGACTCGAGCGCTTCGACCGTCGGTTCGCGGTGGACGGTCGGCGGCGTCAGGACGTAGAGGACGTCGACCGCAGGGACGACCTCCCGCCAGTCCGTCGTCGATCGGTCGAAGCCAAGTCGGTCGGCGGCGTTCGAGACGCCGTCCGGATCACGGCCGGCGATGATCGTTCGGTCGGTCTCCGGCGCTTCCGGAAAGAACAGCGGTAATCGATTCAACGCGTGTGCGTGTGCCCGGGCCATCATTCCGTACCCGAGAAAGCCAATCTTGAGTGTCATAAGTCACTATCGTCTCGGCACGTTTCGTTCAGGGCTCGACGAGGATCTTTACGTGGTCGGTCCCCTGTTCGAGCAGTCGTTCGAAACCCGCGTCGACGACGCTCTCGAGGGCGATGCGTTCGGTGATGAACGTGTCGGGATCGACGTCGCCGTTCGCGAGCGAGTTGATCACCGCGTCGAACTCCGTTCTGAACGAACGCGGCGGGAACCCATAACAGTTCGTTCCACGGAGTTCCCGTTCCGCGCCGACCACCTCGTTGAGGTCGACGCCGGGCTGTCGATTCCAGACGCTCCCGACGACGATCGTTCCGCCGCGTTTCGTCGACCGGATCGCGTCGTCGATCGTCTCCTCGCGGCCGGCGAACTCGAACGCGACGTCGACGCCGTCGATCGTCCCGGATCGAATCACGTCGACCGGATCCGTCTCGACCGGATCGGCGACAGTGTCGGCACCGACCTCGAGGGCGCATCGCCGTCGGACCGTGGCCGGTTCCGAGACGAACACGCGCTTTGCACCGGCGTTCGCGGCGGCCCACGCGACCGCGAGACCGACGGGACCCGCACCGAAGACGGCAGCGGTATCGCCCGTCCGAAGGTCCGACCGACGAACGGCGTGTAGGCCGACGGCGAGCGGCTCGACGAGCGCTCCCGCGGACAGCGAGACGGCGTCCGGGAGCCGGTGGATCTGCCGTTCGGATACGACCGCCTGCTCTGCAAATCCGCCAGTCTCGGTCTGCAAACCGATCGCGACGGAAGCGTTACAGCGGCGGTACGTCCCCTCCTCGCAGTAGTGACAGTCGAGACAGGGAACGTTCGGGTGGACGACGACGCGGTCGCCCCGGGAGATCCGCGAGACGTCAGTGCCGGTCTCGGAGACGACGCCGGAGAACTCGTGGCCGAGGACGATCGGTGCAGTGACGCCGGTCACAGGATGGGGTTCGTCGGGAACGAAGATCGGACCGTCCCTGTACTCGTGGAGATCCGTCCCACAAATCCCACACGAATCGACCTCGAGACGAACGTCTTGCGGTCCAACGTCCGGCGGAGCCGTCTCCTCGAGACGAATATCGTGTGGGCCATGATAGCGTGCGGTCTTCATACGACTCACACACTATCGTCGCGGGTGAAAACGATCACGATTGCGGCGACCGAGCCGAAACGACTTCGGCCGCAGGGTCAGACCAGGAAATAAACCGCCAGACCGACCACGCCGGTGAAGGCCATCGGCAGCATCGCCTTCTTTCGCATCTGTCCGTTGATGATCTCGACCAGGACGATCTTCGAAGAGAGGCTGGCCATGATCCCGAGCATCACCATCCCGCCGGCCGCCTCGACGCTCGCTGCACCGGAGTTGTAGACGGTCGCAGCGGAAACGGCGACCGCAGCGGAGGAGATGAGTCCGCCCGTGTACGCCGTAGCGAGCAATCCGACGTCACCGAGAAGCTCCTGGGAGACGACCGCGACGACCGTAATCGCGACGTATATCGCGGAGAACTTGGCCGCCGACGTGAACGAAAACGGCGAGTCGATGTCGACGTCGATGTCGTCGTGGCTGTCACTCGTCCTGAGCAGGTAGTACGCGATCGCGACGGTGATCGCGATCATCGCCAGCGCAGGGATCCAGATCGTCCAGAAGATGGCGAACGCGATGACCGACGCGAGACCGACGTTCCGGATGATCATGGAAATTACCGAAAGCATTATCCCCGAGGACGCAGCCTCGAGCGCCTCTCGCGACTTGTTGGCCATCCGGGCCATCACGGCGGCCGTCGCGAACGAGTTCGCCATCCCAGCGAGGAGTCCAGTCACCTGCAGGCCTTTGGAGCCTCCGAAGACGCGCATCGAGACGTACGCGGAGAATTCGATCATCAGGACGAATATCGCGAAGACCAGCACTTCCTGCAGATTAATGACGCCGTAGGGATCGACCGGTTCGGCGGGAAGAATCGGGTAGAGGATGAACACCAGTGCGCCCACTTTCATCGCATCCGATAGCTCGTCGTAGGTGAGACTGTCGACGAAGCTGACCATCTGTTCTTTCTCCGCGAGCAAGAACGCGACGATGATCGTGATCGCTGCCGCTTCGACGAAGCGACCGTATCCCACGATAACGCCGAGGAGAGCAACGAAAAACACCGTAACTGACGTCGTCAATCCGATATCGTCGCCCGAGAGCGTAAACCGGATGTAGGCGATCGTGAACGCGAAAATCGCAGCGAGAACGAGATAGAGCAGAACTGCTGCGGTGTAGCCCGATATCTGGGCGTAGTACACCATCACCGGACCGGCACCGCACAGCAGTGCGAGCGTCCGCAACCCGGCGAACTTATCAGTCGATTCCTTCTCCCGTTCGATCCCGATCAGTCCGCCGATCGCGATGGCGATCACCACCTGTTGGAGGAGTTCGGGCACCTCGAATACGGCCATTATGTCTTGTATCATTGTGTGATTCCCTGGTCTACCGAATGAGTCGGGGGCGGGCCACTTATCCCTTTTGATAGTAGTATGTATGACTATGTTTGGCATAGTATCGCTCAAGAGTGGTGAAACAGCGAGGCACAGGTATGTTGCGTAAGTGTGGCAACGTTTGACACAATATTCGGCTGTCCGAATAGGGGTCTGGAACGACGGCCACCGATCCAGTGCTCGATGAACGAGACGCGCTGGTGACACCATCGAGTTGTGAGACTCGAGTGCGTTCATCGGCACCGGCCGGACATCGCGTACGGATACTGTATCGCAGAGACGGGTCGGAGGCGACACGGTACCACGGATGCGAATCGACGCAGTACCGCAGATGCGAATCGACGCGGTACTGCAGACGAAACCAGAGGAACGCCACCGCCCTAGAATCGCCAGTCGTAGACCTCGGAGTTGTCGACAGCGGTACGTATCGCCCGGTCGTTCCGGCAGTCGTAGGCCGTTAACGATCCGCCGTAGACACACCCCGTGTCGATGCCGACGAGGGTGTCATCGATCAGGGGCTCTTCGAGCGGTTCGTGGCCGAAAATAATGCGCAGAGAGCCGTCGTATTCTTCCCACCAGAACGGGCTGGATTCGTCGTCGGGATTCAGTAAATCGATGTCCAGGAGGTTCTCGACGGTCTGATCCGTGAGCGGTTTTCGAGGATCAACTCCCGCGTGGACGACGATCGTTTCCGTCCAGGAGATGACGACCGGCAACGACCGAAGCCAGTCGATGTCGTCGGTCGTGAGGTTACCGACGTTCCGCGTGGCGGCGATTATCTTCTCTTCGTTGTTTCCGCGAACCGAGTACATGTTGGGAGCCGATCGAACGATCTCGACGACGCCGTGATTGTCCGGCCCCCGCCGAACGAGATCGCCGACGAAGACGACGAGATCGTTCTCGCAGATTCCGAGCTGATCGAGCAACCGTTCCAGCGTGGCGCGACAGCCGTGGACGTCACCGATCACGAACGTCCGGTCCCAGTCGGACGGATCGAGCGAGAGTGTCTGAGCCGCTATCGCGGGGTGGAATCGAGCCATTGACGTATTCTCGACGTATTCAAGGCGGCGAGAACGTATCGATCTTCCGAAACGAATCGGCGTCACGATCGACGCCGTCGAGAGTCGAGTGACGATCGAGCCACCGCTCCGACGGTTGTCATCTGTTCGGCCGGGGTTCACATGGGACGTCGAACCGAAGACCAACGGAACGGTGCAGAATCGACTCTTCGACCGGACTACGTCTTTCGGTGTTCCTCGACGACGTCCCAGTCCAGTTCGATGCCGAGTCCGGGCGCATCCGGAACCTCGAGGCGACCGTTTCGAATGAGCGGTTCGTCCCGTGCGACGAGGTCCTCCCACCACGGAACCTCTCGTGCGTGGTACTCGAGGGCGACGAAGTTCGGCACCGTCGCACCGACGTGGGCGGTTGCGACGGTCGCAACCGGACTGCCGATGTTGTGCGGAATCAGCGCCTGATAGTAGGTCTCGGCCATATCAGCGATCTTCTTCGTCTCCGCGATACCGCCGACCTTGGGCACGTCGGGTGCCAAGAAGTCGACGCCCTGCCCCTCGATGAGATCGCGGAATCCGTGGCGACCGTAGCGGTTCTCCCCGGTCAGAAGCGGAACGTCCACGCGTCGTTTCAGTTCACGCATCGCGTCGGTGTTCTCTGGCGGCAGGGGATCTTCGATCCACGCGAGATCGTAGGGCTCGATCGCACGACAGAGCCGTTCTGCGGTTTCGGGGCTGAAGTTCCAGTGGAGGTCGACCGCGACCTCGGCGTCACCGCCGATCTCGTCGGTGACGGCCTCGACGATCGATCGCTTGTGTTCGATCTCTACGCCGTCGAAGTGACGCGAGAGAGTGTTCACGTCGCGACCAGAGGGGACGTCGAGGTCGAACTTGATCATGTCGAACCCGTCGTCGACGGCCATCCGTGCGGCCTCCGCGTACGCTTCCGGCTGGTAGGTCTCCGCTTCCTGTCCTTCCTGTGCGGACGACACCATCGCCTCGCCCGCGTGACAGTCCGCATAGACCTGAACCTCCTCGCGCATTTTTCCGCCGAGAAGCTGGTAGACGGGTTGCTCGAGGATCTTCCCGACGGCGTCCCACAGCGCGATTTCGACGCCGCTGATCGCGATCGTTCCGATACCCCACTGAGAGCCCCGTCCGGAGAGGCTGCCACGCATGAGGTAGTACAGTCGCTCGACGTCGAGCGGGTTCTCCCCGACTAGCACCGGTCGAAGGTAATCGGTAATGACCTCGTGGACGCCCGGTGATGGGTACGCCTCACCGATACCGGTCACACCCTCGTCCGTCTCGACCGTGACGATCGTCCACGGGAAGTTCCCGTCCACGACGATGGTGTTCAGATCGGTTATTTCGGGTGTCGATTCGTTTCGCGTGGGCGTCTGATCGAACTCCGCCCACATCGTTACGGCCAGATCGGATGCAAAGTCTTCGTACATGGTTACTCCGTCGTGTGATAGGTTCCGAGCGGTTCGACGCCGTCGTACACTCTGAACAGATCAGCGATGAGATAGACGTCGTCGCGGGCTTCCGCAAAGGTCGTCTCGACCGCCGCCTCGCCGGCGGCTGCTCGAGTGAAGTGTCTGATCTCGCACTTGAAGCTCTCGTCGTACGATGGCGTGTGCGTCGTTTCGGACAGCGTCTCGATCCCCTGCTTGACGGAGACCTCCGTCGGGGTGTTCTTGATGAAGGGATTCGAGTACTCGATCGTAACGGCCCTGTCCGGTGCGTCCACCCTGAGCCACTCCTCGAACCACTTCCGATTCGAGAGACCGGAATCGAGCACGCAGCGGTTTCCACCCTCGTAGACGAGGTGGGCCGTCGCGTAGCGGCCGTCAGCGAAGACGTCGACGTGATCGATCCGCTCGACGTCGCCAAACAGGCCGCGAAGTGCATTTACGTCGTGGCAGATGTGTTCCAGGTGCCAGTCGTAATCGTCCGCGAGACCGTCGTCTCCGTCGGTCTCGCTGTCGTCGACGCCGATCGCAGAGAGGGCATCGTCCCGTCGCTTCCGTGAACTCGCCTCGATGAACGAGTCCGGTACGCTGCCGCCGACGGTGTCGTACACCTCGTCGAGAATTCGACCGTGATCCGGATCGACGTCGTAGGCGGTGATCAGATCGATTTCCTCGATCTTCTCGATCTCCTCGCGGGCGCGTTCGTAGGCGGGGTCATACCGTTTCATGTACGCGACCATCGCCGTCGAGTCGCTCGCGTCCGCCGCCTCGACCATCCGGTCGGCATCTTCCGGTGAGATCGCGAGTGGTTTCTCGACCAGAACGTCGATATCGCGCTCGAGAATCGGGATGACCGCGTCAGCGTGTGCCTGTGGCGGTGTCAGCACGATCGCGGCATCGAGTTCGCCGCCGACCTGGGCGAGTAATTCCTCCGTTGATTCGAAGTGGTGTGGAACGCCGTTTCGCTCGGCGAGCGTCTCCGCGCGGTCGACCGCCGGATCGACGAGGGCGTAGACCTCGAGTTCCGGAAGCTCGGCCGCGTACGGGAGGTGCATCACCTGCGCGATGGTCCCACAACCGATAATCGCGATTCGCATCACGCAAACGATGGGACAGGCGCGAGTTATAGCTTCCGGTCGCATCGGCCTGTCCGATCGTTCACCGATGAAGCACCCCCGGGAACACGTAGTATTAAGAGGTGGTAGTCACATCGTGAGAGTCAATGGCAGAGGCTACCTATCAGCTAGACGGTCCGTTGGCCGAGGCGACGATCCCCTCTCAAACGTCGATTCCGTCCGATCCAGAGCCGGGAACCTACGTCGTAATCGACGTTGCGAGCTTTTCGACGACGGTCGTCGAGTTGCTGAACAACGGAGCATCGTACATCCACATCACGGACGAGCGTGGTGACGAGTTCGGGTTTCGGGACGAACACCCGGAGGCCAAAATCGGTGGTGGCAAGACGGACGACTACGAGCCGACCGAAGGATACGACTTTTACAATTCACCCAGCTACGTCCAGTCGGTCGATGTCGACGGCCGTCCGGTCGCGATGACGTCGTCGAACGGAGGAGCAGCAGTGACCGACCTCGATACCCGAGGCGGTGACGACGTCGAGATATACATCAGCTCGATGACTAACGCGAAGGCGATCGCAGATCACCTTCGAGCCGACGACGCGGAGACGATCGCGGTCATCGCCGGCTCGAACGGAAAACCCTCACCGGAGGACGCCGCCGGTGCGATCCTGTTCCATCGATATTTCGAGGAAAACCCGCCGACTGAGCCGGAACTCGAGATGCTCAAAACGGTCGTCACGTCGGGGAAGGCCTCGAAGTATCACGATCAGCCGGATATCAAACACCGGGATCTGCTGGAGTACTGTTCGGCCGTGAACACCAGATCGGTGATCCCGAAACTCGAGGACGGAGCGCTAGTCGACGTCGCAGGAAACGGAGCAGAACGCGAATGACTGGAACCGAGATCGGAATCCGTAACGAACGGGTTGGTCGACGAAGATCCACAGCACTGGTAACCGGGACCAATATTTTTATACGGCTCGGGGAGAGAGTACGGACTACTAATGGAACTCTGAGGGAGTGTACTTCGGGTATCATCACCCCTCGAATCCTTCCACGATGGGTCCAGACCAGGACACACGAAAGCTAAACCATGAGTAATCTACTGAAACAGAAGATCGAAGAACGTGAGTACCCAGTCGGAAACTGGGTATCGATCGGCCATCCGACCGTGGTCGAAGTGAACGCGATGCTCGGGTTCGACTTCGTTTTGATCGACACCGAACACACGACGATGAGCCTCGAGACCGTCGAGCATCTCGTTCGTGCAGCGGAGGCTCGAAACGAAGAGACGGGATCGGTCGTCCGGGTTCCGGACGGCGATCCAACCAGGATCAAGCGCGTCCTGGACATAGGGGTCGACGGCGTCATGATACCGATGGTCGAAACCGCCGAGGAGGCAGAGCGAATCGTCGAGTCGACGTTGTATCCACCTGACGGCATCCGCGGTATCGCGGGCGGACGGGCAGCCAAGTACGGCCTCGACTTCCAGAGGTACGTCAACACTGCGAACGGATCGATTCTCAAGATCGCACAGATCGAAACGAAAACGGGTCTCGAGAACGTCGAGGAGATCGCGGCAGTCGACGGCATCGATGCGCTGTTCATTGGACCGGCGGATCTCTCGGGATCACTCGAGAAACTCGGGGATTACGACGCGATCAAGGTCCACGATGCGATCGATACGGTACTCGATGCCGGAAGGGAACACGAGACGCCGGTCGGAACGCTAACGCTCGACAACGACCGGATCGAGCGACGCGTCGAGCAAGGGTTCGACTTCCAGATCGTCGGGAAAGATGCTGCTCACCTCTCGAGCTCGAGCGAAGACGCAAAGGACCGATACGAACGGGCGATAGCTGAGCGCACCGAGCTGGCCCAGCAGTCGAATAAATAGCCGATCAGTTCTCGAAGTCCGTCGAAGGGTATCCGCTACTGGACCGTTACTGATTCCATCGCTCGATGAGAATCGTCTTCTCGGTGTAGAAGTTCACCGCGTCTTCTCCCTGTGCGTGCAGGTCTCCGAAGAACGAATCCTTTCGTCCGCCGAAGTGGAAAAAGCCCATCGGTGCACAGACACCGACGTTGACACCGATGTTGCCAGCGTCGACCTCGTAGCGGTACGTTCTCGCCTCGCCGCCGCGTTCCGTGTAGATAGACGACGCGTTTCCATACCGGGTGGAGTTCACCATCTCGATCGCTTCGCCCAGATCCGAGGCGTCCGCGAGACAGAGCACCGGACCGAAAATTTCAGTCTGGGTGATCTCCATGTCGGTCGTCACGCCCTCGAGGAACGTCGGACCGAGGAAGTGTCCGTCGTACTCGGGGTGTTCGTAGTCGCGCCCGTCGAGGACGAGCTCTGCGCCCTCCTCGAGGGCGTCGTCGATGAGATCCAGCACGCGCTCGCGGGAGTCGCCCGTGATGAGCGGACCGACGTCGGTCTCCTCGTCGATGCCGTATCCGACGGTCAGCGACTCGGCACCGTCGATCAACTGCTCGCGCAGATCGTCGTAGACGTCACCGACGCCGACGACGACGTCGTTCGCGAGACACCGCTGACCGGCGTTGCCGTAGACCGAGCCGATAATGTTGGGAACCGCTTCGGAGAGTGACGCGCTCTCGGTTACGACGGCGTAGTTCTTCGCACCACCCTGTGCCTGGACCCGTTTGCCCTCCTGAGCCGCCGTCTCGTAGACGTACTTCGCGACGGGCGAGGAACCGACGAACGAGACGCCAGCGACTTCGGGATGTTCCATCAGCGCGTTCACCGCCTCCGCGTCGCCGTTGACCAGATTGACGACGCCATCGGGGAAGCCGGCGGCGTCGACGGCGTCGAAAATGATCTGGGAACTCAGCGGAACGCGTTCGCTCGGCTTCAGAACGAACGTGTTCCCCGTCGCGACCGCGTACGGGAGGAACCACAGCGGGATCATCGCCGGGAAGTTGAACGGAACGATCGCCGTGAAAACGCCGAGAGGTTCGCGAACGGACCGTTCGTCGACGCCGCTGGCGACGTCTTCGACGTTCCCGCTTTGCTCTCGGAACATGTTGGGGATCCCGGAGGCGACCTCCACGTTCTCGATTCCGCGTCGAACTTCACCGCGCGCCTCCGAAAGCGTCTTCCCGTGTTCTCGAGTCAGCGCCTGTGCGATGTCCTCCTGACGATCCTCGAGTTCGGCCTTCAGATCGAATAGATACTGGATACGCTCGACGGGCGGGGTACGACGCCAGTCGTCGAACGCATCGGCTGCCGTATCCACGACGGTTTCGACATCGTTTGCGCTCGCGTAATGTACTGTCGCGATCGAGTCTCCCGTCGCGGGGTTCTCGAGTGAGTGTTCCTCTCCATCTGCAGGTACGGTCCATTCACCGCCAACGTAGTTCTGTGCGACGTCGGGAACGGACGCAGTCAGTTGTGTCTGCTCTTGACCAGCCATACGAGTAGAGAATTACGCTGGACCGTCAAAGAAGTTGCGTTCAGTCGGTACACGACGCTCCGGTGATTGGTTCGACTGTTACGAACGATCAGTAACAGCTCTCGAATCGTTCGGGGAGCGGCCGACCAACGTCCGAACACACCGTGTAATGAATCGGACGGATTACCGATCGTGGAGTATCCACCCGAAAATTCGATCGTCGTCGAGATTGGCACCCGCCAACACGATTCGAGGGGAGCCGTTTTTCGTTCGTACTGGCCGAACAAAATGGCGAGAAGATCATCGTATAGAACCGATAATCCATGATAATATACAGCCATACCCTTGTAATATCACGAGCGCCGAAACGCTCGCGATCCTCCGTACAATTACGGCCATACAGTTGTAAATACCCTGATGAGAGTTCGGTAATCCGATCGCACAACGGTTCGAACAGCACACGAGTGACGGGAGTTCGTGAGAGGCGAACAGGGTAACTGACTGGCACGAAATAGGTCCACGCAGTGAAGGATTGCTGCTCCATCGGATCGGAACGAGGCACAGGATCGAATCGGTCGAAGGGCGGTGCGGACCGGACGCCACAGTTACCAGACCGAAAAAGAGGGATCCAAAGACCGACCAAACCGGATCGGATGCGATGGGATCAGTACGCCTTCAGTGCCTCGTCGACGGAGAGACCGTTCTCGAACGGGAGACACTCGAGGTCGCGTGACTCAGTGAAGTCCGTCAGGTACTCCGCTCGCTTCGTCAACTCCGTCGGTTTGTGAGCGTCTGACCCGAGGACGAACCGAACGCCCGAATCGAGAAACCGATCTATCACCCTGGGGTTTGGATGGACGGCTCCGTAGTCGTCGAACACCCGGCCTGCATTGATCTCGGGAACGGATCTCGAGCGACCGAGCGCTTCGAGCAGGTCGTCGTACTGCTCGTCCGTGATTCGTCCTCGGAGTTCACTCGAGCGTTCACAGAGGTCCAGATGACCCACGATGTCGAAGAGTTCGGATTCGATCAGCTGGAGTTGCCAGTCGACGTAGTGATCGACGGCAGCCGCCCGGTCGGGTTCGTCGACGCTCGCGAACCAGCCAGTCTTCGCGATGTGGTACTCGTCGGCGTAGTGGACGCTCCCGATCGTGTAATCGAACTGCGCGCGCGCTAAGAACTCCTGAATTTCGTCGTGGTACGCCGGATCGTAGTTCATCTCGACGCCGTCTAAGATCGTCACGTCGAACTCCGACTGGAGTCGTTCGATGTCGGATCGGCGCTCGGGATACGTCTCGTCGAAGTCGGTCCGATCACAGCGACGAAAGCGATCCTCGTGGAGGATACAGTGATCCGCGAGGCCGATCGCGTCGAGTCCCGCATCGTCCGCCGCAGCGACCATCTCTCGTATGTCCGATCCGTCGGAATACGTCGTGTGAACGTGCAAATCGAGTGATATCATGTCGGGATTCAGGTCATCATCTCTCGGCCGCAACTATATATGTTGCCCACCACTATCCGTCGTCTCCCGTAGAGTCGCTATTCGGAAGCCTGCTCCATCTCGATCTGTCCCGTGCTGTCGATCGTCACGCGATACCCAGCGTACCGAAATTCGATCGCGATTTCCGAGGAGCCCGTCGAACCAGACCGGAAAACGGCATCGAGCGCCTCCGGATCGATCGCGTCGTACAGGGGCGGTAGCTGGGTTGCCGGTCTGTCCGTCGCCGTCGCCACACGCTGGACGACCGCCATCGAAACGGATTCGGCTGGGTCGATCTGGTCGGTAGGCTCAACTGTTGAGGGATCTGTACTCGGTACCATGCGTTACACATTGCCACTCCCGAGAGAGTACAAAAACCTTTTTCAGGAAACGTGACCGATACACCGCCAGTGGTTCCGCGTTCGTCTCGACCGACGTACCGGCTGACACTACGGATCCGAACAATCCGTTTGGATAGACCGAACGATTAAAGATGGTAGACGCACATCCCCGTATATGAGTGAACCAAACAAACCAACGTCGGAAACCGAGCCGCGAACGGTCGGCGCGGTTCAAACGACGCTCGACATCATCGATCTTCTCCACCACAACGATGGTGCCGGTGTAACCGAACTCTCGACGGAGCTCGGCCTGTCGAAGGGGACCGTTCACAGCCACCTCGCAACGCTGTACAAAAACGAGTATCTGATCAAAGAAGACGACGAATACAATCTCAGTTTGCGGTATCTACACCTCGCGGAAACGGTCAGAGATCGGCTCGGATTCTACGACGTCGTCCGGGAGGAAGTGGACGAACTCGCCCAGGAAAGCGGCGAACTCTCACAGTTCGCAACCGAAGAGCACGGACAGGGAGTCTACATCTACAAAGCCAGCGGGGAGAAAGCGGTCAAAACGGCGTCGTCGGTCGGAAAACGCGAATATCTCCACTGCACCTCCCTCGGGAAGGCAATGCTCGCACACTATCCAGAATCGTACGTCGACGGGATTATCGACCAACACGGACTTCCCGGTTTCACCAGTACGACGATCACATCGCGCGACGAGCTTTTCGATACCCTAGAGGAGATCAGAAACCGTGGATACGCGATCGACAACGAGGAGCGAATCGACGGGCTCCGATGCGTCGCTGCCCCCGTGCTCAACAACGACGGGAGCGTCCTCGGCGCGGTGAGTCTCTCCGGACCCTCGAGTCGAATGATCGGTGAGCGCTTCGACGAGGAACTGCCGTCGATGGTCGTTCGGGCGGCGAACGTCATCGAAATCAATAGCCAGTATTCCTGATACGGTCCGCTGTCCGATTTACCGAATCGGCCGTGGGACGGCCCGGTCGATCCGGAAATGACGTACGGCAGTCCGTATGAGGGAGTCGTTGCTACCGCGGCTGGTCGTCCGTCGACGTCTCGAGCGGTCCTTTCGCGTCCCAGATCGTCGTCATCATGTCCGCGAAGAACTCCGTCCGGTATGGATACGCCTCGTCGTCGTCCGACTCTAGCTCGACCTGTTCCAGGTGGGTAACGAACTCCTCGTCGAACGTAAACTCAGCGAGCGTCTCACGGACGTCGAAGGTGAAATTACCCTGATCGTCGGTCTCGACCCAGTCCGCCATCCGTCCGGCTCGGCCGTACTCGATCGAGTACGTCTCGCCGCCGACGAGCTCACAGACGTCAGTTAGCTCTCCGACCACGAGCCAGTCGTCAGTTCCTTCGACGTACAACGTCCCATCGTCGATCTTCGTCTCGTATCGTTTCATACGCACACCTTGTCCCGACCCATCATATCAGTTTCCCACGGAGCGAGATCCTCCCGTCGACAGCGCTCGACGTACCACCCGACTCGACGCGGTCTTTTTCCATCGACCGACGGAGGCGGACTACTCGTTCTCCTTCGCGACCGAACCGGTCGGTCGGTCAGCAAGCGCGTCGGGAACGCCCTCGAGTTCTCCGACGTGGACCTCCCAGAGCGTCGAATACAGTCCACCTCGCTCGAGGAGCTCGTCGTGCGTTCCCCGTTCGACCAGTTCGCCATCGTCCAGGACGAAAATCGCGTCCGCATCCCGAACCGTCGAGAGGCGGTGTGCGATGATGAACGAGGTCCGGTTTGCGATGAGGTCGTGGAGGTTGTTCTGAATAATCGCTTCGGTCTCGTTGTCGACGTGGCTCGTCGCCTCGTCCAGAACGATGATATCCGGGTCCTTGAGGACGGTCCGTGCGATGGATATTCGCTGACGCTGGCCACCCGAGAGCTTCACTCCTCGTTCACCAACGACGGTGTCGTATCCGTCGGGAAACCCCTCGACAAACTCGTGGGCCCCGGCCGTCCGGGCCGCTTTCTCGATCTCACGCTCCGAGGGGTTCCGGGTCGCGTACGCGATGTTTTCCCTGATACTGCCGTGAAAGAGGTATGGCTCCTGGCTCACGTAGCCGATCGAATCGCGAAGGCTCTGGAGGGAGACGTCCCGGACGTCGTGACCGTCGATCGTAATCGAGCCGGTATCGACGTCGTACATCCGTAACAAGAGTTTCAGAAGGGTCGATTTGCCGGCACCCGTCGAACCGACGAGCCCGATCATCTGGCCCGAATCGGCGGTGAACGAGACGTCCTGCAGGACGGTCTCTCCCTCGTCGTCTTCGGTTTCGTAGCTGAACCAGACGTCGCGGTACTCGACGGTTCCGTCGACGTCGGTCAGGTCGTGTGCGTCCTCCCGGTCGCGAATCGGCGGATCGGAATCGAGCAGTCCGACGATGCGCTCACCCGCCGCCTCGGCGTACTGATAGTCGTTCAAAACCTCGCCAAAGTCCCGAAGCGGGTTCATGAATCGACGCGAGTAGTTCAAGAACATGACGAGCGTTCCCGCCGTGAGCGTTCCCTGGAAGAACGGGTGCGGCGAACCGAACATCACCCACCACCCACCGACGACGAACGTCGCGACGTACCCGATCGCCGTGAGGACTTTGATCGTCGGGCGAAACGCGATCCGGATTCGAATCGCCGCCCACTGTTTTCGAAGGTAGTTCTCCGAAGAGGCCTCGACACGATCGGACTCGAACGGTTCGTTCGTGAACGACTTGACGACCTGAATCCCGCCGATACTGTTTTCCAGTCGCGAGTTGAGTGATCCCACCGCAGCCCGGACGTCCTGATATTTCGGATGTATCAACACGACGAACTTGTAACTGACGTAGGCGATCGCCGGTATCACTATCGTCGGAAGGATACCCAGTCGCCAGTTGACGATCAGCATCACCGCAGCCATCCCCCCGGTTCTGACGACGATCCGGATCGCCCTGTTGAGCGTGTGAGTGAGAAATTGCTCGAGCTGATTGACGTCGTTGTTGAGAATCGACATGATCTCGCCGGTTTGTTTGTTGTCGAAAAATCCCATGTGACGGCGTTGCATCGCCTCGTACGCCGCCACCCGAAGCTCGTGCTGGAAGTGCTGAGAGAAGAGGTTCCACGCCCAGCTGTTGACCAGGCTGAGGACGGCACCGGCCACGTGGGCACCACCGAGGAGCGCCGCGATGAGCAGCAGTTGCTGACCGGGATCCGTCGGCAACCACGCCGAAGGAATCCCGACGATCGCGAACGTCTGTTCGTCGAAAAACAACGAGTCGATCGCGACGGCGAGAATGTACGCCGGAACGAGCTCCATGGCTCGAGCGAAAATCGTGGCCAGACCACCGAGAACGAAGTAGGCCAGTCGCTTTCGTCCGAACTGACGAAACATCCGAAGCACCGCGCGTTCGTCTTCCACCCGGATATCCGAAAAAACGCCATCCGAGTCGGCCACAGTCTTCCCTCGGCGACCCATAATCTGATCTCCGCTTTGGGCTACAGGTAATTAACTGTTTGTTAGCGTACCCCCACCCGAGAGAGCAACTTCCCCGCCATCGGAGGGAGATATCATAAAGGGACAGCGGGGCGCGGACTCGTCGTACGGGAACGCAGACCGATTGGGAAGGTATTAATGAGGTGAAATCTTACCCTGAACGGATGAGCGAGTTCGTCGTGAACGGTATCGTCCTGGTGCTCGGGCTGGTGTTTCTGTACGCCGGAGCGGAGCTTCTCGTCGCCGGTGCCAGCCGGCTTGCACTCAGCTTCGGCCTTCGCGTTGCAACCGTGGGCGTGACGGTCGTCGCCTTCGCGACGACGGCTCCCGAACTGTTCGTCGTTACCGTCGGCGCACTCAGCGTCTCGACGGACATCGGCCTCGGTGCAATCATCGGCTCGAACGTGGCGAACATCGGACTCGTCCTCGGACTCACCGCGTTGATCCGTCCGTTGTCCGTCAGTCCCACGGTCCTCCGTCGACACGTTCCGTTCATGGTCTTCGCCGCCGCCTTGCTCTTCGTGTTCAGCCTCGATGGACGGATCGACCGATTCGAGGGAACGCTCTTTTTGCTCGTACTGAGTGGCTTTACAGTCTACCTTCTGTACTATATCCAGACGGATCCGCCAGCCCTCACCGAATACTCTATTTCGGACGCGGGATCCAACGCGCACAATCTCGCGCTCGTCGGTGCCGGAATGCTCACACTCGTGCTCGGATCACGGTGGCTCATCGACGGAGGGCGAGGATTGCTCTCGACGATGGGATTCTCCGATCTCTTCATCGGAATTACGGTGATCGCGTTCGGCACCTCGCTCCCGGAGCTGGCCGCGTCCGTCGTCGGGGCGATCCGGGGAGAAACTGGCTTTTCGATCGGAAACGTGATCGGGTCGAACATCTACAACATTCTGGCGGTCATCGGCATTACGTCCCTGATCGTCCCAATCACCGTCTCACCGGCAACCCTGCAGTTCGAACTGGTCGTACTCGTGATCTTCACGCTGGTTCTGGTCGGAATGATGATTCGCAACCGAGAGCTGACTCGAGTCGACGGCGCGATTCTGGTCTCGGGCTATCTCGTCTTTCTCTACCTTCTCCTTCCCTGACATCCTTCACGTCCCTCACTTTTCCCGACGTTCTTCACTCACCCCACTTTCCCTGACACCCGCTCAACCGCCAGTGATAGAACGAAAACTCGAGGAAAAACGACGCCGTACTGATCGAAAACCACTCGTCAGGGAAGAGGTTACATCATGCCGCCCATTCCGCCGCCCATCCCACTACCGGGTGCGCCGGGTTCCTCGTCGTTGCCCTTGTCCGTCGAGAGATCGCCGGCCGACACGATATCGTCGATTTTGAGCACCAGATTGGCCGACTCCGTCGCGGCGGTGAGCGCCTGCTCTTTGACGTGGGCCGGCTCGAGCACGCCGGCTTCGAAGGTGTTCTCGATCGAGCCCGTCCACGCGTTGAATCCGGCGTGAATCTCGCCGTCGTCGTGCGCTCCGCGGAGGTCGACGAGCGTGTCGATGGAATCGTATCCAGCGTTCTCCGCGAGCACGCGCGGAACGAGTTCGAGCGAGTCGGCGAAGGCTTCGATCGCGAGCTGTTCGCGTCCGGAGACGGAGTCCGCATACGCACGCAGGCGCGACGCGACCTCGACCTCGGGTGCACCGCCACCGGCCAGAACACGACCGTCGGAGACGGCTCGAGCGACGACATCGACCGCGTCTGTTACGCCACGCTCGAGTTCGTCGACGACGTGGTCGGTCGAGCCGCGCAAGACGAGCGTGACGCCGTGAGCGTCCTCGCCTTCGACGTAGAACAGTTCGTCGTCCTCATCGCGGGTGACGTCCCCATATCCGAGATCGGCCTCTTCTGCCCCTTCGAGATGGTTGACGATCGTCGCATCGAGAACGTCATTGAGGATCTCGAGATCCCCCTTTTTGGCGCGGCGAATCGCGAGGATTCCCTCCTGTGCGAGATAGTGCTGTGCGAGGTCGTCGATGCCGCGCTGACAGAAGACGACGTCGGCACCGATATCTGCGATCTTCTGCACCTTCTCTTTGAGTTCCCGTTCGTCTCGGTCGACGAATCCCTGGAGCGCCTCTCGACCGCCTGCGCTTATTTCCGGATCGGCCGTTGCGCTGGTCACTTCGATCCGCGCGTCCAACAGAAGGACGTTCGCGTCTTCGACCGACCTCGGCATGTTGTCGTGGACTGGATCCTTGTTGACGACGGCCCCGTCAACGACCTCGGAGTCGGCGGGGTGTCGACCCGTCTGCGTTTCCACGAGGAGGTTCGTGCGATCGACGCTCGTCTCACCGTCCTCGCCTTCTATCGTTACCGCCGAGACGGCGTCGACGACGAGCGACGCGAGCGGTTCCTTGTCGAGTTCGTCTCGCTTTCCAGTCATCGAAGTCTCCGCGATCTTGTGCAATCGCTCTACGTCAGTAGAGTCGATCGAAGTCGCGATATCGTCGATCTCTTCGGACGCCCGTTCGGCAGCCAGATGGTAGCCGGTGATGATGGGCGTCGGATGAATGTCCCGTTCGAGGAGTTCGCCGGCGTTCTTCAAGAGTTCGCCCGCGAGAGAGACCGCCGTCGTGGTTCCATCACCGGCTTCGTCTTCCTGGGACTCCGCGACCTCGATGATCATCTCGGCCGTCGGGTTGTCGATATCCATCTCCTCGAGGATAGTGACACCGTCGTTCGTGATCGTGATCGAACCCGACGAGTCGACGAGCATCTTGTCCATTCCCTTCGGACCGAGCGTCGAACGGACAGACCGTGCAACCGCTCGTGCGGCCTGGATGTTGTGCTCCTGGGCGTCTTTATCCTTGACGCGCTGTGCGTCGTCGCCCATTACGATCATCGGACGACCCTGTTGCATTCGTTTGCTCATTGTCGAACGATGCTATGATTGTGCTTCTATAAATAAGTACGTGCCTCAGGCCTCCGAACTGTCCCAAATCGACGACGAGAACAACCAAAGGTTTTTATGGAATATAGCTGTACCGGCAAGTGCTAACTGATAGCAGAAGGTATCCATGACTGTACACGATTCCGACACACAAGGCGACCAGTCGTCTCCGGGCCAGGACAGCGACGTACTACGAGTGCCGATCGTCGGGGATCTCGAGCCCAAGCCCGATCCAGTCTTCGACAACTTCGAGAGCGCTATCGACGCGATCAATCGGCTCGCCGAGGACCGTTCGTTCGACTTCGTCGCCGGAATCGGTGACGTCGCTCACAAGGGGACGCGTGTACAGTACGAAGCCGCTACCGAGATACTCCAGGATCTGGAGGCACCGTTCTATCCGATTCTCGGCAACGAGGAACTCGAGGAGAGTACCGACCGGTTTTTCGAATACGCAAAAACGTGGAACGACGATCCGTCCGCGATTCCAGATATTAGCTACGTGAAGACGGCCAACGACGTGCTGTTCGTCTTTGCAACGGCATCGAAAAACGGGAAGGACTTCGACGAGGAGGAACTGGACTGGATCGAGTCGAAACTCGAGGCCCACGAAGACCTACCGGCAGTACTCTTCGTTCACGCAGCACCTCAGAACGTCTTTCCGGAGGGACGGACGATGCAAACGGCGAACTTCGATCGCATTCTCTCGATGCCGAACGTCAGCGCCGTGTTCTCCGGACACTCGCACATGAGCGTCCACGAAACGACGACGTACGCTCGAGACGAGTGGGAAAACCACCACGTTCACATTCCGGGGATCGAGCGAACGAAAGTCGGTGACGACCACGTTCCGCGCTTCAGAATCGCGACGATCGCGTCCGACGGGCGAACGACGGTGGAAACGTACAACGTTGACGAAGATCAGTTCGAAGACGAACACGAAGTTACGTTCCAGCTCAAACGAGTAGCGGTCGAGAGCAACGGGGACTGATTCGACCACCCGAGGCGATGAGGTTCAGAGAAGACATCCTACAGCGGAACGATACGTTGAGGGGGAACAGGGACGGCGTACCCGTCCCGCTGTGGTACGGACGGTACTGCTCGAGAGCGATCCGAGGCGATATTTGACTCGAGAGTATCACGTGATGTGCGATTCGAGACTACCACATGATACACAATTTAGTGAGCCGAGATGAGATATGCTTCAGTACGAGACAGCCCGATCGAGTCGTGAACAGGGACAATGTGTAAAAGGCTGTCAGTCGTTTCTCATCGAACCGCAAGTGATTAGTTTTCGTGTTGATGATTTATACAGTAATGACGCGCTCGCTTCCTCTCGAGATGATGGTGGCCGCCTACGACGTTCCCGTGGTGGGTTTCGAAATCGCGGAGTCGACCGTGACGCTCCTGGGCGGGTTCGCGGTCGTCGTTCTCATCGCACTCTCGGGCTTTTTCTCTTCGTCCGAGATCGCCATGTTCAACCTTCCCAAACACCGTCTCGAGGGGATGGTCGAGGACGGTACCGAGGGGGCGGCGCTGGTCAAACGGCTCAAAGACGACCCTCATCGGCTGCTGGTGACGATCCTCGTGGGTAACAACATCGTCAACATCGCGATGTCCTCGATCGCCACCGCGGTGCTCTCGATTCACTTCGGTGGCCTGCTCGGCGTTATCCTCGCGACCTTCGGCATCACCGCGATCGTCCTTCTCTTCGGCGAGAGCGTGCCCAAATCTTACGCCGTCGAAAACACCGAATCCTGGGCGATCCGCATCTCCAAACCGCTCAAAGCCACCGAATACTTCCTCTTTCCGCTGATCGTCCTCTTCGATTACCTCACCCGCCAGGTCAACAGACTCACCGGCTCCACCGGCGCGATCGAATCCCCTTACGTCACCCGCGACGAAATCCAGGAGATGATCGAATCCGGTGAGCGCGAGGGCGTCTTAGAGGAAGAAGAACACGAGATGCTCACGCGCATCTTCCGGTTCAACAACACCATCGTCAAAGAGGTCATGACCCCCCGACTCGACATGACCGCCGTCCCAAAAGACGCCGCCATCGACGAGGCTATCAGCATCTGTATCCAGAGCGGTCACGCCCGCATTCCCGTCTACGAGGGGAGCCTCGACAACGTCCAGGGCGTCGTCCACATCCGCGATCTCGTCCGCGATCTCAACTACGGCGAAACCGAAGCTGA